>CAIUTG010000062.1 GCA_903902035.1 uncultured Curvibacter sp. | reverse complement strand
CGGGCCACCATGAGCAGATCGACGGCTACTGCTACCCACGCGGCACCCTGGGCCAGGAGCTCTCCCTGGGAACTCGCATTGTGGCGGTGGTCGAGGCTTATTTTGAGTTGATTGGCGGGGAAACTCGCGCCCAGGCCTATTCCCCCAAGGAAGCATTGCAATACATCGTCAACGAGCAAAACAGGCGCTTCAGCTCAACCGTCGTCCCACATTTTTCGAGCGTGCTGCAAAAAGAGTGGATCGCCGCGCAACCAGCTTGACCCCCAAGGCCCCCCGCACATGAAAATCTGGCACCGCGCAAACAAGACCCATCTGGGCATTGTCCTGGTTGGACTCAGCCTGCTGGTTCTGATCTGGTTTTTTGTGATCAGCCAGATCCAACGGGAAAAAGCCGAGGCCAGCGAAAAAGCCAGAAACTATCTGGTCAGCGTGACGCAATTGTTTTCAGGTCATGTGGTCGACACCTTGGCCCGATTGGACCAAATTTTGCGGCTGGTCAAATACCTGAGCGAAGCCAATGCGGTTGACCATGACGACATCAAGCATTACTTCAACACCAACCTGGTCGCCCCCTTGGATTTGAATTTGATCTATGCCTACGGCATTGTGGATCAACAGGGGCGTTTCAAAAACCTGCTCAAGCCCAGCAGCACCACCGTTGATGTGACAGACCGAGCGTATTTTCAATTCCACCAACACCATTCAAACAACGACAGCTATTTGAGCGAACCTTTGGTTGGACGCACCCATTTTCATTGGTCAGCCCCCTTGACCCGCCGTTTGAATAGCCCCGACGGGCATTTCCTGGGCGTGGCCAATGTCTCGTTTGACCCCAATTTATTGAATGATTTTTTCCAAGAACTTTCCATTGGAAAAGATGGTCTGACCGCGGTGGTGGGCCTGGATGGAGGCGTCCGAGCCCTGCGCTATGTGATGGATAAACGCAATCTGGAGGCCAGCTTCCGAATCAACATTCCGGCGGAAATCGGTTCGCTCAACAGCGGCTATTGGATCACCGACGAATTGTTCGATCACAAACGGCGACTCTATGCCTTTCAACGGGTGCCTCAACAACCCCTGCTGGTCATTACCGGGGAGTTGATGAGCGATGTCCTGGCCCCTTTTGACAGCAGCGCCCACTCTTTTATCTCGTTTGGCTTGATTGCCAGTGCGCTGATTGTGGGCCTGATCTTGAGCTGGATCTATCGGGTTCGCCAAGCGCAATTGGCCAATGCCGTCTTGAGCGCCCGCAACCAAGAAATCGAAGCCGCCAACGAGAAAGAATTGGAATTGCTCAACCGACTGACGCAAACCGAAAAACTCGCCTCATTGGGCCAGTTGTCAGCCGGCTTGGCCCATGAAATCAACAACCCGATTGCCTACATCGCGGCCAATCTGTCCACACTGAGCCAATACATCCAGATTTATGAAAAGCTCCTGACTCAGCAACGCGCACTGCTCGAACAGGCCCGGCTGGATTGGCAGACCTTGGAGAAAAAACTGAATTTTGGGTTCATCCAACAAGACCTGGGTCATTTGATCGCAGAGTCCTTGTCGGGCGTCGCGCGAGTCAAGGCCATTGTGCAAGACTTGAAGGTGTTTTCACGCTCGGACGATGGTTCCCAATGGAGCTGCATCGACCTGAATCAATCCATCAGGTCAGCCCTGAACATCATCAGCAATGAAATCAAAAACAACACCGACCTGGTGTTCCACCTCACCGATATTCCGCCGGTTGAATGCATCCCCAGTCAGATCAACCAGGTCGTGCTGAACTTGGTGGTCAACGCCAGCCAAGCCAAGAAGCCCGACCAACGCGGCCGCATTGAAGTCAGAACGGGGGCTTCTGAGCTCGGCAATTACATCTGGCTGGAGGTGGAAGACAGCGGGGTCGGCATCGCAGATGAGAACCTGAAAAAGATTTTCAACCCCTTTTTCACAACCAAATCGATTGGGGTGGGGACCGGCCTTGGCCTGTCAATTTCCTTTGGCATCATCGAACGGCATCGGGGGCGCATCATGGTCTCAAGCGTGGTGGGCTATGGGACGTGCTTCAAGGTGGTGTTGCCCTTGAAGCGCAGCGATCAAAGCCAGGCACTCTCGGCCGTGGCGCCCTCCTGAGGCAAGCGCTTCAACAGCAGCCCCCACCCTTGCCCCGACCGCCGTAACGAGCTTCCTGGCGTTCTTTGAAAAACGCCTCGTAACTCATCACGGGCTCATCGGGGTGGGTTTGCAGGCGGTGCTCAACATAGGCCTCGTAGCTCGGCAGGCCCACCATCAAACAAAACGATTGCGAAAAAGCCTGGGCGACATAGCGCCCCGTCTCCTGCAACTGCTTGGCGGCTTGCCCCACTCTTTCAAAGGGGTGAATGGTGGGGTCTGTCATCGCACTCTCAATGCCCCAACGCGGCTTGCGCAGCGCTGGTCAAGGGTTGATAAGGCACTTCGGTGGTGTTGACTGTCTTCGTATGCAGGGACTGCCGACATACTTTGACGGCATAGAACAACACGCTGACCACCACAAACATGAACAAGGCACACAGACAAGCATCCAGGCGGTCATTGAACACCACGCGGGCCATGGCTTCGCTGGATTTGGCGGGGGCCAGGATCTGACCTTGTGCCAAGGCATTGGAGAACTTGTCGGCGTGGGACAAAAAGCCCACCTTGACGTCGGACGAGAAGATCTTCAGCCAACCCGCAGACAAGGTGCAAATCAGCAACCAGGCGGAGGGCAGCATGGTGACCCAAGCGAACCGTTGGCGCTTCATCTTGAACAGAATCACGGTGCACAACATCAGGGCCACGGCAGCCAGCATTTGGTTGGAAATGCCGAACAGTGGCCACAAGGTGTTGATGCCCCCCAAGGGGTCTTGGACGCCTTGCATGACGAAATAGCCCCAAGCGCCGACCGTCAATGCAGTGGCCACCAAATTGCCGCCCCAACCTTCGGTGCGCTTCAGACTGGGCACAAAAGTGCCCAACAAGTCTTGCAACATGAATCGCCCGGTGCGGGTGCCCGCATCGACGGCGGTCAGAATGAAGAGGGCTTCAAACAGAATCGCGAAGTGGTACCAGAAAGCCATCAAGGCCTTCCCGCCCACCACTTGGTGCAGGATGAATGCAATCCCCACAGCCAAGGTTGGCGCGCCACCGGCCCGGGCCAAGATGGTGTGCTCCCCCACGTCTTGAGCGGTTTGCACCAACACATCGGGGGTCACCACAAAACCCCAAGTTGAAATGGTTTGAGCCACCGCGTCGGGCGTGGCACCCACCAAGGCGGCGGGGCTGTTCATTGCGAAATAAACACCGGGGTCAATCACCGAGGCCGCCACCAACGCCATGACCGCCACAAAGGATTCGGCCAACATGCCGCCATAACCAATGAAACGGGCCTGACTTTCGTTTTCCAACATCTTGGGCGTGGTGCCTGATGAAATCAAGGCATGGAAGCCCGAGACCGAGCCACAGGCAATGGTGATGAACAAGAAGGGGAACAAACTGCCCGCCCAAACCGGTCCATTTTGTGTCGCGAACTGGGTGAAGGCAGGCATTTTCAAGCTCGGGCTGACCAAGAAGATGCCGACAGCCAAGGCCAGCACGGTGCCGATTTTCAAAAAGGTGGACAAATAGTCACGCGGGGCCAACAACATCCAAACCGGCAAGACCGAGGCCACAAAACCATAGCCAATCAAAATCCATGTCAGCGCTTCCGGGCCAAAATCAAAATACGGCGACCAGGTTGGGCTTTGGAACACGAGCTGCCCTCCGTAGATGGACAACATCAACAAAACAAAGCCAATCACAGACACTTCGCCAACGCGACCCGGGCGCAAATAACGCACATAAAAACCCATGAACAAGGCCACTGGCACGGTGGCCATCACCGTGAAGGTGCCCCAAGGGGAGTGGGACAAGGCCTTCACCACGATCAACGCCAGCACAGCCAAGATGATGATCATGATCAGGAAGGCACCAAACAAGGCAATGACGCCTGGCACATTGCCCATTTCCTGTTTGACCATTTCACCCAGGGAGCGTCCATCGCGTCGTGTGGAAATGAACAAAACGATGAAGTCTTGTACCGCCCCCGCAAACACCACCCCGGCCAAAATCCACAGCAGGCCTGGCAAATAGCCCATTTGCGCTGCCAACACCGGGCCCACCAAGGGGCCCGCCCCCGCAATCGCGGCAAAATGGTGCCCAAACAACACATATTTTTGTGTGGGCACGTAGTCCAGCCCATCGTTTTTGCGCCAAGCCGGGGTCAGTCGTGTGGCGTCAACACCCAACACCTTGTTGGCAATGAACAAGCTGTAATAGCGGTAGGCAATCAGGTAGACGCACACAGCAGCCACCACCAACCAGCTGGCACTCACCGCTTCACCGCGGTCCAGAGCCACCATGCTCAAACCAACGGCCCCGAGCGCGGCGACCGCCAGCCAGACCAAATGACGACGTATTGATTCCATTTTGATTCCTTTATTTGTTATTGATTGTGGCGGCGCCCGCCTTGCAAATGACCTCGTCCTGAGCGCCCGAAGCGCCCGAACACCCTATCGCTCCTATGATTTTGCCATCCGCGACCAAAGGAATACCGCCGCGCGAACCGATGACCCCATCCAGGGTCATGGCGTAAACATTGCCGTCTTGAATGGCATTTTCAAAAACTTTGGTTTCGCGTCGGAATGCCAAGGCGGCATGGGCCTTGTGCTGAGACACCTGGATCGAGCCCAGCTGGGCCCCATCCATGCGCTTGAAGGCCAGCAAATTGCCCCCTGAATCCACCACGGCAATGTTCACGGGCCAATGGTGCTTCAAGCCCTCGGCAACGGCCGCATTGATGGCTGCATCTGCTCGCTCCAGCGAGATCGGGGCGCCGTAAGGGGTGCTAAAGCCCATGCTCTCGGCAACGGCGTCACGGGGGTTGGGGGTCTGCGCCCCAGCCGAAGTCAGCAGTCCCAGCGTGGCGGCCACGATACCGAGCGTGAATTGGATGCGCATCGTTTGTCTCCTGATTTTCTATTTAGGTTCTGGCCGAGTTCAGCCTATTTTGTTTGCCCAGCATCTTGTCCGATATGACGGGTGCGGTCAAGGGATTCGAGTCTCCTGGCCGACTGGCGCCTTCAAACCAGCGCCAGCCTCATTTCAATCCCCGGTATTCCAGCAAAGCTTCTCCATTGGGTGGGGCACCATAGAACGACTCGAACAGGTCGTTGGGCTCCTGACTGCGTCCGCGCGACAGAATCTTGGCCCGCAGCACCTCGCCATTGGCCCGAGTCAAACCGCCGTGAGCGTGCAGCCACTCGCCAGTGTCACGCGCCAGCACCTCACTCCACAAATATGCGTAATAACTGGCTGAATAGCCGTTGCTGAAAATGTGCAGGAAATAAGGCGACCGATAGCGCACGGTCACGGGGGCATAGTCAAACCCGGCCTCCTGCAAAACCCGGTTTTCAAAAGCCATGACCTGATCGGGTCGCGGCAATTGTGAGGCGGGTAGTTGGTGCCAGGCTTGGTCCAATGTGGCCGCCGCCACATAAGAGGTGGTGGCAAAACCCTGGTTGAATTTTTGCGCCTGAATGACCCGCTCCAGCACATCGGTCGGCAAGGCTTCACCCGTTTGATAGTGGTGCGCAAAATGAGCGACCACCTCGGGCTCACGCGCCCACATCTCGTTGTACTGTGAAGGGTATTCTCCAAAGTCAGGGGGCACATGAATGCCAGAGAGTGAGGCGTACCGAACATGGGAAAGCAGGCCGTGCAAGCCATGACCAAACTCATGGAACAAGGTGGTCACTTCGTCAAAGGTCAGCAAAACCGGCAACCCTGGCCCCGGGTAGGGAATGTTCAAATTATTCACCACCACAGGCCGGGTTTGAAACAGGGTGGATTGATCCACAAAGGTTTCCATCCAAGCCCCCCCTTGCTTGTTGTCTCGGGCAAAGGGGTCAAACAAAAACAAACCCAGGCCGGAACCGTCGGTGTCAAACACTTCAAACACCCGCACATCCGGTCGGTAAGCCTTCAAGTCGCTGCGTTCTTTGAAACTCAAACCAAACAATTGCTGAGCCGCATAAAAGACACCATCCACCAAGACCCGGTTCAACTCAAAATAGGGCTTGACCTGGTTGGGATCAACGGCGTATTTTTGCGTCAGGATTTGGTCTGCATAAAAATCCCAATCCCAAGCCGCCAACTTGACATCGGCCATGCGTGCCTGAATCTCGGCCCCCTCCTGGCGCGCCGCCTTCAGGGCCAAAGGCGCGATCTGGCTCAACATGGCATTCACCGCTTGTGGGGTTTTGGCGCTGGTGTCGGTCAGAATCTCATCCGCGGGTGTGGCAAATCCCAGCAACTTGGCGCGTTGATTGCGCAAACGCATGATTTGCACCAACACCGTGCGGTTGTCGTAAGGGCCTGACCAGCCACGGTCAACCGAGGCCCGATACAGCTTTTCACGCAGGTCCCGATTTTGCAATTTGGCCAGGAGCGGCTGGGTGCTGGTGTTTTGCAAAGTCAACACATACTTTCCCTGCAAGCCCCGAGATTGGGCCGCAGACTCAGCGGCACCCATTTCGGCATCGGAAAGCCCCGCCAATTGGGTTTTATCGCTAACCACCACGGCGCCAGCCTGGGTGGCCTTGAGCACGTTCAAGCGGAACTGGGTGGCCGCCTTGGAAAGTTGTTCATTGATGACCTTGAGTTGCTTTTTTTCAGGCTCGCTCAGCTGGGCACCCGCCAGCACAAACTGGGTGTAGGTGCGCTGGAGCAACTGCCGGGATTCGGGGTCCAGGCCCAAAGCATCGCGCTGCTGATAAAGCGCCTTGATGCGCGCAAACAAGCGGGGGTTGAGTTGAATCGCATCCTGGTGCGCGGCCAATTGGGGGGAAATGCTTTGCTCAATTTTTTGTCTGGCCGGATTGCCATCGGAAACGACCAAATTGAAAAAGACACTGCTCACCCGTTGCAGCATGGCGCCCGAACGCTCCAGGGCCAGCACCGTGTTGTCAAAAGTCGGCGCACTGGGTTGATTGGCAATCAGTGTCACCTCTTTGAGCTGTTCGGCCATGCCTTGTTTGAAGGCGGGCATGAAATCGGTGTCTTGAATGTGTGCAAAATCTGGCAACGCATAGGGCAGCGTGCTGACCCGCTCAAAAGGATTAACGGGTTTGGCGTCAATCGACGAGCAGATCGCCAATAATGACAAACTGACACCAGCACCCCAGAACTGAAACCGTTTCATGTTTTACTCAACCTTCATTTGTTCAAGCATTTGACTTCTGCGCCCATGATAAATCCGACCGTCAAGACATGAAATACGTCAAACGCTCCGAACAGATTGACTTATTCCTCTACCTCGGCAAGTGGCTCTTGCTGGCCTGCACCATCGCCGCGTTGGCCGGCTCAGCCTCGGCTTTTTTCTTGTTTGCCCTGGACTGGGCGACCAACACCCGCGTCGCGCACCGCTGGCTGATCGCATTCTTGCCTGTGGCTGGCTTTGTGGTGGGTTGGCTTTATTTGCGGTTTGGTCAATCCGTTGAAGCCGGCAACAACCTGCTGATTGAAGAAATTCACGACCCCCAAAAGGTCGTTCCGCTGCGCATGGCCCCGCTGGTGCTGGGCGGCACCATCGTGTCGCACCTGTTCGGTGCCTCAGTCGGTCGCGAAGGCACTGCGGTGCAGATGGGCGGGGCCCTGGCAGACCAGCTCACCCACCTGCTCAAGCTCAAGAATGAAGACCGCCGCATCCTGCTGATGGCCGGGATCAGTGCGGGTTTTGCCTCGGTCTTTGGCACCCCCTTGGCCGGCGCGGTGTTCGGGCTGGAGGTGTTGGCGATTGGCCGCATGCGCTATGACGCCATTTTTCCTTGTGTGGTGGCGGCCATTCTGGCGGACCAAGTCGGCTTGCTGTGGGGCGTTCACCACACGCATTACGCCATTCCTTTCGTGCCACCCATCTCGGCCTGGCCGCTGTTGGCGATGGTTTTAGCAGGTGCCTTGTTTGGGCTCATCGGCAAAGTGTTTGCAGGCGCCACGCATGGCTTGGGCGCCTGGATGAAGAGGCGCATGGCTTATGCGCCCTTGCGCCCTTTGGTGGGCGGGGTCGTGGTGGCGGGAGCGGTGTGGCTTTTCAGCGCGGACCGCTTCATTGGTTTGGGCATTCCCACCATTGTGGAAGCCTTTCAACAGCCACTGGCACCGTATGACTTTGCCGCCAAAATGGTGTTCACCATCGCCTCGCTGGGCAGCGGCTTCAAAGGCGGCGAAGTCACGCCCCTTTTCTTCATCGGTGCCACGCTGGGCAATGCGCTGGCCCCCCTTTTGAATCTACCCTTCCCCTTGCTCGCCGGGGTCGGCTTTGTTGCTGTGTTTGCGGGCGCGGCCAACACCCCCATTGCCTCCACTTTGATGGCAATGGAGCTGTTCGGCTCCGAAGTGGGCCTCTACGCCGCCTTGGCCTGTGTGGTGAGTTACCTGTTTTCGGGTCACACGGGCATTTACCGCGCGCAACGCATGGCGCAGACCAAGCACTCATCAAAAACCACAAACTAAAAGGTAAAAGGCCTCTACCCCATGAATGCCATTGAAACGCCATCGGTTTCGCAACCCAAGGGCTTGCGGGTTATCTTTTTCACTGAAATGTGGGAAAGGTTCAGCTACTACGGGATGCGCGCCTTGCTCGTCCTCTATGTGGTGAATGCCTTGCATTACGAGCGCGCCGATGCCCTGGCCTTGTACGGCACCTACACAGGGCTGGTCTATCTGACCCCCATGCTGGGTGGGGCATTGGCCGATCGCTACCTGGGCAAACGGCGAGCGCTGCTGATCGGTGGCGTGCTCATGATGCTGGGGCACTTTGCCATGGCATTTGAGCCCTTGCTCTTTGTTGCATTGGGTTTGCTGATTGTTGGCAACGGTTTTTTCAAACCCAATACCGCGTCCTTGGTGGGTGATTTGTATGACGGACCGGACGACCCGAGGCGCTCCGGTGGGTATTCGATTTTTTACATGGGCATCAACTTGGGCGCATTCTTGGCCCCCTTGGTGGCGGGCACCGTGGGCGAGTTGGTCGGATGGCATTACGGCTTTGCTTGTGCAGGCGTTGGCATGGGGCTGGGCCTGCTTCAATTCGTCTGGGGTCAGCACAGGTTGGGCCAGGCGGGACTCAGGGGCGACCAGCTGAAGTTAACGGCCCATGACTATCGGGTGGTGGGGCAATGGGCATTGGGTGCAGCCGGAATGATCTGGGCTGGCGTGATTTCATGGCCATTTCTAAAAGGTTTTGGGGGGACTTTAACGCTGGGGGAGCAAGGGGCGGTCGCCCTCCTGGCCCTCTCGGTTGCAGGGCTCGGCAGGTGGCTTTATCAACGCCGTTGCGCCCAACTTGGCACCTCAGTTCAAGCGTCCCCGCCCCTTTCCAAAGCCGAATGGGGACGCGTGCTGGGGATCGTGATTGTCATGGTTTTTGTGATCATTTTCTGGACTGGCTTTGAGCAGGCCGGCGGCACGATGACGCTGTTTGCCGCCGAAAAAACCCAGCGCGAAGTGCTTGGCCATCTCATTCCGGCCTCTGCTTTTCAGGCCATCAATCCGGCCGTCATCGTGCTGTTTGCGCCCCTGTTCTCCATCCTCTGGACGCGCCTGGACCAAAGCCGATACGCCATCACCGACATTACCAAACAGGCTTTGGGAATGATCGTCCTCGGCCTGGGATTCGTTTTAATGGCCCAGGCGCAAACCATCGCTGACCAAACGGGGCTGGTTTCGCCCTGGTGGTTGGTGGGCGTTTATGCCATTCACACCTGGGGCGAATTGATGCTCTCGCCGGTCGGCTTGTCCATGGTCTCGCGTTTGGCCCCCATCAAAGTGGCTTCGTTGTTAATGGGGGTGTGGTTTTTGTCCAGTGCCTTTGCCAATTACCTGGCGGGCGCGATGGAGTCTTTGCTTACAAAGGTTTCCTTGCCGCTTTATCCCACTTTGGCCACTTTATCCATCTCAGCAGGCGCCATCCTGCTTTTACTGGGCCCACTGCTGTGGCGCTTGATGCACAAGTCAGCGTCCCATTAGCTTTTTCAAGTCGTGTCGGCCAGACACGACCTATGATCCATCCAACTTCTCCACTCACTTAGGCACACATGAGTTCACTTAATTTCATTGGCGGCGAAAAAGGCGGCGTCGGCAAATCGGTTGTCGCACGGGTTTTGGCCCAGTATTTCATCGACAAACAATTGCCCTTTACCGGCTTTGACACTGACCGCTCGCACACCACCTTCACCCGGTTCTATCGAGACTACGCATCGCCCGTTATTGTGGACAGCTTTGAAGGCCTGGACGCCATTGCGCAGGCGCTGGCCGATGTCCAGGGCGAGGCCCCGCCCAATGTGATCGTGGACCTGGCCGCACAAACCTCGGCCCCCGTGGCGCGGTGGATTCACGAGTCCGAACTCTTTGACGTCATGGCCGAGATGGGCGTGACCGTTAATTTTTGGCATGTGGCCGACGCTGGCAAAGACTCGGTCGACCTGCTGGACCGCCTGATCGACACTTATGGCGACGGCCCCAACTATGTGGTGGTCAAGAACCTGGGCCGAGGCAGCGATTTTTCGCAACTTGACCGCTCCGACGCACTTCAAAAAGCGCTGGCCAAAGGGGCTCATGTGGTGAGCCTGGGCCAGTTGCAAGAGAGCAGCATGCGCAAAATCGACCGCCAAGATGCCAGCTTCTGGGCCGCCATTCACCCAACCGCCTCCGCAGACGCCCTGGGTTTGCTGGAACGCCAACGCGTCAAGAACTGGCTCAAAAAGAGCTACGAAACCCTGCAGTCCTTGCCCCTTTAATCGGGTTAAAGGCCGACATGGCCTGTCTTCACATAGATCAGTGCACCTTCCTCTTTGGTGAACGGCTTGTGCTGACTGAATCGCGGGCTCCTGATCCAGGTGCCCGCAGCGTAGCGGCCCTGTTCGTCGTAGAACACCCCCTCCAGAACAAAGATTTCTTCACCCCCTGGATGCACATGGGCATTGAAACGGGTGTTGGGTGCCCACCTCACCAAGGCCGTATTCACGGCCTCAAATTGATGCAAAGGCATGACGGTCAAGCCCGGCACGAGGCCCGGATACCAATCGGCCCTCTTGGTGTCGATCCGCAAGCTGGTTTGGTCTTCAGGATGGAATTGACGCAGTTTGACCAGCAACGTGCAGCCCGACACAGAAAAGGGCTGGTGGGTGCTGTTCGGGGGGTTTCTGATGTAGGTGCCCTCAGGGTAGTCGCCCTGCTCATCCGAGAAGGTGCCACTCAGGACGAGTATTTCTTCGCCCCCATCGTGAACATGCCGGCTAAATTGGGCATTGGCCTGGTAGCGAACCACGGTGGTTGCGCGAGCCACCTCCTCACCCATCCGGTCGAGGGGTTTTCGCTGAACGCCCGCCATGGGGGAGTCAACCCAGGCCAATTGGGTGGTGTCTACAACCACCCTTTGATCGAAGTCGGCGTTGATGTTCATGTCATCTTTCAGGTTGGCCACCAAGGCAAGGCTGAGTGATTCGAGGGAGGGAAAGACCGATTTATAAAACAAAAACCCTTGTAAATTGGTCTTGACCCCGTAACCCAGTACCGCCGGTATATTTAATCCACAGCTCGTTTTGCCCTGAACAACTTGGCCGGTGGATCGATCATTGACGGTGCTGTTGCGCATTAGCATAATCTGCCAACGCATCTTAGTGAGGCGGTCGGCATGCCACACACAAAGTTGTTCTGACCCACTGCCAGGCCTCCTTCGTGGAGCGGCTAGTCTGCACTGGACGTTATCAAAACGCCAGCGAGGACTTGCGAGAGGGGCTGCGCATGGTGGAGCAACGTGAAGCCGAGGGTGCCTCGCGCTTTGAGGCTCTGCGCAGTGCGGTCAAGGTCGGCATTGCTGACTTCGAGCAGGGGCGATACGACAGCTTTGAATCGGGTGCATAACTCAGAGGTCACATAGCGTCCGTGACTGCGAAAGCCATCGCAGGTGCATGAGACAAGTTTGGATGGTTCGACTCGGTCAACAGGCTGAGACAGTATGGGATTGCCCCGGCACTTGACTGCGGCCAACGATCTCGTCCCAAATACTTAGGTCAAAAGGTGATGTGAGTCCCGCAAAATCGGACTACCGGGTTGGGTCAACTTTTCAAGGTGCGCGCACGATTGCGGGGCCAGTGGAAGCATGTTGGGTTGTCGGGGACACTCATTCTGGCATTCCGGCGCCGAGCAGAGAGAGACCAACCGTGGGATCTCCCCTTTTATTTAATCTGTCTACCCAGCTTTGACACCATCTTGAAAGTCACGACTGCGCTGGGCATCAAGCTCCAAGCACTGTCGTTGCACATAGGCTAAGCGCTGTAGCTGTGAATTTGGGGTCAATTCCTAGAAACGGATTTGAAGTTGAGTCGGTACTGTTCGTTGATGTCAGTCCGATCAATCGGTTGGGCCACTCGCTGCGTATTCCAGCGATCGTGACCAGTGCCATGGCCCGTGTCATTGCGTGATCAGATTTCAGGGGGTGTTCACGCTCGATCAAAATACCCAATCAGTCACTACCCAGAAGCCAAACCCACAGACCGCTGTGAGCGCTGGCTGGGAACCGCAATAAGGTGAGTATATGGATGGACCAAGGCGCAAAGACGCGCCCGATCAATCCCTCAGCCAGTTACCCACCTTAAGTCCCTGAATTCGATCCAATTTCCCGGTGTTGTCCGTCACCAGCGTGAGCCCCACCGCACACGCGTGAGACGCGATCAGCAGATCGTTCATGCCGATGGTTTGACCTGCGGCCTCCAGCTCAGCGCGGATACGCCCATATTCAACTTCGGCGGGCGACTCCAGGGCCAACACCGGGATCGTTTCCAGCAATACCTCGACGCTGGCAAGCAATTTCGATGAGCCCTTCTTGGCGCAGTCACAGCGCAACTCAGCGGTCACAATGATGCTGGTCACCACCCCTTTGGAGCCGCTCCCCAGTCAACTCGAACTCCACGTGAATGCGTACCGCCTGGCTGCGGTTGTTGCGAAAAAGCCTGGCATCCTTGGGCTTGGAGGTGGTTGATGGCGTTGGCATGGAATCCCTTCCAGACTGTATATGCCAACTTGATTTTTTCAATGCCGTCCGACCTACTGTTTCCTGATTCAATTTCAGGGGAACTTAACCCAGGTCCTCGAGGAGGCAACTTGATGAAACCACACAAAAGGTTCATAAAACAATACACTTCGGGACAACAGAATTTTACGAAAAATTGAGCCGTACCCGAGGGTACATTTTTCTTGAGCTGACACCAAAGCATGACTTCGCGGCATCAACATCGAGGCTTTATGCATGCGGCAAACAATTGCCGCTTGAATAATTCAACACTTGCGTTTTTTGGAAAGAATTTTCTCTCTGCAGCCCAAGTGGCAAAATTAGGTGCTGATCCAAATTTTGCAGTTACCCGCAAACTCATCAGTACCGAATCAATTCAATTGAAAAATTAGAAATCAAGTGACACTTAAAAACAAACGATTCGTCCTTTGGTCCTTATATGCATTGCTTATTGCAATGATAGGAACGTGGTTTATCTACGATTTTAAATTTATTGAACGCACCATTAAATCAAATTTGAACTTAAAGATACAAGCCGCCGCACAATCCACCAAATCTCAAGTTCAATCACTTATCGACACCTCAGATGAAATATTAAAAACATTAAAATTTCATAGGGAGCTAAAAGGACCTTTTAATGAAAAACTACTGGATGAATATTTTCAAAGTGGAATTCTCAATTCAAACAACTTCAACCAAGCCGGAATCATTGATAAAAATGGAATTTACATCTATTCCAATCTTAGAAATCAAAAAAGAATAGACCTTTCAGATCGAGAGCATTTTAAAGCACATAAGAACGGTTTTCAATATCAGTTATTTTTCAGCAAGCCTGTCTTAGGCCGGGCAAGCAACAAATGGTCAATTCAAATTACCCGCAAAATTGTAAACCCTAGTGGCGAATTCAATGGGGTTGCTGTTATTTCGATAGATCCGAAAATAATTATTTCATACTTCGATAAGTTGAGTTTTGGAGAAAATAGTCTGATCGCCCTCATGGATACCCAAGGCCAAATTCGAACACTAAAAGCAAACGGCCGCGACTACATAGATGACTCAGTCAAACAAGTGAATCTCCCCAAAGAGTGGGGAGCAAACACTTTGAGCTCTGAGGCATTTCAATTGGACTTTGACCAAGTAGACCGTTATTACACCTTTGAACACCTAGACAATAGCAACCTCATAGTCTTGGTAGGTGCGGCAAAAGCTGACTACTTACAATCCTTGAGTTTAATCAGGAATAAGCAGCTATATTTCGGAGGAATAATTATTTTAATAATTACCCTGGCAACCATCCTCTTCGATCGCCTTCTGCTTGCATACTCCACCATCAATTCAAGACTAACGATTGAAGAGAATCACATTGGTTCACTGAAATATTTTTACACATCCTTATTGAACAAGTTATCCACCCAAAACAAAAATCAACTTTCTCAAATTGAACAGAATGCGAATTTCATCGAAAACCAGTCCAACGAGGAGTTGACATTAATATCAGCAAAATCAATAAGCGATCATACAGTTTTATTAAAAAACATGACGGATCGCGCAATGACTCTTGATGAATTGATACAGGGCAAGTTGGCTCTGGATTTTTCAAGTTTCCCGCTAACCGAATTAACCGCGAAGCTAAATACCTCTTTCAAGACTTTTGAAAAAATATATGATATTTCATTTGAGTCCAGAGGACAGATTGAGCCCGGCCAGCATCTTCAGATTGATATCGAAAAACTCGCCAACATCCTTCACCAAGTTTTGAGTTTCATGGCAGTTACCATTGGACATAATGATTCATTCATCCCACGTTATTGTATTCATGCAGAAGCCTCAAAAAACTCCTACTTAACTTTTCAATTGCCACTTCCCGAAACAGTTCAGGGGTCTGAGCTTAAGCAACTGATCGAATCCAAAGTTGCTCTAGAGGACATTGATCTTAGGGGTTATTTTGAATTGATGCTTGCAAAATATCACCTACAAGAGATGCAGGGACTCATCACCCTTATCACACCGCCTACTGGCGCGAGTTACATCGAAATTGTTCTTCCCGTTTAGTGTGAAAAATTCACTTGAAAATTTCCAAGTAATTATCCTGAAATAAACCAAAACAGCAACCAAATTTATCCGCAATCAATTTACTGACGAATTAAAGTAATTACTTTGTCGGCATGCATCGATGATGCTGTATGTATTAACGGGGTATCCCTTTAGCTCCACAATCGGTAAAATTAACCGATGGAT
>CAIUTG010000061.1 GCA_903902035.1 uncultured Curvibacter sp. | reverse complement strand
CAAGACTGGGTTCGTTTGACCCAATCCCAGTTTGCGCCGGTGCCCATCACCCCCAGTTTCTGGATTGTCCCCAGCTGGCACGAACCCCCTGCCCAAGCGCAAGCGGTGATTCGGCTGGACCCCGGTCTGGCCTTCGGCACAGGCACCCACCCCACGACCCGCATGTGTTTGCAATGGGTGGCAGCCGCGCCATCCCTCGGGCGGGTGTTGGACTATGGTTGTGGTTCGGGCATCTTGGCGATTGGGGCGGCCAAATTTGGCGCGCACGAGGTGGATGCGGTGGACATCGATCCTGCTGCCGTGCAAGCCACGGTCTTGAATGCCCAGACCAACCATGTGAGCCTGAAGACCGGTTTGCCGGACCTGGCCCAAGGGGTTTATGACACGGTTCTGGCCAACATCTTGGCCACGCCCTTGAAGGTCTTGGCCCCCTTGCTGTGCGCGCATGTCGCGGCGGGTGGCCATTTGGTGCTGGCGGGCATTTTGGCGCGTCAAGCCGACGAATTGAAGCAGGCCTATGCCCCTTATCTGGCCTTGTCCGTGGCCGATGAGCAAGAGGGCTGGGTTTTGATGACGGGGCACCCAGCATGAGTGACAGCAACGCCCAGGACAGCACCCTGCCGGCCTGGGCGCAAGCGCTCTGGGGCGCGACTCTAAGCCTGCTCGCCTTGGTGCTGTTGTTGGCCTTGGCTTGGCAAGTCTTGCTGGCCGAGCGCAATCGGTTTGTCGCCATGGAGCCCAGTGTCAAACCCTGGGTGCAGATTTTGTGTGAGCCCTTTCATTGTCAAGTGGATCACTGGAAACGGGCCGACCTGATTCAGCTGAACGACTCGGCCTTCAACAAGGTCAAAGGCAGTGTGTATGAGTTGTCGGCCACCGTGCACAACTCGGCCGGGGCGCCCCTGGCGGCACCAGCGTTGGAGTTGACCTTGACCGACGCGCAAAACCAGGTTGTCTTGCGGCACGTCTTTTTGGCCCAGGAGCTGGCAGCGCCGACCGTGATCCGCGCGGGGAGCGATTGGCCCATCCAGCACAAGCTGCTGCTGGACGACAGCCTGAACGATCGGGTCATGGGCTACAGCCTGGTCGCTTTTTATCCCTGAAATCAACCCCCCGGAGTTTCGTATGGCAGCCCTGATTTGTGGCTCTTTGGCCTTTGACACCATCATGAATTTTGAGGGGCGATTTGCAGAGCAAATCTTGCCAGATCAGCTGCATATTTTGAATGTGGCTTTCTTGGTGCCCACCCTGCGCCGCGATTTCGGCGGCTGCGCGGGCAACATCGCTTACAGCTTGAAGCTCTTGGGGGGCCAGCCCTTGATCCAGGCCACCTTGGGCAAGGATGGCGGGCCCTATTTGAAGCGCTTGGCAGATTTGGGGATCTCGTGTGAACGCGTCCATGAACTCGCAGAGGAGTTCACCGCCTTGGCGATGATCATGACCGACCATGACAACAACCAGATCACCGCCTTTCACCCTGGCGCCATGGGGCAGGCCCACTGTCATGCCATTGAACCCGACCTGGCGAAGCAGGCCCAGGTGCGTTTGGCCATCATCTCACCCGATGGGCGTCAAGCCATGATCGAGCATGCTGAGCAATTGGTGGCGGCGGGGGTGCCTTTTGTGTTCGACCCAGGTCAAGGCCTGCCCATGTTTGATGGGGCCGAGCTGAGGCGTTTCATTGAGCAGGCGAGCTGGGTCACGGTGAATGATTACGAAGGCAAGATGCTGTGCGATCGCACGGGGTGGACGCCGACGGAAATTTCACACCAGGTCAAGGGCTTGGTCATTACCCTGGGCGCACAGGGCGCTGAGGTGTGGGTGGCGGGGCAAAAAACCCATGTGCCGCCTGTGCTGGCGGCCCAGGTGGTCGATCCCACGGGCTGCGGCGATGCCTGGCGCGGGGCCTTGCTGTTCGGTCTGGAGCAAGGTTGGGATTTGGTGCGCTGTGCCGAATTGGGTAACCGGGTGGCGTCCCTCAAAATTGCGCAGCGGGGACCGCAAAACTACCAGCTCGATTTTCAACCCTGAGCGCCCCGCCCCGTTGGGCCAAAAAAAAGCCCGAGGCCGTGAGGCGTCGGGCTTGAGACACTGACGTGCCCAAAGCAACTTAAGGCTTGCTTCCTGTGGGGAAGGGCCAGGCGGCTTGGGGGTTGAGTGTGGTCTGTGCAGCAGGCGCAGCAGGGGCAGGGGCAGCTGGAGCTGCCGCTTTCTTGGTGGCCTTTTTGGCAGCAGCCTTTTTAGGTGCAGCGGCTTTTTTAGGCGCAGCGGCTTTCTTGGGGGCGGCCTTTTTAGGCGCAGCGGCTT
>CAIUTG010000060.1 GCA_903902035.1 uncultured Curvibacter sp. | reverse complement strand
CCGGCGGCGATTGAACAGTTGAAGACCGTGACCGCCCAGGCCGGTGCCGAATGGTTCCCCAGCGACCCTTCGCAAAAACCCCATGACATTGCCTTGGCGGCGCTGGATTACGCCAAGAAGCATTTCTTTGATGTCTTGTTGGTGGACACGGCCGGCCGTTTGGCGATTGACGAGGCCCTGATGGCAGAAATCAAAGAACTGCACGCGGTGCTCCATCCGGTGGAAACCCTGTTCGTGGTCGATGCCATGCAGGGCCAGGACGCCATCAACACCGCACGGGCTTTCAAGGAGGCCTTGCCGCTGACCGGCATTGTGTTGACCAAATTGGACGGCGACTCGCGGGGTGGGGCGGCCTTGTCGGTGCGTCAGATCACGGGAGCGCCCATCAAGTTTGCCGGGACTTCTGAAAAGCTCGATGGTCTGGAGGTGTTCGATGCCGAACGCCATGCTGGGCGGGTTTTGGGCATGGGTGACATTGTGGCCCTGGTCGAGCAGGTCACCGCAGGCGTGGACCTGCAGGCGGCCGAGAAACTGGCCGCCAAGATGAAGAGCGGGTCGGGTTTTGACCTGAATGATTTTTTGTCGCAAATCCAGCAGATGAAGCAAATGGGCGGCTTGTCCAGTTTGCTCGAAAAACTGCCCAGCCAATTGGCGGCCAAAGCAGGTCAAATGGACATGAACAAGGCCGAGCGCGACATCCGCCGCAAAGAAGGCATCATTTGCAGCATGACCGCCTTGGAGCGGCGCAAACCCGATTTGATCAAAGCCACCCGCAAACGCCGCATCGCTGCAGGGGCGGGGGTTCAGGTGCAAGACGTGAACCGCCTGCTCAATGAGTTTGAGCAAATGCAAACCATGATGAAAAAAATGAGTGGCGGCGGTTTGATGAAGATGATGAAAAAAATGGGTGGCATGAAGGGCCTGGGCGGCATGGGAAAAATGCCGTTTTAAGGCCCAGTCGCGCCGAGTTTTTCATCCAGCGCATAGGTGTCGTCAATGCGCTGGTAGTCCACATGGTCCTGCCCGTCGGCGTCGGTGTGGACCAGATCCCGGTAAGCGTGGTTGCGGCGAATCTGTTGACCCGAATAGACCTGCCGGGTTTGCAGGTTGTGGCTGGTGGTTTCGTCGGTGCCTGACAAGCTCAGCACCAGCAGGGTCTTGGGCGAGGCCAGCTCCTCGGCGCTCAGGTGACGCAAGGGGCTGTTTTCGTCGATCACATGCATCAAGGTCCAACTCAGGACAAACATGGGCGTTTGTTCACGCACCAACACCAAGTCATGAAGCCGGCGCAACTTCATGCCCTCGGGGGTGACTTCGTGGCGCAGCAAGCGCAGCTTGGCGGAGGCTTCTAAGATGGCGTTGAGACGGGCGTTGGCGGCCCGCAGCATCAAGGTGTCAACGCCGTTCATTTTCCGAATGATGGGATGACGGGAAAACACGATGCGCGCACGGGGTCTCGAAAACCGGGCAAACACCATGCCGGTCACCACCGCCATGCCCATCATGCCGACAAAAATTTCGGTGGTGGCCACCAGATGACCGAAAACAGTATTGGGGTGCATGTCCCCGTAACCGACGGTGGCCAGGGTTTCCGCGCTGAAGAAGAAATCGCCTAAAAAACCCCGGGGACTGAGGTTGGCCACAGCGTCGGGGTGGCTGTAATAGATGGCGGCAAAAAAGGTGTTCAAGCACAAAAAGAACACACCGAGCAGCCCGAAAAACGCGGGCCAGCGCATGGTCATGCAATAAAAATACAGGTCACTGAACCACTGCTTGCGCAGCCCATCGGCAATGAGCTCGCTGTTGTAGAGACTGAACTTGCGCGACGCCGGCAGGCGTTTGCTTTTCGGCATGGCAGCACTCAATCCACCTGCACTTCGCCCCGCAAGGAATGCGGGAAGGCTTGGGTGATTTTGACGTCAATCATCTGGCCCACCAAGCGCTCGCCATGGGGGCCAGCATCAAAATTTACCACCCGGTTGCATTCGGTGCGGCCCATCCATTCGGGCGCGTCGGGGCTGGATTTGCGTGAAGGCCCTTCCACCAAAATGCGCTGCACCGTGCCATGGCGGCTGGCGCTGATGGCGGCCACGTTGTCTTCGATCACGGCCTGCAGGTGCTGCAGGCGTTTGAGCTTGACCTCGTGTGGCGTTTCGTCGTGCAAGGCGGCAGCGGGCGTACCGGGACGCGGGCTGAACATGAAGCTGAACGAGGTGTCGTAACCAATGTCGGTGATGAGCTTCATCATCTTGTTGAAGTCGTCTTCGGTCTCACCGGGAAAGCCCACAATGAAGTCGCTGCTCATGGCCATGTCGGGGCGAATGGCGCGCAGTTTGCGGACCGTGCTTTTGTACTCCATGGCGGTGTAGCCGCGTTTCATGGCCATCAGGATCCGGTCGCTGCCGTGCTGCACGGGCAGGTGCAAGTGGCTGACCAGCTTGGGCACCTTGGCATAAGCATCGATGAGGCGTTGCGTGAACTCATTCGGGTGGCTGGTGGTGTAGCGGATGCGTTCAATGCCCGGAATTTCAGCAATGGTTTCAATCAGCAGGGCAAAGTCGGCGATCTCTGCCGTGTGGCCCATGGCGCCGCGGTAGGCGTTGACGTTCTGGCCCAGCAGGGTGACTTCGCGCACGCCTTGTTCAGCGAGTGCGGCAATTTCGATCAGCACGTCTTCAAAAGGCCGGCTGATTTCTTCGCCCCGGGTGTAAGGCACCACGCAGTAGCTGCAGTATTTGGAGCAGCCTTCCATGATGGACACAAAGGCCGACGGCCCTTGCACGCGGGCGGGCGGCAGGTTGTCGAACTTCTCAATTTCAGGAAAGCTGATGTCCACCTGGGGCCGGTGCAGGCGCTCGCGGGCATTGAGCATTTCGGGCAGGCGGTGCAGGGTTTGCGGCCCAAACACCACGTCCACATAAGGGGCGCGTTTGATGATGTCGGCCCCTTCCTGGCTGGCGACACAACCGCCCACGCCAATCAGCACGCCCTTTTTCTTCAAGTGTTGGACGCGGCCCAAATCGGAAAACACTTTTTCTTGAGCCCGTTCGCGCACCGAGCAGGTGTTGAACAAAATGAGGTCGGCCTCGTCCACATTTTGGGTGGGTTCGTAACCTTGGGCCGCGTTGAGGACATCGGCCATCTTGTCCGAGTCGTACTCGTTCATTTGGCAGCCGAAGGTTTTGATGAAAACTTTTTTGGACATGTTGCGCTCCGTCGCGTGGGCTGGTGTTTATCCAGAGGCTGGGAAGGCGCAGAGTTTAACTGCTTTAAAGCGTGGGGGTCAGCGCCCTTAAGCGCTGTACTCCTCGGTGTCCACTTCCGATTGATTTTGCGGGTTGTAGCGACCGCCCACAATGCGTTCAGGCGCCAAAGCGGCCTCCAGGCGGGCCATTTGGCTGGCGCTCAACGCGCAGTCGGCGGCGGCCAGGTTGTCTTCCAGGTGCTTGATTTGGGTGGTGCCTGGAATGGGAATGAGGGCCTGCCCACGCTGTTCGCCCTTGGCCAGCAACCAAGCCAATCCGACCTGGGCCACGCTGGCGTTGACTTCTTGGGCCACGGCCTTGACCTCGTTCAACAAAGCCAAATTCGCCGCGTAGTGGCTGGGGGTAAAGCGCGGCATGGCGCGGCGAATGTCTTTGGCATCCAAGGCGTTCACATCCAATGCCTGATCGCTCAGAAAGCCACGTGCCACGGGGCTGAAGGCCACAAAGGCCACCCCCAATTCTCGACAGGCGTCGAGCACGGCAATTTCAGGGTTCCGCGTCCACAGGGAGTACTCGGT
>CAIUTG010000059.1 GCA_903902035.1 uncultured Curvibacter sp. | reverse complement strand
TGAAAAAGCAGTCCATCAGGAAGCTTTTGCCGCGCCCCACCCCGCCATACAGGTAAACGCCCTGAGGCACCTCAGGGCGGTTGATGAGCTTCTTCAGCGCGCTGGAACGCTTGGCTTTGTAAGCCGCCCAGTCGTCAGCGCAGCGCTGCAAAGCCTCCACCGCGCGACGTTGTGCGGGGTCGCTCTGAAAGCCCCGCGCTTTCAGTTCGGCTTCATAAGCCTGGCGCACCGCCCCTTGCACTTCGGTGGTTACGGGTGGGGTGGTGGCGCCAGGTAAATTCACCATGAATCAGAAATTCAAAGTGCGTTTGTCCACCGCCAAAGCGGCTTCCTTGGTGGCTTCCGACAAGGAAGGGTGGGCGTGGCAGATGCGGGCAATGTCTTCGGCACTGGCCTTGAATTCCATCGCCACCACGGCCTCGGCAATCAACTCGCTGGCCATGGGGCCAACGATGTGGACGCCCAAAATTTCATCCGTCGTCGCATCGGCCAAGAACTTGACCATGCCGGTGGTGTCACCCAAGGCGCGGGCGCGGCCATTCGCCAAAAAGGGGAAGGTGCCGGCTTTGTACTTCACGCCGTCGGCCTTGAGTTGCTGTTCGGTGCGGCCGACCCAGGCAATTTCGGGGCTGGTGTAAATGACCCAAGGGATGGTGTTGAAGTTGACGTGCCCATGCTGACCCGCGATGCGCTCGGCCACGGCCACGCCTTCTTCTTCGGCCTTGTGCGCGAGCATGGGGCCACGCACCACGTCGCCCACCGCCCAAACGCCGGGCAAGTTGGTCTTGCAGTCAGCGTCCACCACGATGGCACCGCGTTCGTCGAGTTGCAGGCCCACGGCTTCGGTGTTGAGGCCGATGGTGTTGGGCACGCGACCAATCGAGACGATCAGCTTGTCCACTTCCAGGTCAATGGCTTCGCCCTTGGCGTTGGTGTAGGCCACGCTGACGCCTTTTTTGTGGGTCTTGATTTCGCCGACTTTGACGCCGAGTTCAATCTTCAGGCCTTGTTTGTCAAACGCCTTTTTGGCCTCTTTGGCAATTTGCTCGTCGACCGCCCCCAGGAAGGTGGGCAAACCTTCGAGGATGGTGACTTCGGCACCCAAACGACGCCAGACCGAGCCCATTTCCAAACCAATCACGCCCGAGCCAATCAGGCCCAATTTCTTGGGCACGGCGCCCAAACGCAAAGCGCCGTCGTTGGACAGCACATTCACTTCGTCGAACGGCGTGCCGGGCAAAGCGCGGGCATTGGAGCCGGTGGCGAGGATGATTTGCTTGCCCACCAAGGTGTCTTCCGTCGCGCCGGTCACTTTGATTTCGTAACCGCCTTCGGCCGCTTTCACGAACGAGCCACGGCCATGGAAAAAAGCGATCTTGTTCTTTTTGAACAAATACAAAATGCCGTCGTTGTTTTGCTTCACGACCGTGTCTTTGCGACCGATCATGGTGCCCACATCCAGGCCCAAACCCTTCACCGTGATGCCGTGTTCGGCAAAGTGGTGATTGGCTTGCTCATAGTGCTCGGACGATTGCAGCAAGGCCTTGGAAGGAATGCAGCCCACGTTGGTGCAAGTGCCGCCGGGCGCAGGGCCGCCAGCGGCGTTTTTCCACTCATCGATACAGGCCACTTTGAAGCCCAGTTGCGCCGCACGAATGGCGGCCACATAACCGCCGGGGCCGCCACCGATGACGACCACATCAAATTGTTGACTCATGTTGTTCAGCCTTTAAAAATCAGATTTCGAACAACAAGCGAGCGGGGTCTTCCAGCGCTTCTTTCATGGCCACCAAGCCCAGCACGGCTTCGCGGCCGTCGATGATGCGGTGGTCATAGGACATGGCCAGGTAGTTCATGGGACGGATCACGATTTGACCGTTCTCCACCACGGCGCGGTCCTTGGTCGCGTGCACGCCCAAAATGGCCGATTGGGGCGGGTTGATGATGGGCGTCGACAGCATGGAGCCGAAGGTGCCGCCATTGGAAATCGAGAACGTGCCGCCAGTCATTTCTTCAATGCCCAACTTGCCGTCACGGGCCTTGGCGCCGTATTCGGCAATTTTCTTTTCAATGTCGGCAAAGCTCATTTGGTCGGCGTTGCGCAGGATCGGCACCACCAAACCACGGGGCGAACCCACCGCAATGCCGATGTCGAAGTAGCCGTGGTAAACGATGTCGTTGCCATCGACCGAGGCGTTGAGCACCGGGAATTTCTTCAAGGCATGCACAGCCGCCTTGACGAAGAAGCTCATGAAACCAATTTTGACGCCGTGTTCTTTTTCAAACTTGTCCTGGAAGCGCTTGCGCATGTCCATCACCGGGGCCATGTTGACTTCGTTGAAGGTGGTCAGGATGGCGTTGGTGGATTGCGATTGCAACAAACGCTCGGCAATGCGGGCCCGCAAACGGGTCATGGGCACGCGTTGCTCTGGGCGCTCGCCCAAGTCCACGCTGGGTGCGGCCACCTGGGGCAGCGATTGGGTCGGCGCACCGGTGGGAATGCTGACCGCAGGGGCAGCGGATTTGGCACCACCCGCCACAGCCGCCAACACATCGCCCTTGGTGACGCGGCCGTCTTTGCCAGACCCGCTCACGGCGGAGACCGACAAACCGTTGTCGGCCAACAATTTGGCCGCAGCGGGCATGGCCACATCGCCTTTGGAGCCACCAGCGGCAGTCGCCACAGCGGCCGCAGGGGCCACCGCCGCTGCAGCGGGGGCCGCAGCAGGCGCAGCGGCAGCAGCACCGGCCTGGCCTTCGGTGTCGATGCGGGCGATCAATTGGTCTGAAGCGACGGTGCCACCGTCGCCCACCACCAACTCGGCCAACACACCCGCCGCTGGGGCGGGCACTTCGAGCACCACTTTGTCGGTTTCAATTTCGATCAGGATTTCGTCTTCTTTGACGGCTTCGCCAACTTTTTTCTTCCAGTTCATCATGGTGGCTTCGGCCACGGATTCAGACAGCTGAGGAACTTTGACTTCTACGATTGCCATGGAATTCTTTCAATGAGTTTGTTTTTTTATGAAGGGGGTGGTTGGTCTTATTTGGACAACACAAAGCCTTTGAGCTTGGCAAACGCGCCGTCAACCAGCGCCTTTTGCTGCTCCTGGTGCAGGTGCGAATAACCCACTGCAGGCGATGCCGAAGCGGCACGGCCTGAGTAGCCCAATTTCTGACCTTCCGCCATGTTTTCATGGATGTAGTGCTGCACGAAGAACCAAGCGCCTTGGTTTTGTGGCTCGTCTTGCACCCAGACCACTTCGGTGGCGTTCGGGTATTTTTTGAGCTCGGCCGCAAACGCCTTGTGCGGGAAGGGGTACAGCTGCTCCACCCGCAGGATGGCGGTGTCGTCGTGGCCCTTTTCTTCGCGCTTCTTGACCAGGTCGTAATACACCTTGCCCGAGCAGGCCAAAACCCGCTTGACCTTGTCGGCCTTCAATTCCTTGACTTCAGGAATGATGGTCTGGAAGGCCCCTTTGGTGAATTCAGACAAAGGCGAGGTCGCATCCTTGTTGCGCAACAAGGACTTGGGCGTCATGATGATCAGGGGCTTGCGCAGGTTGCGCACCATTTGACGGCGCAACACGTGGAAGATCTGGCTGGCCGTGGTGGGCTGAACGATCTGCATATTGGTGTCCGCCGCCAATTGCATGAAACGCTCCAAACGCGCCGAGCTGTGCTCAGGGCCTTGACCTTCATAGCCGTGAGGCAGCATCAGGGTCAAGCCATTGACGCGGCCCCATTTGACCTCGCCCGAGGCGATGAACTGGTCAATCACGACCTGAGCCCCATTGGCAAAGTCGCCAAACTGGGCTTCCCAGATCACCAAGGTGTTGGGGTCGTTGGAGGCGTAGCCATACTCGAAGCCCAGCACCGCTTCTTCCGACAGGATGGAGTCGATGACCACAAACGGGGCCTGGTTGGGGGCCACGTTTTGCAACGGCACATAGGTGCCGATGTCCCATTTCTCACGGTTCTGATCGTGAATCACCGCATGGCGGTGGGTGAAGGTGCCTCGGCCGCAGTCTTCGCCGGACAGACGCACGGGGTAGCCACTGGCCACCAAGGAGGCAAACGCCATGTGCTCGCCCATGCCCCAATCCACGGGGATGTCGCCCCGACCCATGGCGGCGCGGTCGTCATAGACCTTCTTCACCAATTGGTGCGGGGTCACGCTGGCAGGCAGGGTGGTGATGCTGGTGGCCAGGCGGTTCCACTCGCTCAAGGGAATGGAGGTGTCGCCCGCGTCGGTCCATTTCTTACCCAGGAAAGGCGACCAGTCCACCGCGTATTTGCTTTGGAAATTGGCGACCACCGGGTCCACGGTATGGCGACCTTCTTCCAGGGCAGCGCGGTAGGCCTTGACCATGTCGTCGCCCAGGGTTGCCCCCAGGCCTTGCGTGGCCAGCTTGTCGGCATAGAGCCGACGGGTGCCGGGGTGGCTGGCGATTTTTTTGTACATCAGCGGCTGGGTCAGGCTGGGCGTGTCTTGTTCGTTGTGGCCCAGCTTGCGGAAGCAGGTGATGTCCACCACCACGTCTTGGCTGAAGGTCATGCGGAACTCCAGGGCGAGCTGCATGCACAAAACCACGGCTTCCGGGTCATCGCCATTGACGTGCAAGACCGGCGCTTCGACCATCTTCACGATGTCGGTGCAATAGGCGCTGGAGCGCATGTCGCGTGGGTCGCTGGTGGTGAAGCCAATCTGGTTGTTGATGATGATGTGCACCGTGCCGCCGGTGGTGTAACCCCGGGTTTGGGCCAGGGCCAGGGTTTCCTGGTTCACGCCTTGACCACCAAAGGCGGCGTCACCGTGCACCAACACGGTCAACACCTGCTTGCCCAGCGGGTCGCCACGGCGGTCCATGCGCGAACGCACCGAGCCTTCGACCACGGGGTTGACGATTTCCAGGTGCGAGGGATTGAAGGCCAAGCTCAGGTGAACCGGGCCGCCAGGGGTGGCCACGTCCGAGCTGAAACCTTGGTGGTACTTCACGTCACCGGCCGGCAAGTCTTCGGGGGCGGTGTGGTCGAACTCGGCGAACAGGTCACCCGGTTTTTTGCCCAGGGTGTTGACCAGGACATTCAGGCGACCCCGGTGGGCCATGCCGATCACGATTTCCTGCACGCCTTGCGTACCGGCCGATTGAATCAGCTCATCCATGGCCGCGATAAAGCTTTCGCCACCTTCCAGTGAGAAGCGTTTTTGACCCACATACTTGG
>CAIUTG010000058.1 GCA_903902035.1 uncultured Curvibacter sp. | reverse complement strand
GTGAGCCTGGTTTGCTTGGACGAAGAGGGCTTTATGCAAGCCATCGAAGCTTTCACCAAACAAAGCATTCCCGTGGTTCGCGTGGAGGGTTTTGGGCCCGAGCCCGAAGAACGCGCCGAGCCCATTGCCATGGGCCGTCAAACCATTTGGGGCGGCGCAGGTCGTCCGCCCAGCCGCGAAGTCATGGCCGCCGCCGCCAAGGCAGCGCGCAGTGAAATGCTGCAACGTGTGCGCGAAGGCAAAGCCTCACGCGGCGAAGGCCCCGGCAACGGCGGCCAGCGCCCTCCCCGCGCCAACCACCCGCATGGTGGCCCCCGAGGAGCCAATGCCGGCCCGGGAGGCGCACGCGGCCCCAACGGCCAAAATGGTCAGAACTTTCCCCGAGGCCCTCGCCCAGACCGGGCTGAACGCGCGCCCCGCTTCAACGACTTTGAAGGCGGCGATCAAGACGGTTTCAGCGACCGTTTTGACAGCCAGGTTGGCGTGCGCCACGATGCCTCGGCCGCTTTGGCGGCCTTGAGCCGACGCGGCAGCGCCCCTCGCTCCAACAATGGGGGGCAACCTGACCCCACCCGCACCAGCGTGGACAGCATGCTGGACCGTGGCAATCGGGGTCGCTTTGGCGGCGGCGGGGGTGGCGGTTATGGCGGCGGCAATCGACGTTCCGGTGGTGGCGGTAACCGCAGCGGCGGCGGCAACCGGGGCGGCATGCGCGGCTGATCGAGGGCATTTTTGACCCCCTCAGTGGCCTGATCTGGCGGGGCCCTGAAATTTAGAATTGGCTCCCTTGGGGCGATCGGTTGAGCCCACTGATCGTCCCTTTTTCATGCCATTTTCTTTTTCACATCCGACCCCGACCCACCTCCGACTGCCAAGCTTATTCCGCGCTTCGGTCATGCTCATCGGCTTGCTCAGCACGCCTTTGGTGCACGCCGATCTGCTGCCCGACTTGAGCCTGCGGGCCAGCGGCAACAACCCAACCCAGGGCCCCAATCTGGGTGGCATCGTGACCTGGCAAACCTCGCCTTATAAAAATGCAGGGGCCATCGCAGACTTCATCCCCAACTACGGTTACGACAGCGAGCTGCTCTACCTGGATGCGGCCCGCGTGGGTTTGCAGTTCAAAGCGGCTGGCCCGGAAATTTTCAACACCCAAAGCGCGCAGCGTTTTCAGCTGTTTCTGGCCCATCAATTTGAAGGTTCTCCGCTGGTCGGTGCAACGCCTCCGGTCTTGGCCACCTTATCGCCGCGTCACAGTGGCACCGACGCTGGGGCCGCTTGGCTGCTGTCCGGGCCACAGGATCAAACCACCCTGGCACTGCAGGCCCGCCACGATGTGAGCCAAACCTCGTATGGCAGCACCATCCAACTCAGCCTGCAGCACAACAGCCCGGTGGGCCCCGCCGTGCTCACGCCCGAGCTGGCACTGAGCTGGCGCAGCGCCTCACTCAACCGGTATTACTACGGCATTTCAGCACAAGAGGCCACGACCGCCTTGCCCGCCTACAACCCAGGAGCGGGCTTGAATGTCAGCCTGGGCCTGCGGGCCCAGACCTGGCTGAGTGAACACTGGCAAGTCATGGGGGGGGTCGCCGCGACCGCCTTCAGTTCGGGACTGGCCGACAGCCCGATTGTCCAAAAACACGGCGTGGCCTCGCTCTATCTGGGCTTGGACTATGAGTTTGAGCCCGTCGGCGCAAGTCAGCACCACGCGCTGACCAATGACAACGCCTGGTTCAGTGTTTTGAAGCCAGACAGTTTAAAAGTGTTAACAGGCGCCTCAACCGCCAATGGTTGCAGTTTGGTGGGCATTGTTTCGATGCAGTGCCTCAATTTAGACCACAAAACATTTACGTCAATGGTCGGGTTTCAGTGGGGCCAGCGCTTGATCAAAGACTGGAACAACTGGCCAGTCGACCTGTTTGCCGACCTCGGCTTGGACCTGCACCTCGAACACGGGCAACAGCCGGATGCCGCCCAAATAGAGGTGCTGGTGAAAATCTTTTACCACCACTTCCCCTGGGATCGCTATGTTCACACGCGCCTGGGTCTGGGCATCGGTCCCAGCGATGCCTCCCGCCCCCTTTTTGCCGAATCAAGCGCCAACCACCCCGATGCGCCACGTTCGCACCTCATGAATTACATGGAGCCCACCATTGACTTCAGCCTGGGCGACCTCTTGAGGGTGGACGATTGGCGACAAACCTATCTTGGGTTTGGGGTTTCGCACCGATCAGGGATTTTCAGCAGCTCACGCTTGCTGGGCAATGTGAACGGTGGCTCGAATTTTGTGGTGGTTTATTTGGAGCGGGTTCTGAATTGACTGGCCTCTCGCGCCAGCGATTCAATCCGAGCCCAATCACCAGCCAGCACGGCATCGGCAGGGGTTAACCAAGAGCCGCCCACGCAAGCCACATTGGGGAGTGCCAAAAACTCAGGGGCGTTGCTGGTGCTGATGCCCCCTGTGGGACAAAAGCGCACATCGAAGAATGGACCGTGCCAAGCCTTGAGCATGGCCGTGCCGCCAGCCTGCAGGGCTGGGAAGAACTTCATTTCGGTGATGCCATCGGCCATCGCCATCATGATTTCGGAGCCGGTGGCAACGCCAGGCAACAAGGGCAGATGGACCGCACGGCAGGCCGCCCCCAAAGCCGAGGTGTAGCCAGGGCTGACCGCAAATCGGGCACCGGCATTGGCGGCCGCTTGCGCGTCTTCAGGCCGGCGCAAAGTGCCGGCGCCGGCCACCGCATCGGGCACCTCACGGGCAATGGCTTCAATGCAGGCCAGGGCTTGCGGGGTACGCAAGGTCACCTCCAACATGCGAATGCCACCGGCCACCAAAGCACGGGCCAAGGGCACGGCATGGGCCACATCGTTCAGAACAATGACCGGAATCACGGGCGCGTCCGTCATCACGTCCAGGGCGGTCAAGTTAGCGGGCAAGGGTTGTCGAACAGCGTTCATGTTTGAGTCTCTTTGAAGTCGTTTTTAAGTGGGGTGGCTCAAAGCCAGGTGCAAGCGCCCTCTTCGGCGCTCAAAGCGTTGCGGCGCAGATTGGCGAACAAATCCCGCCCCATGCCGACGCCATTGGCGGCCTGCAAAGCAGCGGGCATGGTGGCCAAGGGGCGCGCCGCCCATTCAGCCGGATCGACCAAGGCATTGAGCTCGCCTGTGACGGCGTCCAAGCACACCCGGTCGCCATCGCGCAATTTAGCCAAGGGGCCCCCGGCCAAGGCTTCAGGCGACACATGGATGGCCGCGGGCACTTTGCCCGAAGCACCGCTCATGCGGCCATCGGTGACCAAAGCCACCTTGAAACCACGCCCCTGTAAAACCGCCAAACTGGGCGTGAGTTTGTGCAACTCGGGCATGCCATTGGCGCGCGGGCCTTGCCAGCGCACCACACACACCAGGTCTTGTTCCAACTCACCGGCTTTGAAGGCCGCCATCACATCGGCTTGCGAATCAAACACGCGCACCGGCGCTTCAATGAGGTGCCGGTCACTGGGCACGGCCGACACCTTGATCACGCTGCGGCCCAAATTGCCTTTGAGCAACTTCAAACCGCCCGTGGGGCTGAAGGGTTGGTCGTGGGGGCGCAAAATTTGGTCGTCACCACTGGCCCCCATGTCTTGCCAAACCAGCGCGCCTTGTTCATTGCGAGTAGGTTTTTGGGTGGCCGTGGCAATGCCCTCGGGTCGGACCGACAGCACATCGGCATGCATATAACCGCCCGCTAACAACTCACGAATGACAAAACCGGGGCCACCCGCCGCCTGGAACTGGTTCACATCGGCAGCGCCATTGGGGTAGACCCGGGCCAACAAGGGCACCGCATCCGACAGGGCCGCAAAGTCGTCCCAGTCAATCACGATCCCCGCCGAACGCGCCACCGCCACCCAATGAATCAGGTGGTTGGTGGACCCCCCCGTGGCCAGCAAGGCCACCATGGCGTTGACGATGCAGCGCTCATCCACTTGCAAGCCAATCGGGGCATAGCGGCGTGAGCGGATGTTGCCCAACACCGTGCGCACGGCTTCTTGGGTCAGTGGTTCGCGCAAGCCTTCGTGCGGGTGAACAAAGGCCGCGCCTGGGACATGCAGACCCATGGCTTCCAACAACATCTGGTTGCTGTTGGCCGTGCCATAAAAAGTGCAGGTGCCTTCGCCATGGTAGGCGGCAATTTCGGACGCCAGCAAGGCCTCCCGCCCGACCAACCCTTGCGCGGCTTGCTCGCGCACCTTGACCTTGGCTTCATTGCTGATGCCCGTGGACATGGGGCCGGCTGGCACGAAGACCATGGGCAAATGACCAAAATGCAAGGCGCCAATCAAAAGTCCCGGCACAATTTTGTCGCAGACGCCCAGCATCAAAGCGGCGTCAAACACATCGTGGCTCAACGCAATGGCCGTGCCTTGGGCAATGGCATCGCGGCTGAAAAGACTCAACTCCAT
>CAIUTG010000057.1 GCA_903902035.1 uncultured Curvibacter sp. | reverse complement strand
GGGTGGCGGCGCAACCTACAACTCAAAGCGATTTGCCAACAACACCGACCTGGTCTCGGTGGGGGCTTATGCACGCTGGGACGCCATGCTGGCCTATCACCAGCCCAGGTACGACGTGCAACTCAACGTCTTCAATCTTTTCAATCAGTCGTATTACGACGCATTGATCCCATCGGATGGCGGGCGGGCTGTGCCGGGCCTTGGGCGCTCTGCCTCGTTGACGGTCGCCTACAGGTTCTGACATGTTGGTCTGCATTCCCCAGGTTCTAACGCCATCGCAAGTGGCACAACTGCGTTCATTGCTGGATGCAGCAGGTGATGCTTGGGTCGATGGGCGAGTGACAGCCGGCTACCAAGGTGCACCGGTCAAATCGAACCAGCAAATCAACGAGCAATCAAAAGTGGCACACGAGTGCCAGCAAATTGTGGTCTCGGCGTTGGAGCGCAACCCCACCTTCATCAGTGCGGCATTGCCCAATGTGCTCTATCCACCCATGTTCAACCGCTATGGTGAAGGCATGGGATTTGGTCTGCATGTTGACGGCAGTGTGCGCCTGAATCCGCGCAACGGCTCAAAGCTGCGCACCGATGTTTCGGCTACTTTGTTCCTGTCGGAGCCGGGCAGCTATGACGGTGGGGAATTGCAAATTGAGGACAGTTACGGGATGCACAGCGCCAAACTAGCGGCTGGCGACATGGTGCTTTATCCCGCCACCAGCCTGCACCAAGTCACACCCGTCACCCGAGGCGTTCGAGTGGCGTGTTTCACCTGGGTGCAGAGCCTGGTCAGAGGCGACCCCGAGCGCGCCATGCTGTATGACATGGACAATGCGATTCAGCGCCTGAATCAGACCGAGGCCGACAGCGTGGCACGTCGCACCCTGGTTGGGGTTTATCACAACCTGTTGCGCAAATGGGGCGATACCTGATGAACCTCACAAACACCTTTTCGTGGACAGGTGAATCGGTTGGCAGGCGGTCGGAAAATCACGTCTCGATGCGTCGTCGTGTGGTCATTTCAGGGACGGTGGTGCTCCTTCACGCGGTCGGCCTGTGGGCCGTGCAAAACGGATTGCAGCAACAGGCGTTACCAATCCATGTCCCTGTGGAGGTGATGGCAGAGGTGATTGAGGCCCCCGCAGCGCCTCTCAAGCCAGTCCCAGCGAGTCCCCCCGCGACACCGCCTCCGCTGAGCGCCCAGACCGTTCCCCCAGAACTGAATTCGCCGGTCAGTGACATGCCACTGCCACAGCCACAGCCACTGCCACAGCCACAGCCACAGCCACAGCCGCAGCCGCAGCCTCAGCCACGGCCGCAGTCCCAGCAAGAGGCAGTGGCTGAATCTCCCGTTCAAACACCGTTGACCACACCTTTGACCGCACCGGCACCAAGAAAGACAACCCCAGTCAAAGTCGAGTTACCGAGCAGCTCTGCCGATTACCTTGACAACCCGGCCCCCAAATACCCCGCCATGAGCAGACGGCTGGGCGAGCATGGCCGGGTTCTTGTGCGTGTTTTGGTGGGCATTGATGGCAAACCGCAAAAAGCAGAACTCAAACAATCCAGCGGATTTGACCGACTGGATCAAACCGCTCTAGACACCATCATGACCTGGCGCTTTGTTCCCGGTCAGCGCGCGGGGGTCAAAGAAGCCATGTGGGCCGTGGTGCCATTGCAATTTGTTTTGGAATAAGGCTCATGAACCCGCAGTTGATCGAATGGATCGCCCGGGTGCTACGCCATTGCATCGACCACTCAACCCAGCTTAAACGGAGACCTAGAACATGGCTTTTGGAATCCAAGACAACGCCGATGAGGTGATGAGTGAAATCAACATGACGCCACTGGTGGACGTGATGCTGGTTCTGTTGATTATTTTCATCATCACCGTGCCGGTGATGACGCACTCGATCGCAATCAACTTGCCGCAAGCCAGCAGCCAGCCACACGACACCAAGCCCGAGTCGATCCAGCTGAGCGTGGCTTCAGATGGTCGTTATTTCTGGAACGAACGCCAGATCGAAGATGCTGAGCTGCTGCCCTTGCTCATGGCCGAGAGCGATAAACAGGTGCAGCCTGAACTGCACATTCGGGGCGATAAAAGCGTTCGCTACGAAAGGGTCGCTCAAGCCATGGCTTCTGCCCAGCACGCCGGTATCCGAAAAATTGGTTTCATCACAGAGCCCCTGAAATGAAAGAGAACATGACGAAAAAATTTCACCACGCCCTCTTTGTCCGCTGGATGCGCAAGGCACATGGCTGGATTGGCTTATGGGGGGCTGTTCTTGGGCTTTTGTTTGGTTTTAGCGGCATTTGGTTGAATCATCGGGCGGTGCTGAAGCTGCCGCCGCCCTTGCAAAGCAGGCAACAGGTGCAGCTGGCCTTGCCTGAACCCGCCCCCACAACGCCCGAGCAAATGTCGCGCTGGCTTCAAACGGCACTGGCATTGAAGGGCGAAGCCAACAGCATCCGTGTTGAAAAGGCCCGCGCCATCGCATGGCCAG
>CAIUTG010000056.1 GCA_903902035.1 uncultured Curvibacter sp. | reverse complement strand
CAAGCAGCAGGCTGCGTTTGAGCGCAAAAATGGAATAAAAAAACGGGGCATTTTCGGCACGAACATGCGTCAAAAAGAGTGCCTTTGATGTTAACCCCTGGATGGGTTTGGAACTGACGCGACGCTTGCACGGACAGAAGGCTGTTATTCTGTGCGCGTGACCCATGCAATGCTGTTATGGCCGGACTTTTCGCTGATCCTGTGCGGCTATTTGCTATGCCGTTTCACGCCTTTGAACCGCAGCGTCTGGCAGCCCGTTGAAAACTTGGTGTATTTCTGCCTGTTTCCGGTCATGCTGTTTCAAGCCATTTTGCGCAGCCCGCTGGACTTTCAAAACGATGCCCGACTCATGGCCGCCGGTTTGGTGATGGCGGGCTTGGCCATTGCGGCCACCCATGCCCTGCCCCGCCTGCCTTGGTTGGGTCGGCTCATCCCGCGGGCTGATTTTGCCGCCAGTGCTCAGGTGGCGTTTCGATTCAACTCCTTCATCGCCTTGGCGGTTTCAGAGCGCCTGGCAGGTCACCAGGGCTTGGTGCTGGTGGCGGTTCTGATTGGTGGCCTGGTGCCACTCATGAACATCGCCGCTGTTTGGCCCATGGCTCGGCACGGCGAGCACCATTTTTTACGGGCCCTCGGGCGCAACCCCTTGGTCATCACCACCTGTCTGGCCTTGACGCTGAACCTGTTGGGCTTTCGGGTGCCCGACCTGTTTGAAATTCCCCTGACCCGCATGAGCAACGCCGCCTTGGCCTTGGGGCTCATGGCGGCGGGCGCTGGCCTGAATTTTCAGGCCCTCAAAGGAAACAAGGTCTTGAGCACCGGGGTCTTGACAGTGCGCCATGTGGTCACCCCCGCCTTGGCTTGGTGTCTGGTCCAATGGCTGGCACTGGACCCGGCCCAGGCCTTGGTGTTGATGGCTTTTTCTGCCATGCCCACCGCCTCCAGCTGCTATGTGCTGGCGTCGCGCATGGGCTTTAATGGCCCTTATGTGGCGGGGCTGGTGACCTTGTCCACCTTGCTGGGCATGCTCAGCATCCCGCTGACTTTGACCCTGTTTGAAATGGGTTGGCGTTTCTGAGCCTGGCTTCAAACCGCTGGTTGCGCCAAGGCCCAGGCCATGTGCTCACGCACCCAGGGCACCGGGTGATCCAACCAGGCACTCAAAGCCGCTTTCAGGCTCGGCTCGTTCTTCTGACGCAGGGCATTGCCTGCGGCCACACTGAGGTTGCGCAGCCAACGGCTGTGGCCAATACGCCGGATGGCACTGCCCTCGGTTCGGCGTAAAAACTCGGCCTCGGACCACGCCAGCAAGGCCACCAGATCGGGATGGCTCAAGCCCTCGCGGGGGTCAAAATCGGCCAAAGTGGCACGCTGGGCAAACTTGTTCCACGGACAGACCCATTGACAGTCGTCACAGCCGTAGACCCGGTTGCCAATCATGGGGCGGAACACCTCGGGAATGGGCCCGTCGAGTTCAATCGTCAAATAAGAAATACAGCGCCGGGCATCCAACCTTTGCGGGCCCAGCAAGGCCTGGGTCGGGCAGATGTCCAAACAGGCCTGACAGCTGCCACAGTGCTCAGTGACCGGGGCGGTTTCAGGCAAGGCCAGATCAACGTAAATTTCACCCAGAAAAAACATCGAGCCCGCCTCGCGGCTCAGCACCAAGGTGTTTTTGCCCCGCCAGCCCAGACCACTGCGCACGGCGAGTTCGGCCTCCAGCACCGGAGCGGAGTCGGTGAACACCCGGTGACCGAAGGGGCCGATGGCCTGGGCAATCCGGGTCTGCAACTGCTGCAATCTGGCGCGCATGACCTTGTGATAATCCCGGCCCCGCGCATAGACCGACACCACCGCCTCACCCGGCCGACTCAAACGCGCGCGCTCTTGCTGGGGCCAGTCGCTGGGCGTGTTTTGGGGCAGGTAAGGCATGCGCGCTGTGATCACGCTGAGCGTGCCCGGCACCAGCTCGGCCGGCCGGGCCCGCTTCAAGCCGTGGCGCGCCATGTAGTCCATCTGCCCCTGGTGACCCGCGGCCAACCAAGCCAACAAACCGGGTTCAGCAGAAGACAAATCGACACCGGTCACCCCAATTTGCGAAAATCCCAGCTCACGGGCCCAGGCCTGGATATTGGAGATGAGTTGACTGCTGAGTTCCACCCGCCCATTGTAAAAACCCCAGAGCCCCCGCTCGCGGAAGTTTTGTTTTCCTGGGGCCATGAAGCCGACACCCAGGCGTTTGCACAACGCTTGGCCGCTGGCATGCGGGCTCGGCCCGAACTGGCCCATGTGTTCATCGAACTGCGGGGGGATCTGGGCGCGGGCAAAACCACCTTCACCCGCCACCTGTTGCGCGCATTGGGAGTCACGGGCCGCATCAAAAGCCCCAGCTACGCCGTGGTTGAAGCACACCAGGCCCCCAATTTATCGGGGCTTGGGCCGGTGTTGTCGATTTGGCATTTTGATTTTTATCGGTTCAACGACCCGCGCGAGTGGGCCGACGCGGGCCTGCGCGACCTCTTTGCCAGCCCTGGGCTGAAGCTGGTCGAGTGGCCCGAGCAGGCCCAAGGCGTGTTGCCAACGCCTGACTGGGTGCTGCAAATCAGTGTGCCCGGCATCGGGCCAGCAACGCCCGACCCCCTGCAAGACCTGGACCCACCGCAAGACCCGCCGCGACGGGTTCGGGTGACGGCGCTGACCCCCGCTGGACAGGCCCTGCTAGAGTTCGTTTTGACGCCTTGAGAAATATGCCGACCGATTTCCCCCTTCACCGCCCGCCCCCGACTCGCCTGACCCGGCGCACGCTGCTCCAACGCGGCGGCTTGGTGTTGAGCTTGGGCCTGCCGCAAATCGTTTGGGGCGCCACCATCCTGGCGGTCCGGGTGTGGCCCGCCGCCGACTACACCCGGGTCACCATCGAGTCGGATGGCAAGCTGCCCACCCAACAAACCCTGGTCAGCAATCCGCCCCGCTTGGCGGTGGACATCGAAGGCATTGAACTCAACCCCGCGCTCAAAGAATTGGTGGCGCAGGTCAAAACCGATGACCCCTACATCGCCGGTATCCGCGTGGGCCAATTCGCCCCTGGCATCGTGCGCCTGGTGCTGGACCTGAAACAGGAAATCCTGCCCCAGGTGTTCAACCTGCCCCCTGTGGCGCACTACCAAAATCGGCTGCTGCTCGACCTCTACCCCAGCCACCCCATCGACCCGCTGGAGGCCTTGATTCAAGAAAAGGTGCGAACCCCGAGCAAACCTCAGGCCTCGGGCGCGCCCGCCAACGACGCGATTGACCAATGGTTGGCGCAACAACGACCGGCTTCGCCCCAAGCCAAGCCCTCCCCGGCCCTGCCCCAATCCGGCACCGTGACCGGCAAGGAGGCGGCCACGTCACGCCTGATCGTGATTGCCCTCGATCCGGGTCACGGCGGTGAAGATCCTGGCGCCATCGGCCCCAATGGCACGATGGAAAAAGAGGTCGTCCTGAGCATCGCCCATTTGCTGCGCGAGCGCATCAATGCGACCAGCGTCAACGGCAATCCCCTGCGGGCCTACATGACCCGCGATGCCGATTTTTTTGTTCCGCTGGGGGTGCGTGTGAGCAAGGCGCAGCAGGTTCAGGCCGATCTGATGATCAGCATTCACGCCGACGCCTTCATGACGCCCAGCGCGCGCGGTGCCAGTGTGTTTGCCCTGAGCGAACACGGGGCCTCCAGCGTGGCCGCACGCTGGATGGCCGAAAAAGAAAACCGCTCCGACGCGGTGGGGGGCCTGAACTTCAAGGTGCAAGACCAGAGCGTCCGAATGGCTCTGCTTGACATGAGCACCAGCGCCCAAATCAAGGACAGTCTGAAACTGGGCAACGCTTTGTTGAGCGAAATCGGCTCGGTCGGCAAACTGCACAAAGGCCAGGTCGAACAAGCGGCTTTTGCCGTGCTCAAGGCCCCGGCCATTCCGAGCGTGCTGGTGGAGACGGCCTTCATCAGCAACCCCGACGAAGAGCAACGACTGCGGACCCTGGCGTACCAAAACCAACTGGCCGACGCCGTGATGCGCGGCATCGAACGCTATTTTTCTAAGAACCCGCCTTTGGCGAGAAACCGGACGGTTTGACGCCCTCACCTGGGTGTTTGAGCTTACCTAGCGACACGCCGCCGCAACAACCCCAGCAACGCCAGCGCCCCGGGCAACAGAATCAAAGCCCAAATGAATTTTTCAAAATTCGCCTGAACCCAAGGCACGTTGCCAAAAACGGCGCCCAAAGCCCCCACGCCCAAGACCCACAGCACGGCGCCAAGCGCATTAAACGCCACAAAGCGGGCACGCGCCATGTCAGCGACACCGGCCACAAAGGGCGCGAAAGTTCGAATAAAAGGCAGAAAGCGGGCGGCCACAATGGTCCAAGCGCCCCATTTTTCATAAAAGGCATGGGCCTGCTCGAACGCCTGCCGATTGAACCAACGTGACTGTGGCCACTGAAACACCCTGGGGCCGGCCCAACGACCCAGGCTGAAATTGCACTGATCCCCCAAAAAAGCCGCGGCCAACATCACCGGCAAGGCGATCCACAGGTCGAGCAAACCGCTGCCGCCCATGGCGCCCACCACAAACAGCAAGGAGTCGCCCGGCAAAAAGGGCATCACCACCAGGCCGGTCTCCACAAACACCACCACAAACAACAGCGCATAGACCAAGGGGCCTTGGGCTTGCACAAAGGCGGCCAGGTGTTTGTCCACATGGAGAATCAAGTCCAACAAAGGCGCGATAACAGCAAAGAGGTTTTCCATGGGGCTGCATTATCCCTGCCCCACTCATTAAAATGAACCGGTGAACCCAAGCCCTCAGCCCAACGCCAATTCCGACCTGCTCCGAGGCCGACGCCCCATCCGCGAGTTGCCGGATGAACTCATCAGCCAAATTGCCGCCGGCGAGGTGGTCGAGCGCCCTGCTTCGGTGGTGCGCGAATTGGTGGACAACGCCCTGGACGCTGGGGCGCGTCAAATCAACCTGCGCTTGCTGGCCGGTGGGGTGCGCTTGATCGCCGTCGAGGACGATGGCGCGGGCATTCCCAGCAACGAGCTGCCGATTGCGCTCAAGCGCCACGCCACCAGCAAGATCCAAAACCTGCAAGAACTTGAAACCGTGGCCACCATGGGCTTTCGGGGCGAGGCGCTGGCGGCAGTGGCCTCGGTGTCCGAGATGTCCCTGCTCTCACGCACGCCCGACCAGGAACATGGTTTTTTGTTGGATGCCCGCACCGGTGAAATCAGGCCGGCGGCCCGCAGCGTGGGCACCACGGTGGAGGTGAAAGAGCTTTTTTTCTCGACCCCCGCGCGGCGCAAATTCTTGAAAACCGATGCCACCGAACTGGCCCATTGCATCGAGGCCGTTCGTCGCCATGCGCTCGCCCACCCCGAAGTGGGGTTTGCCATTTGGCATGAAGGCAAGCTGGTCGAGCAATGGCGGGCCTACAGCGGCGAGGCGGCCCTGGAGCGGCGTCTGGCCGATGTGCTGGGGGATGATTTTCTGGCCTCAT
>CAIUTG010000055.1 GCA_903902035.1 uncultured Curvibacter sp. | reverse complement strand
GGTCGCGAATTTGGTCAATCGCTTTTTCCACCTCAACGGCCACCGAGCCCAGGTCTTTGCCGGAGACGCTGACATAAATGTCCACCGCTGGCTGGATGTTGTAACGCGAAGCCACGGCCTGTTCATGGCTGGGCATGAGGGTCACCAAGTTGCCAGCCATCTGGGGCGTGGTGTTGGGGTTGCTGACCGGGGTTTGCAGCAATTTGTCGACCGAATTCACTTCATACTGAGGGGTCTGGACGGTGATGTTGTAGACCACATCGTTGCTCGGATTGAGCCAAAACGCCGGGGCCGTTTGGAAGCTGCCCGACAGCGAGACCAGCACGCTTTGCGCCAGGTCTTGGGCGCTCAGGCCGACTTGTTGTAATCGGCTGCGGTCCATGGTGAGTTGTTTGGTGGGCTGATCCATGCGCTGTTGGATGTGAATGTCGACCGCGCCATCAATTTTTTTCAATTCGCGTTGCAACAAGGCCGCGACGCGGTAGTTGTCTTCGACCTTGTTGCCTGAGAATTTGATGTCGATGGCCGCTGGTTGGCCAAAGTTCAGGATCTGCGTGATGATGTCGGCGGGCTGGAAGAAAATCTCCACCCCCGGGAAGCGCTTGGGCAGCTCGGCGCGAAGGCGTTGGATGTAGCTGTCGGTGGGGTGGTGATTTTCATTCAAGGCAATTTGGATTTCGCCGTCCAGGGTGCCAATCACGCCCGAATTGCTGTACGACAGGTTCAAGCCGCTGTAAGGCACGCCCAGGTTGTCCAGCACGGTGCCGATCTCGTCGGCGGGAATGGTTTCACGGATGGCGGCTTCAATGCCATCGGCCAAGCGGGCGGTTTGCTCAATGCGGGTGCCCGTGGGGGCGCGAAAGTGCAGGCGGATCAAGCCGGCGTCCACGGTGGGGAAAAAGTCGCGGCCCAAAATGGTGTACAGACCACAGGAGGCCAGGCAAAACGCCAGGAAGCCCGCAATGAAGCGCCCGCGCCGTGGCAGCAAGGCGCTCAGGATGACCATATAGCCACCGCGCATGCGCTCAAAACCAGCGTCAAAAGCAAGGTAGATGCGTTTGAAAAATGAGGCTTGGGTGGGTGTGCCTGGCGCGCCTTCGAGGTCGCTGTGGTGGGCATGACCGGCCATCATCAGCTTGACCATGGTGGGCACCAGGGTGCGCGAGAGCACATAAGAGGCCAGCATGGCAAAAATCACCGCCTCGGCCAAGGGCACAAACAGGTAGCGTGCCACGCCGGTCAAGAAGAACATGGGCACGAACACGATGCAAATACACAAGGTGGACACCAGGGCGGGGATGGCAATTTCACCGGCACCACTCAGGATGGCCTCTTCCAAAGGGGTGCCCATTTGCATGTAGCGCTCGATGTTCTCAATCGTCACCGTGGCGTCGTCCACCAAAATCCCCACGGCCAAGGCCAGGCCGCCCAGGGTCATCAGGTTGATGGTTTCGCCCAGCGCAAACATGATCAGAATGGAGGACAGCACCGACAACGGAATCGACACCGCAATGATCACGGTGCTGCGCCAATTGCCCAGGAACAACAAAATCATCAAGGCCGTCAAAGCGGCGGCAATGAGGGCTTCATGCATCACGCCGCTGATGGCGGCTTTGACGAAGAGGGACTGGTCAAACAAGGGGGTGATGGTCAGATCGGCGGGCAGTGACTTGGCGGCTGCGGGCAACATTTCGCGCAGGGATTTGACGATGTCCAAGGTGGACGCGCCGCCATTTTTCAAAACGGAAATCAGCACACCGCGCTGACCGTTGGTGCGGGCGATGTTGGTTTGGGGGGTGAAGCCGTCGCGCACATGCGCGATGTCACCCAGGTAACGGGTGGCTCCGTTGATGGTTTTGACAGGCAAACGGTTCAACTCGGCGATGGTGTCGGGCGAGCCATTCATCTTGACCGTGAATTCGGTCTCGCCAATTTTGGCCGTGCCCGAAGGCAAGGTCAGGTTTTGGGCGTTGATGGCGGCAATGATGTCATTGGGTGCCAAGCCATTGGCCTGCAGCGCGGCCGTGTTCAGATCGACGGAGATGGTGCGGCTTTTGCCACCATAAGGGTAGGGCACGGCGGCCCCAGGGATGGTCACCAGGCGGGGGCGCAAGAAGTTGACCGCCGTGTCGAACAAGGCCGACTCGGACAGGGTCGGGCTGGACAGGCCCAACTGAATCACCGGAATGCTGGAGGCCGAGTATTTGATGATGAAGGGCGGCACGGTGCCGGGGGGCAATTGACGCAACACCGATTGTTCGATGGCCGTGACCTGGGCGATCGCGGTCTGGATGTTGGCGTTGGGCTGAAAAAACACCTTGATCACCGCCACCCCAGAGAGGGATTGCGACTCAATGTGTTCAATGTCATTGACCGTGGTGGTCAAGATCCGCTCGTTCACAGCGACGATGCGGTTGCCCATTTCCTGGGCTGACAAGCCGGTGTAATTCCAGACGATGCTGATGACCGGGATGTTGATGTCCGGGAAAATATCCGTCGCCATGCGCATCAAGGTCAGCGGCGTGGCGAGCAGGATGAGGATCGCCATCACGACAAAGGTGTAGGGGCGACGCAGGGCAATGTTGACGATCCACATGAGCTCGATATCCGCTTGATTGACTGATCAACCTTCCATTTTCAACCATTTTCAGGGTTTATACGAATGTCCCTTTGAATTTCAGGGACCGGTTTTGTCGCCAAGGCGTCCTGGTTTCACCAAAGGCGGATGCGCTCGCTGGGGGATTTGTACATGCCGTCGCCCGGTTGGGTGTCAAAAGCTTGGTGAAAACCGTCGTGGTTGACGGCGGCGCCATTGGCTCGGAAGATTTCTGTGGAGTGGGGGTCGGTTGTCAGGCGCTGCAAGATGCGTTCATCGCGGCTCTTGGAACGCCACACCTGGGCCCATCCGTAGAAGAAGCGTTGCTCGCCGGTGAGCCCCTCAATGACCGGGGCGGGCTGGCCGCGCAGCGAGCGCTCATAGGCTTTGTAGGCGATTTGCAGTCCCGAGAGGTCCGCAATGTTTTCACCCAAGGTCAGTTGGCCGTTGATGTGCTGACCAGGCAGGGGTTCGTAAGCCTCGTATTGCGCCACCAGTTGGGAGGTCAGGGCCTCAAAGGCCTGGCGGTCTTGTGGGGTCCACCAATTGTTCAAAGCGCCGGTGCCATCAAATTGACTGCCCTGATCGTCAAAGCCATGGCTGATTTCGTGACCGATCACGGCCCCGATGCCCCCGTAGTTGACGGCATCGTCGGCTTGGCTGTTGAAGAAGGGGGGCTCCAAAATGGCGGCCGGAAAGACGATTTCATTGGCCGAGGGTTCGTAATAGGCATTCACGGTCTGGGGCGTCATTTGCCACTCGCTGCGGTCCACGGGCTGGCCCAGCTTGGCAAGGGTGCGCTGCCATTCAAAGGCGGCGGCCCGCAGTTGGTTGCCCACCGGGTCTTGCGCTCGCACTTGCAGCTGGCTGTAGTCGCGCCAGTGGTCGGGGTAGCCGATTTTGATGCTGTAGAGCGCCAGTTTTTCTTGCGCCTTGGCCTTGGTGGCGGGGGTCATCCAAGTCAGCTGGTCAATCGACTCTTTGTAGGCGGCCATCAGGTTGGAGACCAAATTTTCCATGCGGGCCTTGGCTTCAGGCGGGAAGTAACGGGCCACATAAAGTTGTCCCACGGCTTCGCCCAAAGCCCCGTTCAGGGCGGCGGTGGCTTTCTGCCAGCGCGGGCGCTCCTCTTTGGCGCCCGACAAGGCGGTGCCGTGGAAGGCAAAGCTGGCCTCACGCACCGCCTGAGGCAAGACATCGGCCAGGCCATCCAAGGCACGCACCTGCAAATAAAGGCGCCAGTCGGCCAAGGGCGCTTCACTCATGAGTTTGGCGGCACCCGCCACTTCACTGGGCTGGGACACCGACAAAGTCGCCATGTCCTTGAGTTGCGCTGCGGCAAAGAACAGCGACCAGTCCAGCCCCGGCGCTTGCGTCTGTAAGGTTTTCAGGCTCATGGGGTTGTAGGTTTTGAGCGGATCGCGGTTGTCCACCTTGTCCCAGTGCACTTGGGCCAGTTGGTGCTCCAAGGCCATCACCCGCTGGGCGGCTTCTTGGGCGGTGGACCCGGGGGGCGCCAGATGGGCCCAGGTGATCAGCTGGGTCAGATAGGTTTCATAGGCCGCGCGGGCTTTGGCATAGCGCTCGTTTTGGGTGTTCAGGTAGTAGTCCCGATCGGGCAGGCCCAGGCCACCTTGCCAGGTTTGCGTCAAATTGACCAGCGGGTGCTTGGGGTCGGCCGAGATGCCCACTCCGACCGGGGTGTCGATCAGCAAGCCTTGGGCGCGGCCCAAGAACCGGGCCAGATCGGCCCGGGTTTGAATCGCCTCGATTTCAGCCAGCAGGGGCGCCATCGGGGCCGCGCCCAAGGCCTCCATTTGGGCGGTGTCCAGGTAGCTGGTGTAGAACAAGCTGACTTTTTGGGCCACGCTTTGAGGCGTGTTTGGCGGAGCGCCAGCGGCGCTGGCACTGGTTTGGGTGCTCAGCTCATCGAGCAAATTCTTGACCCTTAAATCCGATTGATCCCGCAGTTGGATGAAGGTGCCGTAGGTGGATTTGTCAGCGGGGATGTCGGTGCGCTGGAGCCAGCCGCCATTGACGTGTTCAAACAGATTGTCTTGCGCCCTCACGTTGGGGTCTGCGGCATGGGCTTCGATGCCCGAGCTCAAGGTGGAGGCGGCTTGGCTTTGGGGAATCAACAAGCTGGCGCAAAGGCCTGCAGCCAGAAGGTGGGGAAACAAAGTGCTGTGACTGAAAATCATGAATGAGGTCTCCGTGTAAGGCTGAAACGGTCAAGAATAATAGTGCAGTTGGGGCGGCCCGACATGGACTTCATCACCCTGTCATGCAGATCTGCTGAGATGCACAACAAGAAAACAAAGGATTCATGCCGGTGAAAAAATTGAAGGTTTGTGAGACACGGTGGCCATGGTTGAACAGAGCAGGCTGGCTGGGCCTTGGCGTCAGCGCGGCGGTTTGTTGTTGCAGCCTGCCAGCCTTTGGCGGTGACGAAGTGCCGGTGCCTTTGTCGTTTCAGGCGTTTTATCAAAGTCCCATTGGCCCGCAGGGTCTTGTGCTCAGCGCCCAGGTCTTGTCGCTGCAAGACCAGTGGGTTCGTCTGTCGGGTTACCGGGTCAAAACCGATTCGCCCACCGTGGGCTGGTTTTTGTTGGCCCCTTTGCCGAATCAAACCAGCCCTGAAGAAGAGGGTGACGCCAATGACCTGCCCGCCAACACGGTTCTGGTCTGGCTGGACCCGGCGCAGCAGGAGACGCCGGTTCCCAACGATGACGGGCCCCTGACTTTGGCCGGGCGATTTCATTGGGGGGCTGCTTTGGCCCCCGACGGCCAGACCTACTGGTTTTCATTGCAATTGCCCGCCAGGGTTTCGAAATGATGGAAGGATTGAACATGCGGTTTTCTTTTTTCCGAATCGCTTGCCTCAGCTTGCTGAAGGGCGGCGCGCTGCTCTTTTTGGCGGGCGGTATTTCCTGGGCGGCACCGGTGGTGACCCGCCTGACCCCACCCAGTGTGGGGTTCACTCAGGGGCAGAGCGGCCCATCGCCCGCCCTGTCGGGCCCAGTGACGGCCCGTTTTTTGCCGGGTCAACGCTTTGACTTGCAGGCCACCGTGGTGCCCGACACCGCGACCGGTCGCATCACCGAGGCGCACTTTGAACTTGATGGCCAGCCCATCCGGGCCAGCACCAGCCTCAAGTCCTGTGAGAAAGGCTGTCTGAAAAGCGTTCCCACCAATGCCACCGTGGTGACGCTGCGCGCGATGCAGGTCGAAAAGCCCGGACGCCATGGGTTTGCCATCACCGCCCAACAAGACGATGGGCAAAGCGTGACGGCGCACGGCCAGTTGGAAGTCGTGGCCTGGCAAACCGGCCACGCCAAGGTCAAGAATGTGATCATCTTGTTGGGCGATGGCATGGGCGCCGCGCACCGAACGGCCGCGCGGATCGTGGCGGGCGCTTATGTGCAAGGCAAAGCCAGCCAGCCCTTGGTCATGGATTTGTTGCCCATCACGGGCATGGTGAAAACCTCGTCCCTCAATGCCCTGGTGACGGACTCTGCGCCAGGCATGTCGAGTTATGTGACGGGCAACAAACACGACAACAACCAGGAAGGGGTGTTCCCGGACGACACCCTGGACCCTTTTGACAACCCCCGGGTGGAGTATTTGAGCGAGTACCTGCATCGCACTCAGGGCAAAGCCCTGGGCCTGGTGACCACCGCCGATGTGTTCGATGCCACGCCTGCCGCCAACGCCGTCCACACCAGCCACCGAGGCGCGGGCACGGGCATCGTGGATCAATACCTGGACGACCGGGGCTTGACGGGGCTGTCGGTGTTGATGGGCGGTGGGCGCAAATGGTTCTTGCCCGCGCAAGTGCCCGGCTCTGCCCGCTCGGCGTCGAACGACTACGCCTTTTCAACCGATCCGGTCCCCGCATCTGCCCACACCGCCCAACTCGTTCAGGCCTGGGGCATCGCGCCGGGGCAACGCGACCCCGAGCGCAATTTGATCGCCGACTTTGAGCGCGCCGGTTTTGCTTACGCGGCAGACAAGACCACGCTGGACGCCCTTCCCATCGAAACAACCCCGCGTTTGTTGGGCTTGTTCGCTTATTCCAATATGAACGTGGCACTCGACAAAATCAATGGCCGTCGGGCGCGGGCCAGTGGTCAAAGTGTGACCACCCTCGTCGATGAGTTTGGTTTTCCCGACCAACCGATGCTGGATGAAATGACGGGCAAAGCCTTGGGCGTTTTGGCACAAAACAAACAGGGCTTTGTCCTCATGGTGGAGGGCGCTTCCATCGACAAACAAGCCCACAACATGGACACCGAGCGCTGGATTTTGGAGACCCTGGAATTTGACAAAGCCGTGGGTGTGGCGCGGGCCTTTGCGCTCAAGCACCCCGACACCTTGGTCATCGTCACGGCCGACCATGAAACCTCGGGTGCGGCGTTGATTGGTGCGTCCAAGGTCACGGACCAAAAATTGCAAGCCCTCATCCAAGCCGGTGGCACCGAGAATGTGCGCGATCAGGTGGTGGGCGTGTATGAGCAAGCCAAGTTCCCACGCTACGCCTTTGCGCCGGATGGCTATCCGCAAACGGTGGACATTGATTTTCGGCTCCTGGTGGGCTATGGCGCCAACACCGATCGCTATGAAGATTGGCGCAGCAACCCCCAACCCCTCGTGGACGGCCAGCAACCCTTGGCCCAGCAAGCCCCCTTGGTCAATCACCCCGCCAGCCCGATGCAGCGCGACGTGGCGGGGCATTTTTTGGTCACCGGTCAGGTGCCCGGCACCAGCGCGGTGCACACCGCAACCGATGTGCCGCTGTCTGCCATGGGCCGGGGTGCCTGGGCTTTCACGGGCGTGATGGACAACACGGATGTTTTTTTCAAAATCGCTCAAGCGGTCAGTCATGGGGTGCCGGTCGTCCAAGACCCGTGACAGAGCGGGAAATG
>CAIUTG010000054.1 GCA_903902035.1 uncultured Curvibacter sp. | reverse complement strand
GCCGTAGACCTCGTCGGTCGAGACGTGCAAAAAGCGAAAGGCCGATTTTTGCGGCTCGGGCAAGGCCGACCAATGAGCCCGGGTGGCTTCCAGCAATCGCAGCGTGCCGACCACATTGGTCTGGATGAAGTCTTCCGGCCCGTGGATGGAGCGGTCCACATGCGACTCGGCGGCAAAGTTGACGATGGCGCGGGGCTGGTGCTGGGCCAGCAGTTGGGCAACCAAATCAAAGTCGCCGATGTCGCCTTGCACAAAAGTGTGGCGCGCATCGCCTTGCAACGACGTCAGGTTTTCAAGGTTGCCCGCATAGGTGAGTTTGTCGAGGTTGACGACGGGCTCGTTTTGCAGGGGGTTGGCGACCGAGAGCCAGTCCAGCACAAAGTTGGCGCCAATAAAACCCGCGCCGCCGGTGACCAAAATCATGAATCTTCTCCTGAATGAGAAGGATTTTAGTCGGCCCGGTACCCCATTCTGAAGCCACCCCAATGTTTGCCCTGAACATAAATCGGCACCGACAGGTCGTGCATGATTTCGCCGGTGTCGCGTTTGTAGGTTTGCAGCAGCATTTTTTTGGTGTGCGAACCGCAGCGGCTGCCGGTGGGGTCGTTGAAGATGCGCTTGCTGCGGCTGTTGACCAAATCTACCGCATAGTTGCCGGTTTGGGGCTTGGCAAACTTGGTGTTGTGGGTCGGCACATAGCCGCTCTGTTGGGTGGAGATGGCGAACACCAGGCTGGGATGGGCTTGCAGCAGGGGCTCTTGGATGGGGGGCAGAACGCGGTCGGTGAAGGCGTCAAAACGGCTGCGAAATTGCGGCGGGTTGGTGTTGGCGATGGGCTGGTAGTCCTGGCTGAGCAAGTCGGTCAAGGGCAATTCGCCTTTGGCCACGGCCTGCTCAAAAGTGCTCTGGATGGCATCGGCCGCGCTGCGCGCCACGCGGTACATGCGGCGATGGGCAGAGTCGCTCTCCAAATCAATGACCTTGTCAAAAAAGCCTTCGCTCAATTCGGTCAGGCCCTTGATTTGGCGTTCTTGAGAATCCAGGCCCTCGCCAAAAATGGTCAATTCGTCCTTGATTTCACGCAGGTAGTTGGAGATCTTTCCCACCGCCTGGCTGGAGGTTTCAGAGGCTTGAACAATGCCGCCCATTTGCTCTGACAGCACGTTTGAAAAATTCAAAATGCCATTGAGGCGTTGCCCCACTTGCTCAATTTGGCCGACGTTTTGTTGCACATCGTGCAGCAGGTCTTGAATGCTGGCCACCGCTTGCCGGGTCTCCAGGCCAATGCCGCCCACGCTGGCGTCGATTTCTTGGGTGGCTTGGTGGGTTTTTTCGGCCAGGCTGCGCACCTCGTCGGCGACCACGGCAAAGCCGCGCCCGTGTTCACCCGCACGGGCGGCTTCGATGGCGGCGTTGAGCGAGAGCAGGTTGATTTTTTCGGCAATTTCACGAATCAGCTTCACCACGCTGCCAATCTGGCTGGAGCTGCCCTGCAGTTTTTCCATCGAGACCGACACCGCCTCGGTGCGTGCGCTCATTTGTCGCATGCCCTGGATGGTCTGGCTCAGTTGCAGCTGACCATCTGTCGAGTCGGCCTGCGCCCGCTGCGCTTGCTGCGCCACCTGGCTGGCATTGGCGCTGACTTGGGCCGCATTGTCTGACAGGGCTTGGGAGGCCGCTGCCATTTGCATGCCTTTGCTGGCCAGCTCGGCCATTTCCTTGTTGATGGCTTTGGCCTGCCAAGACACTTCGGCCAGGGTGATGGAGTTCTTTTCGACCACGCTGGTCATGTCGCTGACGGTCGTGAGCAATTTGTTTTTACCCGTCGCCGACTGAAGCAAATCGCTTTGCAATTGTTGCGCCGCTTGCTGCTGGTCTTGCAACTGGGCTTGCGCGGCTTCGAGTTCTTGGGTCAAGCTCTCTTTTTGCCGTTGCAACTGAACCAGCTCGGAGCGCAGGCGGGTTTGCTGGGCCAGAAGTTGCTGGCGTGAGCGGGTCAAAATCAGCAATGCCACGATGGCAAAAACGGCCAAGATCGCCAACCCGGCGACCAGGGAGTAGGGAATATCGGAGTTCATTCTTGTAATCAGTGGGCGACAACGCCCCAGGTCAATTTGCCGGTGGGAATTTGCTTGATCAAGGTCCGGGTTTTGAGGTCAATCACGCTCACGCCAGCGCTGCGACCGGTTGCCACATAGAGCTTTTGACCGTCGTGGCTGAAGCTCATGTTCCAGGGGCGTTGGCCAACCCCAATCGTCGCCACCACACTGAAATCGGTGGCGTCAATCACGCTCACGCTGGCGTCTCCGCCATTGCTGGCATACACCCATTGGCCATCGGCCGAGACCAACACCCCGGCGGTGCGCTTGCCCACCGTCTGGGTTTTCAGCACTTGTTGGGTGGTGGTATCAATGGCGACCAGGCGGCTGGCGCTTTCGACGGCGACATAGGCGGTGTTGCCATCGGGGCTGAAGGCGATGCCACGGGGCCGCTCACCGACCTGGACCGCGCCCACTTGTTTGCGGGCGTTCAGGTCCAGCCAATCCACCTGGTCGGCCTCTTCGGCTGAAACCAGCATGTGGCGGCCATCGGGACTGAACACCCCGTGTTCAGGGTTCTTGCCTTTGGACACAATGGAGTAAGCCACCTGGCCTTTTTCAGGGCCTGCGAGCAATTGCTGGGTGTCGATGAAACTGATGCTGTTGCTGCCCTCGTTGGCCACCCCCAGCCAGCGGCCATCGGGCGAGCAATAAACCGCTTCGGGCGACTCGCCCAGGGGAACCCGGTGTTCGATGGCTTGGGCGTCGGGTTTTTGTGGGTTGATGACCCACAACTGGGCCTGGGTTTGCTCGCTGACAAACAGCAGCTCACTGCCTTTGCACAAGGTCAAACCGCGCGGCTTGCCGCCGACTTTCAGGGTTTTGACGACGCTGTCGGTCTGGGTGTCGATCACCGAGATGCTGCCGTCCCCCTCGTTGGTGGCAAAGGCCCAATGC
>CAIUTG010000053.1 GCA_903902035.1 uncultured Curvibacter sp. | reverse complement strand
CCGTATTGGCCTTTACCGCCGGACTGGCGAACAAACTTGCCTTCCGAGTCTTCCACAGTTTTGCGAATGGTTTCACGGTAAGCCACTTGCGGCTTGCCAACGTTGGCTTCAACGCCAAACTCACGCTTCATGCGGTCGACAATGATTTCCAGGTGCAACTCGCCCTGACCACCGATGATGGTCTGGCCCGATTCTTCGTCGGTTTGCACGCGGAAAGAAGGGTCTTCAGCAGCGAGGCGGCTCAGGGCCAGGCCCATTTTTTCCTGGTCGGCCTTGGACTTGGGCTCCACCGCTTGGCGGATCACGGAGTCCGGGAACACCATGCGCTCCAGGGTGATCACGGCGCTGGGGTCGCACAAGGTTTCACCGGTGGTGACGTCCTTCAAGCCCACGCAAGCAGCGATGTCGCCAGCACGAATTTCATCCACTTCTTCGCGGTTGTTGGCGTGCATTTGCACGATACGACCAATGCGCTCTTTCTTGCCGCGCACCGCGTTGTAAACGGTATCGCCCTTTTTGAGCACGCCCGCATAGACGCGCACGAAAGTCAACTGGCCCACGAACGGGTCGGTCATCAGCTTGAACGCCAAAGCGGCAAACTTTTCGTTGTCGTCGGCCTTGCGGGTGATTTCCTGCTCGTCTTCGTCAAAGCCCTTGATGGCTTTCACGTCCAGAGGCGAGGGCATCAATTCCAACACAGCATCCAGCATGCGTTGCACGCCCTTGTTCTTGAAGGCGGTGCCGCACAGCATGGGCTGGATTTCACCGGCGATGGTGCGCACGCGCAGACCTTGGGTGATTTCTTCTTCGGTCAAGTCGCCTTCTTCGAGGTACTTGTTCATCAGCTCTTCAGAGGCTTCAGCAGCGGCTTCGACCATCTTTTCACGCCATTCTTTGGCGCTTTCCACCAAGTCGGCCGGAATGTCTTCAAAGGTGAACTTCATGCCTTGTGAGGCTTCGTCCCAGATGATGGCTTTCATCTTGCGCAGATCGACCACGCCGGTGAAGTTGTCTTCAGCGCCGATGGGGATCACGATGGGCACGGGATTGGCCTTCAGGCGCACCTTCATTTGCTCCACAACCTTGAAGAAGTTGGCACCGGTGCGGTCCATCTTGTTCACAAAGGCCAAACGGGGCACTTTGTACTTGTTGGCCTGACGCCAAACGGTTTCCGATTGGGGCTGCACGCCACCCACAGCGCAATACACCATGCAAGCGCCGTCCAGGACGCGCATGGAACGCTCCACCTCGATCGTGAAGTCCACGTGACCGGGGGTGTCAATGATGTTGATGCGGTGCTCGGGGAAGGACGAGTCCATGCCCTTCCAGAAGCAGGTGGTGGCAGCCGAGGTGATGGTGATCCCACGCTCTTGCTCTTGCTCCATCCAGTCCATGGTGGCGGCGCCGTCGTGCACTTCACCAATTTTGTGGTTCACGCCGGTGTAGTAAAGAATGCGCTCGGTGGTGGTGGTTTTACCAGCGTCAATGTGAGCCGAGATACCGATGTTGCGGTAGCGCTCAATGGGGGTAGTGCGGGCCATTTAATACTCCAAAAGTCGTCGGCAGCTCGCTTTTGGCAAGCCACCAGACGACAGGGTCTGATTGATGAGTTGAGAGAAACTTAGAAACGGAAGTGGCTGAAAGCCTTGTTGGCTTCGGCCATGCGGTGAACTTCGTCACGCTTCTTCATGGCGCCGCCACGGCCTTCGGTGGCTTCGAGCAACTCGTTGGCCAAACGTTGGGCCATGGATTTTTCACCCCGCTTGCGCGCGGCTTCTTTGATCCAGCGCATCGACAGGGCCAAACGGCGCACCGGGCGAACTTCGACCGGCACTTGGTAGTTGGCACCCCCCACGCGGCGGCTCTTGACTTCGACCATGGGCTTGACGTTGTTGATGGCCACTTCAAAAGCCTCAAGGGGGTTTTTGTCAGGGTGTTTTTTCTCGATCAGGTCCAAGGCACCATAAATGATGCGCTCGGCAACCGCTTTTTTGCCGCCTTCCATGATCACATTCATGAATTTGGACAGCTCGACATTGCCGAACTTGGGATCCGGCAGAATTTCACGTTTAGGGACTTCGCGACGACGTGGCATTTTTAAACCTCTTTGCTTCAGTTGGCACCATTTCAGGCACCGCGAGACACCATTCAAGCATCCCACTTACTCGACCCAGCGCCTTGTGTTTAGTTACAGCACCTTGAGGGTCACTACGCCCAGAACAGCCAGCCAGGCCATTTGGACACCGATATTTTTCAGGATCATGACGAGCCTGAGGGCCTATTTGAGCCCTGAAGTTGGCTTGCTTAAGCCTTCTTGGGGCGCTTGGCGCCGTACTTGGAGCGCGATTGCTTGCGGTCTTTCACGCCTTGCAAGTCGAGCGAACCCCGCACGATGTGGTAGCGCACACCAGGCAAGTCCTTGACACGACCGCCGCGAACCAGCACCACGCTGTGTTCTTGCAGGTTGTGGCCTTCACCGCCAATGTAGGAGATGACCTCAAAACCGTTGGTCAGGCGCACTTTGGCCACCTTACGCAAAGCGGAGTTAGGCTTTTTAGGCGTCGTGGTGTACACACGGGTGCACACGCCACGGCGCTGTGGAGAGTTTTGCATCGCGGGGCTCTTCGATTTGATCGTTTCGACCTCACGCCCTTGACGCACGAGCTGGTTAATGGTTGGCATATCTTCCCTGAATAACGTCCCTAAACGTTTTAAAAATGAGTCCATGTTCCCCGCCAAAATGGCGTCGGGAACCCTTCTCGAAATACTGTGAAATTCCGAAAAGCCTTCCAATATATCAGATCAAGCCCTGCAGCGCAAGCACTTTTCCGGGCCGACCCTTACTGGATCCACAAGCGAAGCGCGTCCCAGGCACGGCCCCAAATGCCGGCCTGCTCCACCCGGTCCAAAGCCAAAATGGGCAATTCCAAATAAGGTTGGTCGGCCAACGTCACCTTCAAAGTCCCCACCGTTTGACCCTTGGCGAAGGGGGCCACCAAGGGGTCGGGCCGCAGCAAGGTGGTCTTCAACTTGGCAGCGCTGCCAGCAGGCACCGCCACCACCATCGCATGGGGCTGGCCCAAGGGCAGGGTTTTGGCGTCGCCCTTCCAGACCTCTGGCGTGGCCACCGGGACCCCCGCGTCAAACAGTTTGACGGCTTCATAGGCGGTATAGCCCCAATTCAGGAGTTTTTGACTTTCAGCGACGCGGGCATTGTCGCTGCCGGCACCCAAAACAACCGACAGCAAGCGGCGTGTGCCCACCCCGGCAACCTCACGCTGGGCCGTCGCGACCAGGCCATAACCCGCGGTGTCGGTGTGGCCCGCCATCAAACCGTCCACCACGGGGTCGCGGAACAACAAGGCATTGCGGTTGTTGCTGTTGCCGACGGGCGTGCCGGGGTAATGGTACTGTTTGATGGCGTAATAAGCCCTGTCTTGTGGAAAGTCGACCATCAAACGCAAGGCCAATGTGCTCAAATCGTGCGCCGTGGTGATGTGCCCGGGCTCGGTCAGGCCTACGGGGTTTTTGTAGCGGGTGTCGTTCAGACCCAGGACCTGGGCTTGCTGGTTCATCATCTCGACAAAGCGTGCCGCGCTGCCCCCTACGGCTTCGGCCAGGGCCAGGGTGGCATCGTTGGCCGATTGCACGACCATGCCCTTGATGAGGTCTTCCACCGGCACCTGCATCGTGGGGTCAATGAACATGCGTGAGCCTGGCATCTTCGCGGCGTTCGGGCTGATGCCCACCGTTTGATGCAGGTCGATTTTTTTGGATTTGAGCGCGTCAAAAACCAGGTAAGCCGTCATCAACTTGGTCAAAGACCCCGGCTCCACGGGGTCGTCGGTGTTTTTGGCCGCCAGGATTTGATTCGCCGTCACATCGATCAACAAAAACGACCGCGCGGCCACTTCGGGCGGCTGCGGCAAGGCCGTGACCCCCGTGGTACGGTCACTGCCTGCCTTGGCAGGGGCACCCGAAGCCACAGACACACCCCCCCAAATCAGCCAACACAAGACGCCTGCCAGGGCCAGGATTTTCGAGTTCACGAGCCGTCAAGGGAAAGGTTGTCCACATGGGCCAAAACCAAGCGTTTGAGCAAGGGCAGCTGGCCGTGGAAAAAATGCTCGACGCCCGGCACCACCGTGACGGGGAGTGCTTGCGGGCGCGCCCAGTCCATGACACTGCTCAAGACCACCGTGTCGTCTTGTTCGCCATGGAGCACCAGGGTTTGTGGGTGCAACTCGGGGGGAATGGGCGCCACCTGAAAACGCGAGGCGGCGGTGCCGACCAGAACCACCCGACGCAAAGGTCGTCGCGCAGGTTCGCACAAGGCCTGAACCGCATGACTGGCCACAAAAGCACCGAAGGAAAATCCGGCGATGGCCAAAGGGGTTTGGGGGTCGGGCACCTGGTCTTGCAAAACGGCCAAGAAATCACTCAACTCACCCCGGCCCTCGTCCCAAACGCCTTCACTGCGCCCCACCCCACGGAAATTAAAGCGCACCGCATCCCACCCCGCCTGGACAAAGGCCCGCGCCAAGGTTTGCACGACCTTGTTGTCCATGGTGCCGCCAAACAAGGGATGGGGATGGGCAATCAGGGCCACCCCCCGACGGGCCGGGTGCGCGGCATCGCGTGGCTGGGCCGCATCGCGCAAACCCTCCAGGGCCCCCGCTGGGCCGGCCATGCTGAGTTTTTGAGTTTGAGAATTCATGCGGGGAATCAGTCCGGGAGTTTGAGTCGCTCCACCACGGTGCCGTTTTTCAGGTGGCTGCTGACGATTTCATCGATGTCGGCAGAGTCGACAAAACGGTACCAAGTGCCTTCGGGATAGACCACCGCCACGGGCCCCGCCTCGCAGCGATCCAAACAGCCCGCCTTGTTGACCCGAACTCGCCCCGGACCCGCCAGGCCCTGCGCCTTGACTTGGGCTTTGCAATGGTCGAAGGCGGCTTGGGCCTGGTGCTGGGCACAACACGCTTCCCCGTTGCTGCGTTGGTTTAAACAGAAGAAGATGTGGTGCTTGAAATGGCTCATGCACCAATTTTAAAGCTCAGCCTTCATTCCGCCGAGAGACCCGGATCGCCAGGTAACACAAGGTCACAAACGGCCAGAACCAGCCGACCCACTCGGCCAAGCCATTGAAACGGATGAAGCGCCCCTGCTCCCAGGTTTGCAGGTTGTGCGCCAAGTAAGCACTGGTGGGGGCCGGGTTGAGCAAGGTCACATTCACCGCCAGCGCCAGCAAAGCCAACACCGCACAAGCCCGCGCGGGCAACCAACAAGCCAGCAGGCCGATCCCGGCGGCCACCCCCAGGCCCCAAGCCACCGGCGCGTGCCACCAGCCCCAGGCTCGGGTGGGGCCAAAGCTCAAGGCCTGCGACAAAGCCGTCACCGCCAAGCCCGCCAACAAGACGCAGGCCAAGCCCACGGGTCGGCGCAGGGGGGTGCGCAACACCGAAAACAGCAAGAACACCGGGGCCAAGGCCCCCAAGGCCACGCACAATGCTTCTGTCAAAGGGGCCATGGCAAACACATTGGCGGAGCGCTCGGGCAGCCAGGCCATCACCTCATCGGGCATGCCCCAGGCACTCAAGGCCTCAGAAGCCCGCGCCACCAGCTGCCCCAGGCCCAATGGCACCTCCAAGGGGAACAGCAAACCCACCGGCCACATGGCCAGCAGCACCAAGGCCCCGCGCGCATCCTCGACAAACCATTGACGCCGAAATTGGCTCCAACGCTCCAGCCCACCCCTTTTGTGCAGCAACCAGACCCAGCCTGCCCCCAGGGCTGCGCCCGCCGTGTTCAAACACCAGTCCAACTGGGAGGGCACCCGCACCGGTAAAAAACTCTGGGTGGCCTCCATCGCCAAGGACAACAAGGATGAAGCCGCAATGGCCTCCAGCACCGGCCAGCGAAAACCCTGTCGCAACCCCGCCACCGCCAGCAAAAAGCCCAAGGGGGCGTAGCCCACCACATTGGAAATCACATCAAACCAGGTCCAGTACCGTGGCCAGGGTGCGGCCAAAAAGGCCAAGGGCGACAAGCCCTGCATGCGCCAACCCGTGAACGGGTGCAGGCTGGCGTAAACGATCAGCACCGTATAAAGGAAGGCCAGTGGCCATGCCGATGTTTTGGGGGTGTTCAAAACGGCTTGACCACCACCAAGCAAACAATGGCCAGCAGCAGCAGCACCGGCACCTCATTGAACCAGCGGTACCAGACATGACTGCGTGGCGGCTCTTGGGCTTCAAAGCGCTTCAAAATTTTGGCGCAGGCATGGTGATACCCCAAGGCCAACAAAACCAGAAACAGCTTGGCGTGCATCCAACCGTTGCCTGGGCCAGGGCCAAAACCAATGCCATAACCCCCCCACAAGGTCAGGCCCAAAACCAGGGCGGGCACGGCCAAGAGGGTGGTGAAACGCAAGAGTTTGCGCGCCATGAGCAACAAACGCGCGCGCTCGGCCACGGAGCCTGGCTCGACCAGGGCCAGATTGACAAAAATCCGTGGCAGGTAAAACAATCCAGCAAACCAACTGGCCACGAAGACAATATGCAAAGCTTTGATCCACAAGTAGGGTAGGGACATCATTTCTCAATGATATCCCCCCCGACGAACCGTGCATGCGACTTTCACCGCACACGGCTCACATACGACCACTGGTTAAACAGCTTCAACAGGTTGCATAACCTTCAACTGCTTATCCAGATTAAAGTCTTCCGTACTGAAGACCGGCTTGATAACCTTCAAACCTAGGGCGTGAACACGCCTGTGACAGATCGGGTGCAGAAGCACCCGATTGGAGAGAGCGTCACTCCCCCCTAGTTGACGATAGACGATATGGTGGTCGTCCATGTTCTCGTCCGCTATGTCCATCTCTTGCTGACATAGAGCGCACTTACCCCGTTGGTGAAGCCACAGTGAAGCCCTTTGATCGCTCCAGATGAGTTTCTTCATCCGTTTTGTTCTCAGTTTCTCACCGTAGACCAGATCATCTGGGTGAAAGGGGTTGTAATTCCCCCTCACTTTGACGTGCCGATCAATTTTCGTGTCGGCTAAACAATACAGTGCATACGGTATCGTTTCATCATCTCCAAATGGATGGTCTTGCACACCCGCAAACCGGCGGCGCGAGCCATACCTCTTCCAGTAGTGGGCATATACCCATCCCATGGTTTTGCGAGGATGCCTTCGCAGTCCCCAGCGTATTAATCTCCAATAAATCAGATGATCAAGTTTGCTGAAAACCTGCTTGGCAACTACCCCTTCGTGGTACTGAGCCCAGCCTCTGAGGACCGGGTTCAAGCGCTTTATCAGCCTTTCTGTTGGAAGCGCCACTGACGTAGCTATGATTTCTTTCACCTTGCCATAGAACGCTTTCACATTCTTCTTGCTCGGCTTGATGAGCATCTTTCCCGAATATTTACGGAAATTCCACCCTAAGAAGTCAAAGCCCTCGTCGATGTGCACAATGCGCGTCTTCTCTTCAGACAGCGTGAGTCCTCGTTCTCGCAAGAACTCCACTATCCAAGGTCTGACCACGGTTTCAAGCAACTCTCTTGATTCGCCCGTCACCACAAAGTCATCTGCATACCTGACGAGGTTCACCTTTGCCGACCTGCTGTCCCTAGAGCCCAGCTTCACCAGAAGGTATTGCTTGAGCCCCAGTTCCAGGCCGTTTAAGGTGATGTTTGCCAGTGTTGGCGAGATGATGCCGCCCTGCGGCGTGCCTTCATCTGTGCGCAGGAGTTGACCCCTGTCTATCACTCCTGATTTCAACCATTTCCTGAGCGTCACTTTGTCCATGTGGACGTGGTTCAGCAACCAGTCGTGGTTGATGTTGTCAAAGAAACCAGTGATGTCAGCATCCAGCACCCACTTGGCCGATGAGCCTTGGGATAATGTTGCAAACAGCTGTGACCTTGCATCATGGGCTGATCTTCCTTTCCTGAAGCCGTACGAGTTCGGGTCAGAAGAACATTCCACTGCCGGCTCCAGCGCCAGCAAGTGCAAGGCCTGCATTGCTCTGTCTTTCATGGTTGGGATGCCCAGTGGACGCTCCTTTCCATTTGACTTTGGAATATAGACCCGCCTTAACGGGCTGGGCTTATATCCCCTGGTGCTCAGACAAGCTATCGCATTCCACTTTTTGATTGGCGTGTCCCAAAGGACGCGGTCGATGCCACTCGTTCGTCGCCCTTGGTTCTCTGTTACTTTCCTGACCGCCAATGCCTTGGCCTGCCAGGAGTGAGTGAGGCTTCTTCTGAGTCTTGCAACCCGAGTGAAGTCTCTCTCCATTTCTGCCTGCGCTATACGCATCTGCGTCTTACCGACAAATTGCGTGACCGCTTTCCAGTCAATGGAATGCCATTCACACAAATGGTCTGAAGACGCAGCACTGTTGCCAGTGTTTTTCATGCCATTCTCCAGTTAGGTGACCCATTTGAAGAAGGCACTGACCCTAGAGGGTCAGATACCCTCCGGGTCGTTGTTGACGCAACTGCTTTTACGCCGTCGCACGTGAGGCAAGTCTGCCGGCTTTCACCGCAGGCCATGGGCCCTATCTTGGTCATTACAACCAAGCGTTCGCTTTTTGCCTCTTCCTCTACCCCCTCCACCATGGCCGTTGATTGCTCGCAGGTTGCCAGCCCTTGAGGGGCTGGCGGTGAATGGGGCTTACCTCGTTTCCCTCTGTGCCCGTCTGGCTGGCTTGCCGGACGATGGGGTTAGGGACTCTCTTTCCGCCGGAAGTCGTTTGGGAACGATACCTAGTCCATGACCCAGGTATCCTGACTTCGTGCCTTTTGGCTACAGCTCTCCCCCAAAGGAGAAAACAAGCGTGAGCTGTGTACTTTTCACGGCGGTTCATTCGAGAATTCACATTACATTTCCCGTACCCTTTACCCTGGCAACCTTCCCAAGTCTTGCTAATGGGATTGGAACTGACTCGCGTCAGTTTTATGTGCTCGCGCACAGGTTGTTTAACCGTAGCTCCGCACCCCCGGATTGCTCCAGACGCACGTACAGTCAGGGTCACTTCGTTCCAGAAGTGGTTTTGGTGGAAAAACAAGACACAGAGAGCGGTTACGCTCTGTTTTGCCGCCAAAGCAGCGGCCCCACATTTACGAAACTTTACGCAAAATGTGGCGTGATTACAACGGAAAACCCGCCCACGGGCGGTTATTTCGTTGCGAATTCGCCCTCACGGGCAAATTCAAGGAGGTTGATTGCAAGCAATTAACCCCTTGCATTGACTTCTCCCGGAGGAGAAAATCGCAGCTCTCCAGAGGAGAAACTGCACTTTGATTGGCTGATTAGTTCAGCTACAGAAGCGACTCGAGTCGCACCATGGCTAAAGTGTAGGCCACAAATTCTGAAAATCACGCCATGAATTCATCCCTGTTTCCCCCTGCTGCTTTCCCCGCCAACCGCCCGCGCCGCTTGCGGCGTGACGACTTCACCCGCAACCTGGTGCGCGAACACCAACTCAGCGCGCATGACCTCATTTATCCGGTCTTTGTGCACGAAGGCGAGAACCGACGCCAGGCCATTGCCTCCATGCCTGGGGTTGAACGGCTGAGCCTGGACCTGCTGCTGCCTGTGGCCCAGAAATGTGCCCATTTGGGCATCCCCTACCTGGCCCTGTTCCCGGTGGTGGACCCTGGCCTGAAAACCCCTCGCGGCGATGAGGCCCTCAACCCGAATGGCCTGATTCCCCGCGTGGTCAGGGCCTTGAAAAAAGAAGTGCCGCAACTGGGCATCATGACCGATGTGGCGTTGGACCCCTACACCAGCCATGGCCAGGACGGGGTGCTGGATGAGGACGGCTACATCCTGAACGACCCCACCACCGAAGTCCTGGTGCAACAAGCCCTGGTGCAAGCCGAGGCCGGGGTGGACATGGTGGCACCCAGCGACATGATGGATGGGCGCATTGGCGCGATTCGCCAAGCGCTGGAAGCACAAGGCCACATTCACACCCGCATCATGGCCTACAGCGCCAAATTTGCCAGCGCCTTTTACGGGCCTTTCCGCGACGCCGTGGGCTCAGCCGCCAATTTGGGCAAGGGCAATAAAAAAGCTTATCAAATGGACCCCGGCAACACCAACGAGGCCCTGCGCGAGGTGGCACTCGACTTGGCCGAAGGCGCCGACATGGTGATGGTCAAACCCGGCATGCCCTTCCTGGACATCGTGCGCCGAGTCAAAGACCAATTTCAGGTGCCCACCTTCGCCTACCAGGTCAGCGGCGAATACGCCATGATCAAGGCCGCCGCGCAAAACGGCTGGCTCGACCACGATGCCGTGGTGCTGGAAAGCCTGTTGGCCTTCAAGCGCGCCGGGGCGGATGGCATCCTGACCTATTTTGCGATTGAAGTCGCCCAAGCCCTGAAAGGCTGAGCTCGTCTCAAAGCAAAACCCGGCGCAAAACCGGGGGGCAGTTCCCCCGGAACCGACTCAAGCCAGGTGCTGCTCGAAAAAGCCCAGGGTCCGGGTCAGCGCTTGTTTGGCGGCGGCCTCATTCCAGGCCGCCCGGTGATTGCAGTTAAAGCCGTGGTCTGCCGGGTAAATGAACACCTGGACTTGGGGCTGCGCCTTGGCGAAGGCCTGGACCGACTCCAAAGAAATATAGTGGTCTTTGTCGCCAAAATGGCTCATCACCGGCACCGAGGGGTGGCGCGCGGCTTCTTCAGGGCTGGTCATGCCGCCGCCGTAATAGGTGACCGCAGCGCTCAAGCCCTTGACCAGGGCCGCCGCACGCCAGGACAACACACCGCCCCAGCAATAACCCACCACCCCCACTTTGAGGGGGCCTGTTCCGGCGCCTTGCTGGGCATGGTCCACCGCCGCCTGAATGTCGGCCAACACGCCTGGAGCAGGCAATTGATCGACCGCGTGCTTGTAGCCAAAACCTTCTTGCATGTCTTCGGCCGTGTAGCCCAGGTTCACGTCGGCTTTGACCCGGGAAAAAGTGGCTGGCGCGACCGCCAGATAGCCCGCCCGGGCATAGCCATCTGCCACCTCACGGATGTGGGCATTGACGCCAAAGATTTCTTGCAAAACCACCACCGCCCCTTTGGGCTGAGCCAAAAACGCCCCTTGGGGCTGTACCACATAGGCCTGAAAACGGTGGCCATCGGCCGCCGTCAGCTCGACAAAATGACCCAACAAATTCGACTGTTGCATTGGAGACTCCATCTGTTTGAAAAAAAGGGTTTGGCCTAAGGCAAGCACAACGCAGGCATGTTTTAATTTGCGCTGCCAGTGTTTCAATATTGTTAAACAAGGAACGCGATGAGCCAACCAGTTGCCTTGATCACCGGGGCCAGCCGAGGCATCGGAGCCGCCACCGCCTTGTTGGCGGCCCATTGCGGTTATGCCGTGGCGGTGAATTATGCCCACAACTCACTGGCCGCCGACGAGGTGGTCCGCCAGATCCGCGCCAACGGGGGGCGCGCCATTGCGCTGCAAGCCGATGTGGCCCATGAAGAACAAGTGGTCTCGATGTTTGAACACATCGACGCCAAACTGGGCCGACTCACGGCCTTGGTCAACAACGCGGGGGTGGTGGACTTCCCCGCGCGGGTCGAGGCCATGTCCGTGGCGCGCTGGCAGCGCATGTTCAACATCAATGTGTTGGGCACCTTCATCTGCTCACGAGAGGCCGTGCGGCGCATGAGCACCGAGCATGGCGGCGCGGGGGGCGCGATTGTCAATGTCTCCAGCGCGGCTTCCCGTTTGGGGTCGCCTGGCCAATATGTGGACTACGCAGCGGCCAAAGGCGCGGTGGACGCGTTCACCCTGGGTTTGGCCAAAGAAGTGGCAGGCGTGGGCATCCGCGTCAACGCGGTGCGGCCCGGTCTGATTGACACCGAAATTCACGCCTCCGGCGGGCAGCCCCATCGGGCACAAGAGCTGGCGCATCTGGTGCCCATGCAACGCCCCGGCACCGCGCAAGAGGTGGCGCAAACCATTGTCTGGCTGCTGTCCGACGCGGCCAGTTACACCACCATGTCCCTGCTCGAAGTTTCGGGCGGTCGTTGAGTCTTGAAGGCCCGCCATGAACCCTCCCATGCCCACCCAAACCATTCTGTATTACTGGGAAGACCTGCAAGTCGGCTCCGTGCTCGAACTGGGCAGCGTCACGCCCACCCGGGAAGAGACGCTTGCTTTTGCCCAGCAATTCGACCCCCAGCCTTTTCATTTGGATGACGAAGCCGCCAAGGCCTCGGTGTTCGGCGCTTTGAGCGCCAGTGGTTGGCACACCTGCGCCCTGGCCATGCGCTTGATGGTGACGAATTTTTTACAGCACTCCAGCAGCCTGGGCTCACCGGGGCTGGAAAACCTCAAATGGTTGAAGCCCGTCTTTCCGGGGGACACCCTGCGCTTGACCAGCACCTTGCTGGAAAAACGCCCCATGCGCTCACGACCCGATGTGGGCCTGGTCAAAAACCAATGGGCCCTGTTCAATCAACATGGCGAACAGGTGCTGCACATGGAGGGTTGGTCCATGTTTGGCCGGCGTCACCCGCAGCCGCAAGCCCCCTCAGGCGCCACGGCCGACTGAAGCTGCGCGCCGGTTTCGGGGTCAAATCCGAGCGCGCGCAAATGCGCCGCCAAACCCGCATCCATGCCTTGGGCATGGTCATTGAACCAAATGCCCAGTTCGTGGTTCATTTGACGAACCATCGCCAAGTTGCCAGCCGCCCCCCGCTTGGCCACTTCGCGCATGATTTGCATCATCTGGTGGTGCTCCCGCGAATGGCATGAGCCCGGCCCAAACTGGGTTTGCGTCATCCAGCGGTCTTCCCGGTCAAAGTGTTCCTGGGTGTGGGCAATCACGGTGTCCCAAAGAGGCAACAAGGCCTCATCGCTCGCTTGGGCCACCTGGGCCAACAGATCGACAAACTCACGGTGGGTGTCGTCCATATAGGCCAGGTCCAAAACCAACTTGTCATGCCACGCCATGGCCTGAAAGGTGGGGGGCTGTGAGTTCTGCGTCATCCGGTTTCTCCGCAAATTTGCGACAATCAATATCAGACCACAAGCTTACACTGCCCTGCATGAACAGCGCCAACACCGTCAATTTTGATTTCATCGTGGTCGGGGCCGGCACGGCCGGGGCCTTGCTGGCCAACCGGCTCAGTGCCAACCCCAAGCACCAGGTCTTGCTGATCGAAGCCGGCAAGGCCGACAACCACCCCTGGATTCACATCCCCGTGGGCTATCTGTACTGCATCGGCAACCCGCGAACCGACTGGTTGTATCAAACCGAACCCAGCGCGGGTCTGAATGGCCGCCAGTTGCGCTACCCGCGTGGCAAAACCCTGGGGGGTTGCAGCAGCATCAACGGCATGATTTACATGCGGGGCCAAGCCCGTGACTACGACGACTGGGCCCAGCTCACCGGTGACGACAGTTGGCGCTGGGAGGCGGTGCTGCCCGCCTTCAAGCAGCACGAAGACCACTGGCGACTCGACTCAGAAGGGACCGCTTCAGGGGCCTCAGCCGCAGACCAACGACGTTTCGAAGCCCTGCATGGGAACTACCGCACCGGCAGCAGCGGCGAATGGCGCGTCGAAAAACAACGCCTGCGCTGGGACATCCTGGACGCGTTTGCCCAAGCCGCGCAACAGGCCGGCATTCCGGCCACCGAAGACTTCAACCAAGGCAGCAACGAAGGGGTGGGCTATTTTGAAGTCAACCAACGCCGTGGCTGGCGCTGGAACAGCGCCAAAGCCTTTTTGCGTGGCCCCCAAGCCGCCCAGAATCGCCCCAACCTGACGATCTGGACCGAAACCCAGGTCACACAGCTCCACCTGGGTCCCGACGCCAGTGGCTACATCACCTGCACCGGGGCTCGGTTGATGCGGCGTGGGGAAGTCGTCGAAGTGCGCCTGCGCGGGCGCACCAATGGCGCGGGCCACCAAGGGCGGGGCGAACTCATTCTCAGCGCGGGCAGCATTGGTTCACCGCAAATTTTGCAACTCTCGGGCGTGGGCCAGGCCGACCGATTGCAAGCCCTTGGCATTGCGCCCACCGTGAACCTGCCCGGCGTGGGAGAAAACCTGCAAGACCATTTACAAATCCGGGCGGTCTTCAAAGTGCAAGGCGTCAAGACTTTGAACACCTTGGCCAACAGCTGGTGGGGCAAGGCCCGCATCGGACTGGAATATGCCTTGACGCGCAGCGGCCCCATGAGCATGGCGCCTAGCCAGCTGGGGGCGTTCACCAAGAGCCGGCCCGACCTGCCCTACCCCAATGTGCAATACCACGTGCAACCCCTGAGTCTGGACGCATTTGGCGAACCCTTGCACGGCTTCAACGCTTTCACCGCCAGCGTGTGCAATCTGAACCCCAGCAGCCGGGGCAGCGTGCACATCCGAAGCCCGCATTTTGGCGACGCCCCGGCCATTGCGCCCAATTACCTGGCCACCGAAGAAGACCGCCAGGTAGCGGCCGACAGCCTGCGTTTGACTCGCCGCATCGTCGCCCAACCCGCTTTGGCCCGCTTCCAGCCGGAAGAATTCAAGCCCGGACGTCAATACCAAAGTGACGCCGAATTGGCGCGCTTGGCTGGCGACATTGCCACCACCATTTTTCACCCCGTGGGCACCACCCGCATGGGCCAAGCCAACGACCCGCTGGCCGTGGTTGACTCGCGCCTGCGCTTGCTCGATGGTCAGGGCGGCGTGGTGGCGGGTTTGCGTGTGGTGGATGCCGGGGTCATGCCCCGCATCACCAGTGGCAACACCAACAGCCCCACCTTGATGCTGGCCGAAAAAGCCGCCGCCTGGATCCTGGCCGACTTAAAAAACCTGAACCAGTAACCAATACAGCGACCCAGACAGCACCAGGGCCACCGGCAAGGTCAATACCCAGGCCGTCAGCAAACTGCGCAGCGTGCCCATTTGCAAACCCGTCCCGCTGGCAGCCATGGTCCCGGCCACACCCGAGGACAGCACCTGGGTGGTGGAGACTGGCAGACCGAACGCATCGGCCGCGCCAATCGTCGCCATCGCCACCAATTCAGCCGAGGCCCCCTGGGCATAGGTCAGATGGGTCTTGCCAATTTTCTCGCCCACCGTCACCACAATGCGTTTCCAGCCCACCATGGTGCCCAAACCCAAAGCGATGGCGACCAACACCTTGACCCACAGCGGAATGAACTTGGTGGCCTTGTCCATTTCCTTTTGCAAGGCCTTGAGGTTGATCTGTGCTTGTGCAGGCAAGACCACCGAAGACTTGCCCAAGACCCGAATGGTCTCGGAGGCCAGGTACATTTCATTTCGGACATTGGCCACAGCGCCATTGGGAATTTGCGCCAGGCTCGCATACGGTTTGACCTGATCGGCAATTTCCCCCACCACGACGGCCAGGGCAGGCAGCAAAACATCGCTCATTTGTTGGGTGCGGATGTAATCTGACAAGACCGCTTGGCTGTCTGCGGGTGCCATGGCGGGTGCGATCCGGGTCAGGTCACGTTGGGTCACTTCTGCCATCGCCACGAAGACCGCGCTTTGGTCCACTGGCATGGCGCGGTTCAAGGAATAGGCCATGGGCACGGTGCCCACCAGGATCAACATGATCAAGCCCATGCCCTTTTGACCATCGTTGGAGCCGTGGGCAAAAGACACCCCCGTGCAGGTCAACACCAGCAAGCCGCGAATCCACCAAGGCGGGGCTTTTTTGCCTTTGGGTGCGGTGTACAGCTCCGGCGCCTTGACAAAATAGCGCACGGTGATGAGCAGCAAGGCCGCACAAACAAAGCCAATCACCGGTGACAAAAACAAGGAATAACCCACCTTGGTGACCTGCGTCCAATCCACCCCACTGGTGCCGTCGCGGCCATGCATCAAGGCATTGGCAATGCCCACCCCGACGATGGACCCGATCAAGGTGTGCGACGACGAAGCCGGCAGGCCCAACCACCAGGTGAACAAGTTCCAAATGATGGCCGACAGCAACAAGGCGAACACCATGGCAAAGCCCGAATGCGAGCCCACTTGCAAAATCAATTCCACGGGCAGCAAAGACAAAATGCCGAAAGCCACTGCCCCGCTGGAGGTCAGCACGCCCAAGAAATTGAAAAGCCCAGACCATAAAACCGCCACATTGGGTTTCAAGGAATTGGTGTAGATGACCGTGGCCACGGCATTGGCGGTGTCATGAAACCCGTTCACGAACTCAAAGCCCAAGGCAATCAACAGGGCCAAACCCAGCAAGGCATAGGGCAACCAGCTTTGCAAATTCGCCCCCGCTGCACTCAGGTCTCCCGTCAATGCAATCACGCCATAAGCCAGGCCTGCCAAGAGCAAGGCCAGGAACAAGAGCTTGCCGCTGACGTTCGTTTTCACCCCGGCCAAGGGGTGGTCTTCTGGATGGGCGTGGGCAGGGGGGTGGGCAGGCCCGTGAGGGCTGAGGCTCGATGTGGTGGTCATCCAGGTTTCCAAAATGGGAATGAAAAGGCCAGCTTAGTGGGCTCACATTTCACTTTCGTGTCGCCAATCGACCGCTCATCCCCTGGCCCTACACCAGGGTGTCATAAATACCGATTAGTATGGTTTTCAAATAAACCTGTGAATCGCCCACATGACCCCACCCCACGCCGAGAGCAACAACGACAAGCCAACCATGAACCCAAGTGAATTGCAAAGACTCCACGAGGACGCCTTGGATGCGCTTGATGAGGACTTGGAATTGGAAATGGACGAAGAGTGGCTGTCTGCCCATGCCGCCCTGGGCGAAGGACAGACGCCTGAGCCCATGGACAAAGAACGGCGGCGTTTGTATTTTCGGGAACTGTTCCGCTTGCAGGGCGAATTGGTGAAATTGCAAGACTGGGTGGTGGCCACGGGCCACAAGGTGGTGATCTTGTTTGAAGGCCGGGACGCTGCGGGCAAAGGCGGTGTCATCAAGCGCATTACCCAGCGCCTCAACCCCCGCGTGTGCCGGGTGGTGGCCTTGCCGGCGCCCAACAACCGGGAACGCACCCAGTGGTATTTCCAACGCTATGTGGCCAACCTGCCGGCGGCGGGGGAAATTGTGTTGTTCGACCGCAGCTGGTACAACCGCGCGGGTGTCGAGCGGGTGATGGGTTTTTGCACCGAAGACGAATACCAGGAATTCTTCCGCACCGTGCCCGAGTTTGAGCGCATGTTGACGCGCTCGGGCATACAGCTCATCAAATACTGGTTTTCCATTTCGGACGACGAGCAACGCTTGCGTTTTCTGGGTCGCATTCACGACCCACTGAAGCAATGGAAACTCAGCCCGATGGACCTGGAGTCGCGCCGCCGTTGGGAAGACTACACCAAGGCCAAGGAAATCATGTTGGAGCGCACCCACATCAGCGAAGCGCCTTGGTGGGTGGTGCCAGCCGACGACAAGAAAAAAGCCCGTCTGAACTGCATCCACCACCTGCTGGAACAAATGCCTTATCAAGAAGTCGCGCACCCCGAAATTGTGTTGCCGCCCCGCCAGCACCACGAGGATTACGCCCGCAATCCGATGCCCGAAGAACTCTTGGTGCCGCAAAAATACTGATATAAACCCAGGATGAATTTGGCACCCCATCCTTACGGCTCGGACAAAGACGGGCTGATTTGCGGCTTTTTATTTCAACCAGGCCAGGCGGGCCAGCCCATGAACTTGGCGGCGGCAAAAGCCTGGCTCGCGCAGCACAACAACACCGATTCGCCCGATCCTGCGGCGGGCTTTATTTGGCTGCATTTCAACCTCAGCGACGCCAAAGCCGAAGACTGGATCAAGACCCACTTGCCGGTGGTGCCGGAATTTTTTGAAGCCTTGCACACCGGCACCCGCTCCACCCGCATTGAGGACGCTGCCAACAACCTGGTGGCGGTGGTCAACGATGTCACCTTTGACTTCACCTTTGACCCCGGCGAAATCGGCACGATGTGGGTGAATGTGGGCCCGCTCCTGGCGGTGTCGGCCAGGCGGCACCCCTTGCGCTCCATCGACCAACTGCGTCGCTCGGTGCGTGAAGGCAAAACCTTCAATTCATCGGTGGCCTTCTTGAATCAACTCATGCACGATCAGGGCGATGTGCTGGTGCGCATCGTGCGCGAAGCCACCCTCAAAGTCGATGAGCTTGAAGATGCCTGGTTGGCGGGTCGTTGGCGAAAAAAACGCATGGACCTGGGCAATATGCGCCGCTTGCTGGTGCGCTTGCGCCGGCTGCTGGCACCCGAGCCTGGGGCTTTGTTTCGCTTGTTGCGCAGTCCCCCCCAATGGATTCAGGCCGATGACCTGGAAGAGTTGCGACAGGCCACCGAAGAGTTTTCCCTGGTGATTCACGATGGCGCAGAACTGCAAGAACGCATCAAGTTGTTGCAAGAAGAAGTCGCGGCCCTGGTCAATGAGCAAACCAACCAAAGCGTGTTCACCTTGACCATCGTGACGGTGTTGGCACTGCCTGTGAACATGGTGGCCGGGCTCTTCGGCATGAATGTGGGCGGCATTCCTTTGGCCGACCACCCCTTCGGGTTTTGGTGGGTGGTGGGCATCCTGATGGTCGTCACCCTGCTGGGCAGTTGGATGGCCTGGCACCGCAAAGATTAAAAGCAACGTCATTCTGCTGACATAACTGTCAATTAATGTAACCAACCTCTTGATCAAGAGACGTGGTGTGTGGTTTCACACCGCTGTTCACTGTCACGCCCGATGGGCAAGGATCTGGTTATGACGACAAGTCAACGACTCAGCGGAGACTCTTATCTCCGTTTTCGCAAAGAATTGGATGACCGTGGGATTGTTTTCTCTTACAGCGGTTATTTAAACGAAGCAATTCTGACCGGCATTGGCAATGCCTTGCGGACCAAGATGGAGATGGATCACACCGATGCCAAAGTGCAACGCAGTGTGTTTTCCTCTTTCGTGGAGCAGGTGCAAAACGTCATCCGCTACTCAGCCGAAAAGATTCCACCGGAAGATGAAATTCCTCTCGCCGACCAAGAACAAGTGGCCCTCTCCTATGGTCTGGTGACAGTGGGTGAGTACGCCAACGGTCCCCGCTTCGTGACCTGCTGCAACATGGTGCACAGCAAAGACACCGAAAAACTCAAGGCCCAGCTCGAATCCATTCGCGGTCTGGACCGCAAAGAACTGGGCGCCATGATGCGCCAACAACTCAAAGAAGGCCCCCCTGAAGGCTCAAAAGGCGCAGGTGTGGGCTTCATCCAGATGGCGCGTGAGGCGAACGGCCAATGGGAGTACGACATCGTCACCAGCGCCTCCGAAGGATTTGATTTCTTCTGCTTTGAAGCCCATTTTTAAAAGAAAAGACCCCCATGGAAAACATCAACATTGCCGCAACGGCCCGCACACCCGCTTTGACCCTGGATGTGGCTTCCCGCGTTTTCACCCTCGAAGGCGAGTCTTACCCTGAAGACACCAAAAAGTTTTACGAGGCGCCCATCACCCAAGTCCAGGAATTCTTGGCCCAAAGCCACGAAGGCCCCATCACTTGCCAGTTCAAATTGAAATACTTCAACAGCTCTTCAGCCAAGGTGCTGATGGACTTGTTTACATCGATGGAATCTTGCGCCGAAGCGGGCAACAACGTCATGGTCGAATGGCACCACATTGCCGATGACGACAACATGGAAGAGCTGGGTGAAGAGTTCTCCGAAGAACTCAACGCGGCTCAATTCAAACTGGTTCCCTTCTGAATTCAGCGCTCGCCTCACCCTTTATGGAAGCCTCTTCCGTTCTTCGCAAAGAAGAAGAAATACTGGCGGCCTATCAATCCCTGATCGACAGCCAGCCCAACAACGTGGCGCCCCACCAAGTCAGCGCCCTGGTGGGGCACTATGCCAAGTTGCTGAAGAACTACTCACGTCAGCTTCGCATCAGCGATAAAAACGAGCAACGCCTGCACACCATTTCTGAGGAATTGAAGGTGGAGCGAACAAAGATGGAGGGCATTGCAGATCAGCTCTCCAAGTACCTGCCGAAGCAAATTTACGAGGCCATTTTTTCGGGCGACCAGACCTTTGAAATCAAAACCCGACGCAAACTGCTGACGGTATTTTTTTCAGACATTCAAGGCTTCACCCAAATATCCTCCCAATTGCAACCCGAGGTCCTGACCCACTACATCAACCGCTACTTCTCTGAGTTGTCGGCCATTGCGGCCAAACACGGCGGCACGATTGACAAGTACATCGGCGACGCGATGATGATTTTTTTTGGTGACCCCGAATCCCGAGGCGAGCAAGAAGACGCCCTGGCTTGTGTGCGCATGGCGGTTGAGATGCAGGCCCGCCTGGCCGAACTCAATGCCGAGTGGAAGAGTGAGGGGCTGCAATACCCCCTCATCACCCGCATAGGCATCAACACCGGTTGGTGCAATGTGGGTAATTTTGGTTCCCGTGATCGCATGGCCTACACCATCATCGGCGGCGAGGTGAACCTGGCAGCCCGGATTGAGAGCAAATGCGAGCCGGGCGGCGTGTTGATGTCGTTTGACACCTATGCCCTTATCAAAGACCAATTTGAAGTGGAGGAGCGCGAACTGCTCTCCCTCAAAGGCATCAGCCGTCCCGTGCAAACCTACACCGTGCGCCGCATGTTGACCGAAAAAGAACAAAAAGAGCAGCCCATTGATTTGCTCATTCCTGGTCAACAGCCCATCCGCATCAAAACCCCTGACCTCAGCCTGCCTGAGCGACTCCATTTGATTGAAGACCTGAAACGCACCGTTCAAAAACTGGAAGGAATCTCCCATGATTGAGAAGAAAGTCAGCACCATTTTCCGCGAGCAATGGTCAGTCCCCATGACCTACAAATGCGGCCAATTGATTGAAGCCTTGCGCAAAGACGAGACCACGGTGGTGGTGCCCGTGGTGGACGATGCCGGACAGCCCGTGGGCCTCATCGACAAACAGGCGGCCCTGGTCTTGGCCTCCAACCCCTTGCATTACTCAGTCATGCAAAACAAGAGTGTGCGCGGTTTGATGATGGACAAGTTCACCTCGTTCGATGAGAACACCACGATTGATGCGGTTTCTGCCCAACTGATCGAAGAAGGCATTTCTTTGAGCCAAGGCGGTTTTTTGATTACCCGCGACGGGCATTACATCGGCGTCGGCGCCAACACCGATACGCTGAATTACCTGGTGGAGGCCAACACCCAGCGCGCGCATGAAATGGCCGAGCTGAACGAAGAGATGATGGACAGCGTCAAGTACGCCAGCCGCATTCAAACCAGCTTGCTGCCCACCACGGCCCAATTGCAAGCCCACTTCAACTCCATGGCCGTGATTTGGGACCCGCGTGACATCGTTGGCGGTGACGTCTATTGGCGCTCTGAAGATGTCGGCAAAAGCCATTTCACGGTGGCCTTGATTGATTGCACCGGCCATGGTGTGCCCGGTGCCTTGATGTCCATGCTGGTGATCAGCACGTTGAAGCGAATTTACTCAGAAACGCCCGACATCTCGCCGGGTACGGCACTGGCCACTTTGGGCAATCTGGTTCGCCAGGCCCTGAACCAAGATCGCGATGATTGCGAGTCCAATGACGGCTTCGATGCCGGTGTCTGCAAGATCGATCTGGAACAGAAAAAGGTGATTTTCGCGGGGGCCCGCACCAACTGCTTCGTGGTCCCGCGCGACGATGAGCCGGTGCTGCGTGTTCCGGGTGAAAAACTGGCCTTGGGCTACCCTGGCACCGTGCCCTACACCCCATTGGAAGAATTTGAATTGTCGACAGACAACTACCGCTTGTTCACCATGGCTTCTGACGGCATCTTCGACCAACCGGGCGGCCCCCGCCGCATTGCTTTTGGCCCAAAACGCTTTGTTGAATTGGTGCAGGCCAACCGCAACGGCAATGCGCAACAAATGATGCAAGCCCTTGCCCAAGCCGCCACGGACTGGCGTGGCGAAGAAGTGCGGCGCGACGACCTGTCGGCCATGGCTTTCATCGTTTAAGAAAAGCCCCCTCCTAGACAGGGGGGGTCAATCTGCGGTGTTGCGAACGGCGATCTGGCCGGCGGCCGCCCGGATTGGATTCAAGCCGCCAATGCGGGGGATGCGGCAACCGTGCCCAGCCGGTTGTTTTCCAGATCAGGGTGCCAGTGAATGATTTCCAACTGGCCGTCCAGGTGCTCGACCAAAGCACTGCGGCTTTCCACCCAGTCGCCATCGTTGCAATACAAAATGCCGTCAATGTCGCGCATTTGTGCCCGGTGAATGTGACCACACACCACACCTTGATAACCGCGCTTGGCGGCCTCTTGGGCCACGGCGGATTCAAAATCGGTCACATAGTTCAGCGCCGTTTTCACCCGGTCTTTCAAATACTGCGACAAGGACCAATAAGGCAAGCCCAACTTGGCGCGCCAATGGTTCAAATGCCGGTTCAAATTGAGCACCAGGGTGTAGGCGTTGTCGCCCAAATAGGCCAGCCATTTGGCGTACTGAATCACCCCGTCAAAATGGTCGCCATGGATCACCCACAAGCGGCGACCATCGACGGTGGTGTGCACGGCTTCCTCGTGGACTTCGACACCGCCAAAGGAATGGTTAAAAAACTCCCGGGCAAATTCGTCGTGGTTGCCAGGCACATAAATCACCTGGCAGCCTTTGCGGGCTCGGCGCAATAATTTTTGCACCACATCGTTGTGGCTTTGCGGCCAGAACCAGCCGCGCTTGAGTTGCCAGCCATCAATGATGTCGCCCACCAAATAAAGTTTCTCGCTGGGAAACTCCTTCAAAAACGACAACACCTCTTCGGCTTGACAACCCGGCGTGCCCAAATGGAGATCGGAAATAAAGACAGCGCGGTAGCGGGTTTTGCCCTCGCCATCATCCGCATCGGCGGCGTCGTGGTTCGATGGGCCCGACCCCATCGTCTGGGCCGTCATGGAAATCAACTCATCCACTTTTTTGAGCATGTCATACCTGCCGAGATCACGGTCATTTACCTTGGTTGAAGGAGTGTCCCGTTGGTTCATGACGGCTTCGTGTCAAACCGCCGCCCCTTCCTGCTTCTTTTGCTGACATGAAAATGCCTTGAAAAAGTCATCAATCCATCACAGCAATTCACTAGCCTTCAGCCCATGGAGGTTTTCACATGAATGTGACAGTGATTGGTGCTGGTTATGTGGGTTTGGTGAGTGCGGTTTGCTTTGCCGATTTGGGCCACAACGTGGTGTGCATCGATGTGGATGCGCGCAAGATCGAAATGCTCAAACGCGGTGAAGTGCCGATTTATGAGCCCGGCTTGTCGACCCTGATTGAACGCAACGTCGCTGCTGAACGCTTGCAGTTCACACTGGACATGGCGCAAGCCGTGGCCCATGCCCAACTGCAATTCATCGCGGTCGGCACCCCCCCCGACGAAGACGGCGCGGCCGATTTGCAATATGTCTTGCAAGTGGCCGACAACATCGCCCAGCACATGGGTCGTTTCACGGTGATCGTCAACAAATCAACCGTCCCGGTCGGCACCGCCGACCGTGTGGCCGACAAAGTGCGGGCCCGTTTGGCAGAGCGCGGCGTGTCGCCTGCCTACGCCGTGGTGTCCAACCCCGAGTTTTTGAAGGAAGGCGCTGCGATTGAAGATTTCATGCGGCCCGACCGCATCGTGGTCGGAGCGATGCCAACCCCGAGGGCGACCGCGCTTTTGAGTTGATGCGCCGCCTGTATGCACCCATCAACCGCAACCACGATCGCTTGTTCAGACTTTCGGTGCGCAGCTCAGAGTTGACCAAATACGCCGCCAACGCCATGTTGGCCACCCGCATCAGCTTCATGAACGAGTTGGCCAACCTGGCCGATGTGGTGGGCGCTGACATCGAACAGGTGCGTTTGGGCATGGGTTCCGACAAACGCATTGGTTACGACTTCTTGTATGCCGGCACCGGCTATGGGGGCTCGTGTTTTCCGAAGGACGTGCAGGCGCTGCAACGCACCGCCCACCAACAGGGTCAACCCATGCGGGTCTTGCAAGCGGTGGAAGACGCCAATGAGGCCCAGCAATCCATTTTGGTGGACAAGTTGACACACCGTTTGGGCCAAGACCTGAGTGGCAAAAGTTTTGCGATGTGGGGGCTGGCCTTCAAACCCAACACCGACGACATGCGCCAAGCGCCCAGCCGAAAAATCATCCGCGCATTGTTGGAGCGCGGGGCGCACCTCTGCGCCTACGACCCGGTGGCAACGCATGAAGCCCAGCGCAGTTTGGCATTGGACTTTGCCGATCGCCCTGAGTTGCTGCAAAACCTCCGCTACGCCAGCAGCGCCGCTGAGGCCTTGCCCGGTGCCGACGCCTTGCTCCTGGTGACCGAGTGGAAAGAGTTTCGTGGGTTCAACCTCAGCGTGCTGAAAGCCGCTTTGAAACAGCCCCTGATTTTTGATGGCCGCAACCAATACGACCCACAAGCGATGGTGGATGAAGGCATCGAATACTTCGGCATTGGCCGTGGCACCGACCTGGGTCGGACCCACGAACCGCGCTGGGACGACGACGAATTGTTGGCGGCTTAAAACCCCCGACAGAACCTCAAGGAGCGCCGTCCAAGGCGCTCTTTTTTTGAGGACGCCTCTTTTTATTGGGGCAATTTCATCAAGGCCTGCCCGGCCTTGATCCCAGCGCCCACCTCAATGCCTGGTGCCAAAGTGCAACCCTTGGGCGCAAACACGATGATGGTCGAGCCGTGCTGGAACCAGCCCAGTTCTTGGCCTTTGCTCATGCGTGCATCGCAGGGCAATTCATTCGGGCCTGGGTAGCCCACATGCAGCAGCAAGTTCAAGAAGTGCAATCGCAAACTCGCCACCAGAATGGCGGCCACCGGCACCATCGCCAGCGGCGTGTTGCCCTGGTCCAAACGGGTGTGAATGGCGGCCCGCTCGTTTTTGCAAAACAAACGCTCGACGCGCTTCAAGGCAATGGGGTTGACGTTCCAGGTATCGCCCGCGGTGTGCGTCACATGCTCGATCCGGCCATTCGCGGGCGCGTGAAAGCGGTGGTACATGAAGGACGTCAAGCGCAGGGTCACGAAGGTGCCGTCCCGATACACCTCGGCCCTTGCCGAGTCGCCAAACAGATCGGAGACGGTGTACGGAAAGCCCTTGGCTTGCCAGATGTTGAGCCCCTCGGCACTGCCACAGGCCCCCACAATGGCGTCACAGGGGCTGGCCAGCACCTGCGGGTCGGGGTCGAAGGTGCGAGCGCCCTCTTTCAGCTCGCGGATGAAGCAGTCATGCAGACTGTCAAATTTGGATTTTTTCGCTTCGCTCAAATCCAGCTCAGAAAAAGCCTTCCAGACCGCGATCGATGCGTCCCTGATCAACGGGTTTTTGATCTTGCTGAACCAACCCACGAAGCGCGTCAGCGTGATGCGAGGGATGCGGTTGGTCAATAAAAAATTCAGGTCTTCTTGTTGAAAGAAGTCTTTAAACCCGCGTTCGAAATGGGCCCATAAAGAGGAGTTCGTTTTTTTCATGCGCTTGTCAAATAAAGGGGTTACACCAGAGTGTCTTAAAAAATAAATCAATTTGTCATGTCAGATACATCAACACTTTGGACTTTGGGTGCGGCCGCATTGGGCGCGGGACTCACGGTCAAACTGGCTCAAAAAACCGTGCGCCGTTTGAATCTTTCGGCCGCCAAACACCCGAGTCTGGGAGGCCATTCGCACATGGCCAAACGGGTCACGAAATGGTTGCCCGGCTACGCTTACAGCGACAGCGCGTTTTTCAATTCGGACGGTGCGCCGGACTCGGTGGCCCAACAGCGCCGCGCCGCCTTGATCCGCTTGGGCGAGTCCTTGAAAAACCGTTGCCCCAAAACCCTGGCTTTGACCCAGGAAGCCCGCCAGGGTCTGCCCGATTTGCAGTTCACCGGCGCTTACCGCGTGCCCTACCAGTTCAGCCCCTTGCTGCGCCAATATGTGCAAGTGGGTGCCTTCTACCAAGCCTCTGAAGGTGTCCTGCTGACCGACCTGGATGGCAACCAGTACCACGACCTGACGGGCTCTTACGGCGTCAACGTATTTGGTGTCGACGTCTACCGGCAAACCACGGCCAAGGGGGTGGCCATGACGCAAGACTTGGGGCCCATTTTGGCGGGCTTGCACCCCATCGTGGCCTCCAACGTGGCGCGCTTGCAAAAAATTTCGGGCTTGGACCAGGTGAGCTTTCACATGTCCGGGACCGAGGCCGTGATGCAGGCCGTGCGCCTGGCGCGTTACCACACCCGACGCAAGAACCTGGTGCGCTTCAACGGGGCCTACCACGGCTGGTGGGAAGACGTTCAACCCGGCCCCGGCAACCCCATGCCCCCGCGCGAAACCTACACCCTGGCCGACATGAGCGAGCAGGCCTTGAAGGTGCTGCGCACCCGCAAGGACATTGCCTGCGTGTTGATCAACCCCTTGCAAGCCATTCACCCCAACAAGAGCGCGCCGGGCGATTCGTCCTTGGTGGACTCCTCGCGCAGTGCCCACTACGACCGGGCGGCCTACACCGAATGGCTGAAAAAACTGCGCCAGGTTTGCACGGAGGCCGGCATCGTCTTGATTTTTGACGAGGTGTTTTTGGGCTTCCGCTTGGCACCGGGCGGGGCGCAAGAATACTTTGGCGTGCAGGCCGACATGGTGACCTACGGCAAAACGCTGGGCGGGGGGTTGCCCGTGGGCGTGGTCTGCGGCAAAGCGGCTTTGATGAAACGCTTTCGCGAAGAGCGCCCGGCCGACATCTGCTTTGCACGCGGCACCTTCAACTCCCACCCTTACGTCATGGGCGCCATGTCGGCGTTTTTGGACTACCTGGAAACCCCTGAAGCGCAAAGTTGCTACGCCGATCTGGAAGCCAAACAAAACGCGCGCTGCGCCCAATTCAACCAGCTGATGGCCGACGCGGGCGCGCCGGTGGTGGCGACCGCCATGTCGTCGGTCTGGACCCTGAGCTACAACCAGCCTTCGCGCTACAACTGGCTGTTGCAGTTTTACCTGCGTGAACAAGGCCTGGCCTTGAGCTGGGTCGGCACTGGTCGCCTGATCTGGAGTTTGAATTACAGCGATGCCGACTTTGACCAGGTCTGCCAAAAATGCCTGGCGGCGGTGAAGCAAATGACCGCCGATGGCTGGTGGTGGCGCGACGCCCACTTGACCAACAAAGCCATCAAGCGGCGCCTCTTGAAAGAGATGTGGTCGCACTGGAAGAAAGACTGAAATCAAAGTAAAGGCCCGTCAAAACGAAGGGCTTGGGACTCAGCCGGGTGGCACCGGCTGACGCTCCAAGCCCTTGGCTTCAGGTCAATCTGGGTGTCTGGCTCAGCCGTGACGGGCGTGGTCCATCGGGTCAATCAGTTGACCCCGCAAGAGATAAAAAGGCGACTTCCAATACAGCATCACGTCGTGGAAGGGGTCGGTGATGATTTTGCTCATCCAGCACAGGCCACTCATCACGTCCTTGATGAAGAACAGGTGCACGGTGCGGAACAACAAGCCGCCCACACCGACCACCAGCCAAGCCCAGCCGACTTGATGCCAGAACTCATTCCAGTTGGCCGCAGGGGTCAGGTAGCCACCCAGGCTGGGGGCCAAATACAAAACCACCGGGGCTGCCGCCCACAGGGCCATCAAGACAATTTTGCGACGGATGTTGTAGCCCACTTTGATTTCTTCTTTGTAGGCATCGGTGGCTTGGTTGACTTCGTCGTAGCCACGGGGCTCAAAAAAGAAGTGGCCCGATTGCCGGGAGATCATCGACACACCCCAAGCCAGCAAGGCGGCCTCGGCGGGGTCCTTGAACAACAAAACATAGGCCGCCAAAAAGCTCAAGGCGCTGATCAAGTGCAGGGTTTGGTTGATGCGGCTGTGGTGGTAATAACGGTGATCGTCCCAACGCTGGGTTTTCAATTCTTGCAAATACTGCTTCACGGTGATTCCTTTTCAATCAGGCCCACAGCCAACCCCGAGCTGGGTACGGCTTGTTGGTCAAGTGGCGTGATGTTGACGCATCTGTATGAAAGTTCTGTGACGTTCGGCCTTGTCACACAACTGTTGCACAAGCACGGCACCATTTGGACATGAATGCTGATCCCAATGACGGTCTTTTGATTGATGAATTGTCGCCACGGCAACGCTCTTTGCGCATCGCCGTGGTCACTGAAACCTACCCGCCGGAAGTGAATGGCGTGGCCCGCACTTTGGCCTGCGTGGTGGAAGGTTTGCGTGGACGCAACCATGAAATTCAACTCATTCGTCCCCGTCAAAACACGCTGGATGGCGGTCACGCAGAAGACGAGCACCCAACCGAAACCACCTCGTTTCATGAGGTCTTGATGCGTGGCCTGCCGATTCCGCGCTACCCGCATCTGCGCATGGGCGTGACCAGCAAAAAGTCGCTGATCCGGCTCTGGTCCAAACGCCGGCCCGACCTGGTGCACATCGCCACCGAAGGCCCCATGGGTTGGGTGGCGATGCAGGCGGCCAACCAGCTCAAGCTGCCGGTGTGCTCCGATTTCCGCACCAACTTCCACGCCTACAGCAAACACTACGGCATTGGTTGGCTGCACAAGCCCATCATGGCTTACCTGCGCAAGTTCCACAACAGCACCCAGTGCACCATGACGCCCGACGCCGGTCTGCGGGACGAGTTGGTGACCTATGGTTTTCAGAATGTGGCGGTGGTGGCGCGCGGCGTTGACACGGTCTTGTTTGACCCGGCCAAACGCAGCGCCGCCTTGCGGGAAAGCTGGGGCGCTGGCCCCAACGATTTGGTGGTGGTGCATGTGGGCCGCTTGGCCGCAGAGAAAAACCTGGAGGCCTTGATCTTGGCTTTTGAGGCGGTGCGAACCGTCCAAGCCCAGGCCAGGCTGGTTTTGGTCGGTGACGGCCCGGCGCGCAAAGACCTGCAGGCCCGCGTCCCGGATGCGATTTTTGCGGGCATGCGCCATGGCGACGACCTGGCCGCCCATTACGCCAGTGGTGACCTCTTCATCTTCCCGAGCTTGACCGAAACCTACGGCAACGTCACGGCCGAAGCCATGGCCAGCGGCACGCCCGTGTTGGCCTATGACTACGCGGCGGCCAGCCAACTGATCCAATCGGGGGTGAATGGGCAACTGGCCCATTTTGACAATTTGACCGAGTTTGTCGGCATGGCCCGGCACTTGGCCGAACACCCCGATTTGCTCAAAGCCCTGGGCGCTAAAGCCCGCACCACGGCCTTGGCAACCGGTTGGGACCGCATCATCGATG
>CAIUTG010000052.1 GCA_903902035.1 uncultured Curvibacter sp. | reverse complement strand
TTTCTCAGGTGGAAAAGGGCTGGGGCGAGTTGGCCGCCGCCGCCGAGAAAGCCAAACAGGTGGTGCAATGGGCGCTGCAGCACCACAGGGGCCAGTCGGACCCTTGGTTGCTGAATGTGAACATCCCCAATCGCCCTCTGGATCAACTGGGCGTGCCCCATATTTGTCGCTTGGGCCGCCGCCATGCCGCTGAGCAAGTGATCACCCAAACCAATCCCCGGGGCGAAACCATGTACTGGATCGGCGCTGCCGGACCGGCCAAAGACGATGCCGAAGGCACCGATTTCCACGCAACCACTCAAGGCCATGTGAGCATCACGCCTTTGCAGGTTGATTTGACCCACCACGCCGGCTTGGCCGGTTGGCGCATGGCATGAACACCCAGCGGCCCCGTTTTCCTGCCAGTTTGAGCAGCACGCCCGCCAAAACAGCGCCGGCCAAGTCACCTGCACGCCCCCAGACAGCGGCGGCACCTGCGGGATGGGGTCTGGATTCTTCCGCAGTGCGCGAGCGCATGGTCAAGCGCTTGGTGGCGCAGGGACTGTCGTCCAAACGCGTGGCCGATGCCTTGCGCCAAGTGGAGCGCCATCGCTTTGTCGATTCGGCTCTGGTCAACCAGGCTTATGAGGACACCAGTTTGCCGATTGGTTTGGGCCAAACCATTTCCAAACCCAACGTCGTGGGGCGCATGCTGGACTTGCTGGTGCAGGCGCGGGCGTTGACGGAGGCTGCGTCCACGACCGGGCGTTTGCCCGGGCGGGTGCTGGAAGTGGGCACCGGGTGCGGCTATCAGGCCGCCGTGCTGAGCCATTTGTTTGGCGAGGTGTATTCGATGGAGCGGCTGAAAGGCCTGCACGAAAAAGCCCGCGACAATTTGCGCGCCTTTCGGTTGGCCAATGTGCATTTGCTGTTGGGCGATGGCATGCTGGGTTTTGTGCGCGGTGCCCCGTATGTGGGCATCATTGCGGCGGCCGGTGGTGACGACATTCCCTTGACTTGGACCGATCAGCTGGCGCTGGGCGGTCGTTTGGTGGCCCCGTGTACCCAAAAAAATGGCCAACAAGCGCTGGTCGTGGTGGACAAAACCGAAGACGGATTGAAGCAAACCGTCTTGGAGGCGGTTCATTTTGTCCCTCTAAAATCGGGGTTGGCTTGAAGGAATACAGATGATGACTGGGCGACCGATCTTGAAAAATTCTGCTTGGACATGGACCGCCTTATTGGCCGAAGTGCTGCTGTTGGCGGCCTGTTCTTCCAGACCCCTGACGGTGCGCGCGCCTGTCGAGGACCGCACTCAAGGGGCCAGTCGCAGCGCGTCCGGTGCCAATGACACAGCGGGCTCCGGCGTCGCTGTGAATCCCTCTGCCGCGACGATCAAGCCCTTGCCCGGTGCAGAGAATGCCGGTAAACCGGGCTACTACACCGTCAAGCCAGGTGACACCCTGATCCGAATCGGTTTGGACAATGGCCACAACTGGCGCGACATCGCCCGCTGGAACAACCTGGAAAACCCCAACACGATTGAGGTCGGCCAGGTGCTGCGTGTCATCCCGCCAGGGGCCGTGGTCAACGAGAACGGGGTCATCACCCGCCCCGTCGGTTCGACCGCTGTGAACCCGGTCACCGTGGCGCCGACCCCAGTTCCGCCACCTGCCCCGTCCAACGCGGCGACGGCGAAACCGGCCAACCCTGCGCCGGTTCTCACTGAAACCGAAGAGCCGGCATTTTCCTGGCCCTTGGCCAATGGCTCGAAATCCCCCGTCTTGGCCTCCTTTGAAGAAGGCAAAAACAAGGGCATCGATTTGGGGGGGCAAGCAGGCGACCCGGTTTTGGCCGTGGCCGATGGCCGGGTGGTTTACGCCGGTTCGGGTTTGAGAGGTTATGGCAATTTGATCATTCTCAAGCACAATGAAACCTACCTGACCGCCTACGCCCACAGCCAGAAAATCTTGGTGAAAGAAGACCAGACGGTTCGCAAGGGTCAAAAAATTGCCGAGATGGGCAATACCGATGCCGATCGGGTCATGCTGCACTTTGAGGTGCGCAAACAAGGCAAACCCGTCGATCCCACCCGTTATTTGCCTGCACGTTGAGGTGCCATGAGTGATCAAGAAGCCCGCCACGAGGCTGAGGACCGTGGCGCCATGCCCCCAGGCGCCTTGCAAATTGAATCCCTGGACTTGGAGGCCCAAGGCGTGGCCAGACGGGCCGACGGCAAGGTGGTTTTTGTAGAAGGCGCCCTGATGGGTGAATGGGTCACGGTGCAGGTCCATCGCAAAAAAAACAATTGGGAACAGGCCAGTCTGCAAACCCTGGTGCACGAGTCTTCTCAACGGGTCCAACCGGGTTGCGCCCATTTCGGCCTGCATGCAGGGGCCTGCGGTGGCTGCAAAATGCAGCACCTCCAGGCCCAGGCCCAGGTGGCCGTCAAGCAACGGGTGCTCGAAGACAATTTGTGGCATTTGGGCAAAACCAAAGCCGAGCGGGTGCTGCGTCCGATCGAAGGCCCCACCTGGGGTTACCGTTACCGGGCACGCCTGTCGGTGCGTTATGTGGCCAAAAAAGGCACCGTCTTGATTGGTTTTCATGAGCGCAAAAGCCGCTATGTGGCCGATATCCAAAGCTGCGCCGTGCTACCGCCCCCTGTCAGTGATTTGCTGATGCCTTTGCGTGACTTGATCGGTGGCTTGCAGGCGCGCGACACCTGTCCCCAGATCGAGCTGGCGTGTGGTGACCAAGTCACGGCACTTGTCTTGCGTCATTTGGAGCCCCTGAGTGAGTCTGATTTGGCACAACTGCGGGCTTTTGAAGTTGCGCATGCCGGTGTGGGCCTGCAATGGTGGCTTCAGCCCAAAGGGCCCGATACCGTGACCCTGCTCTCACCCGAAGGGCAGCAAGACCGGCCACTGGCTTATGCCTTGCCTGAGTTTGGCATTGAAATGCCATTTCGGCCCACCGACTTCACCCAGGTCAACCCCCACATCAACCGGGTGCTGGTGGGGCGGGCCCTGCGTTTGTTGGAGGTTCAAAAATCCGATCGTGTGATCGACTGGTTTTGTGGTTTGGGCAATTTCACCCTGCCGCTGGCCACCCTGGCGCGCAGCGTGTTGGGGGTGGAGGGCAGTGAGGCCTTGGTGGCCCGCTCACGCAGCAACTGGGCCTATAACCGAACCCGTCAGACCTTGGCCCCAACCGACTTTGTGGCCCGCAATTTGTTTGAAATGACCCCTGCCCAGCTGGTGGCCGATGGGGTGGCCGATCGCTGGTTGATCGACCCGCCGCGTGAAGGGGCTTTTTCCTTGATCAAGGCCCTGGCCGATGTGCAAATTCAGCGCCGGGGTGAAACCCTCAATTCAGAGGAAACCGAGCTCTTGCCGATTGATTTGAAGCAATGGACTCCGCCCAAGCGGATTGTCTATGTGAGCTGCAATCCGGCTACTTTGGCACGGGATGCGGGCCTCTTGGTACACCGCGCCGGCTACCGTTGCAGCCTGGCGGGCATGGTCAACATGTTCCCGCACACCGCCCATGTGGAAAGCATGGCGGTCTTTGATTTGATCGACTAGGCCTCACCACCCGCAGCGCAGGGGGAGGCCCAGGTCTGGTTTGCTTGGCTTACTCGCGCTCGCCGCCGAAGATGCCCAACAAAGACAGCAGGTTCACGAAAACGTTGTACACGTCCAGGTAGATGCGCAAGGTGGCCGAGATGTAGTTGGTTTCGCCGCCATCGATGATTTGCTTCAGGTCGTACAAGATGTAGAGACTGAAGATGCCAATGGCCAGCAGGGAAATCACCAACATGGCGCTGCTGGAGGCAACAAACAGGTTGATCAAGCTGCCCACGATCAGGACCATCAGGCCCGCCATCAGCCATTTGCCCAGACCTTCCACGCTGGTCTTGATGACGCTGGCCAAGGTGGCCATGCCAAAAAACACGCCTGCCGTACCGGCAAAAGCGGTCATGATCAACTCGGGGCCGTTGCGAAAGCCCAGGGTGTGGCTGATCAAACCCGAGAGCATCAGGCCCATGAAGAAGGTAAAGCCCAGCAGCACCGGCACACCGGTGCTGGTATTTTTGGTTCGCTCAATGGCGTACATGAAGCCAAAAGCCCCACCCAGGAATACCACCAAACCCACAACGCCGCGCAGCATCTGACCGATTTGCAGCTCGACGCCCAACCAAGCACCCAAGACGGTGGGCACCATGCTCAAGGCCAGCAGCCAGTAGGTGTTGCGCAGCACGCGTTGGCGCTCGGTGGGGGACAAAACCTGTCCGTAGCCCAGGGGGTAAACATAGCCGTTCACGGGATCGTTCATGGAAATCTCCTCATTCAAATGCACCCCTTGATTGGATGCTTCGGTCCATTCTAAGTGGGAATGAATCGAAAGAAAACAAGGGGCTGACTGACAAAGATTGAACGGGCGACGCGGCTATGATGGGCATTTGTAACGATTCTTACTTCAACCTGTGGAACTGAAATCATGAAAAGCAAACCCACCCTCGAACTGAGTGATTTGAAACGGATTGCCGCTGCGGCCGAAGCCGAGGCGTTGAAAAACAACTGGCCAGTGACCATCGCCATTGCGGACGATGGGGGCAACCTGCTGTGGTTGCAACGCCTGGATGGGGCGCCTCCAATTTCTTCGGACATTGCGCCTGCCAAGGCCCGCACGGCTGCTTTGGGCTGCCGCGAAAGCAAGGTGTACGAGGATGTGATCAACAACGGTCGCTACTCTTTCCTCAGTGCCCCAAATTTGTCGGGCATGTTGGAGGGTGGCGTGCCGATCATGCAAAACGGTGCCTGTTTGGGCGCGGTGGGTGTGAGCGGCGTCAAATCCAATGAGGACGCGCAGATTGCGAAAGCAGGGATTGCCGCTTTGGGCGCCTAAAAGATCGGCTGATGCAAAAAAACCGGCTGAGGCCGGTTTTTTTATGCAGAGGGCCTGGCCAAGTCAGCCGGGGCCCGGTTTCAAGTCCTTGACTTATTTGACGTGTTTGCCGATCAGGCCGGCCATTTCAAACATGGTGACTTGGGGCTTGCCAAACACGGCCAAGAGCTTGTCGTCGGCATTGATGTTGCGCTTGTTGGTGGCGTCTTGCAGGTTGTGCTTCTTGATGTAGACCCACATTTTGCTGACGATTTCTGTACGGGGCAGGGGTGCAGCACCCACCACGGCGGCCAAAGCGGCATCGGGGGTCAGGGGCTTCATGAAGGCAGCGTTGGGGGTGCGCTTCTTGGCCGCGGGGGCTTTGTCTGCGGTGGTTTTGGCGGGGGCTTTTTTTGCAGTTGCCATGGTGTTAAATCCTTCGGGGGTTATTAGATTACCAGCAGCGCACAAGCGGCTGTTCCGGCAAATGGCATCCTAATGGAGAAAAAACGGCTTTCCTAGTAGGGCCAGCCCTTTTGTGTCAAAAAAATTGATTTTTTACGACTTTCCCCGATTCGCTTGCTGACTTTGACACAAAATGCGCGTTTAGCCAAGCCAACCGGCTTGGAAACCACAGGGTTTAGGGCCTGGATGCTTCTGTCTGAATTGATTCAAACTTTTGTAAATCTTAGGCAAACCTGGCCACAAAACTGGCCGGGCTTGCCCAGGGTCTTGGCCAGCGCCTTGCGGCGTTTGGGTCAGGATCCTGAGCGCGCGGTCGATGCCAGGGCCGAGGCCTTGCGTGTCTGCGCTTTTGAAATTGCGCAAAGCATCGAAAGCCGGTCCCTTCATCCGGCCAAAAAACAAGCCGAACCCGCCTACCACAACCGTTTGCATTTTGCCGATGTGTTGGTGGGTTTGACTGCCTTGTTGTTGCAAACCCCTGAGCGCGCTCAAAAGACCGCTCAGTCTTGGGAGACCGCTGAAAAGCGGGCCGATGCCTTGACCTTGCCGGAATGGCGGGCCATTTTGACGGTGATCGCCCACGATTGGCAGCACCCCGGCACCATCAATCAATTCCCGGCCCAGATTGAGTCGTTCACGGTGGCCCAGCTGCGACCGATGATGCACCGCTCAGGCGTTGCCGTCGAAGACCAGGACGTGGTGGCGCAATTGATTTTGAACACCGATCCCCGTTGTGTGAAAGACGCCCATGCGGCGATTCAAAACCAGCCCTTCGATCTCAGCCATCTCGCTTGCATGACGGTGTTGATTCAAGAGGCCGACATTCTGGCCAGTGCCACCCCGCAAATCGGGCCGGGCTTGACCGAGCAATTGGCGCTGGAGTGGCAGGCCCATTCCCCCGAAATGGCCGCGTCTTTGCGCACGCCGCAGGGACGGTTGAATTTTTTGAGATTTGGCGCTTTGTTCAACAGTGCGCCCAGTTTGCAATTGGGTCTCGATAAAATGGTGAGTGAACAAATTCAGGCTTTAACGGCCGGTTCTTTTTAAAGGTCCCTGACGTGTCACAAGCAGCTGCGGTTCAAGTTTCTGAAACCCCCCGAGTGGATGCGGCCGAACGCTTCATGCACGCTTTTGGCAAACCGCCCGTGGGTTTTGTGTTGTCGGAGGTTGCGCGGGCCCTGGAGCGCGAGTTGTCTTTGGCCTGGTCGGTGATCGAAGGGCGAGCCAGCGTTGAAGAGTTAACCGCCCTGCAGGCCGTGGGCCAGAGTGGTGGTGGCGCCATTCCGGGGGCGGCCGCGCCCCGTCGTCGGGCTGAACGCCTGTCGAGTTTGCGGCGGCAGACAGCTGAGCCCAAGGCAGAAGCCTCTGCGGCTCCTGCTGCTGCCCCGGCAAAGGAAAGCGCTGGCGAAAACAAAGAATATGCGGCGGGTGAGGTCTTGTTCAACAAGGGCGACAGCGCGGACCACTTGGCCATCATCATCAGTGGCGAGGTGGAAATTTTCGACCCCAAGGACAACAAGAGCATTGCCATTTTGGGCAAGGGGGTGTCCTTTGGCGAGCAGGCGATTTTGGAAGGCGGGGTGCGCGGCGCTTCGGCCCGGGCCTACACCGATGTGGTTTGCTTGGAAATTCCGACCGGTCCTTTGCGCACGATTCTGAAAGCGGATCCGGGCATCATGACCCCGACCATCGAGGGCTTGCTGTTGCAGCTCAACATGATCAACACCTTGTCCAAGAAGCTGCCACGCAATGATTCGGGGATTGACTTCCGGGTGATGGAAGCCAACAACATGACCTCGGTTCAGGCCAAGAAAATGCTGGAAGAGCATTACGTCAAGGCGGGCGGCTCAGGGTTGAGCGGCGAAGTGCTGATGTTCCTCAAGCTGCAGGTGAACTCGATGTTCAACACCACCGTGCACAACCCGGGCGATGTGTTGATGCGTTCCGACGAAAAAGACTTTACGTCGGCCTTGATCCTGGTGGATGGTGTGATCGAGGCGGTTTCGCCCAAAGGGACCTACCAGCTGGGCTGTGGCAGTTTGTTTGGTCTGGCCGAGGGCCTGACCAATTCATCCAGCGACTGGACCTTGATGGCGCAAACCAAGGTCACCCTGATCAACCTCCCGATTGACCGAATTCAACGCGGTTTGATCCATGCCAACCCGGCCTTCCGCCGCATTGTTTCCTATACCGCAGACCGCATTGTCGAAATCAAGCGTGAGCTGTGATTGAATCGCTTAAGCTAGGCCAAGTCAGGCCAGGCTTTACCAGCCGGTTACCAGCCGGTCAGCAGGGCCTCAAACGTGTTTTCCCAGGTTTGCCCCTGGCCGTTGACGCTGTGGCTGTCTTGGTGTGCCAGCCAAGACACTTGGTCGCTTTCCCGCAAGGCCTTTGAGCTGAAACCACTGGGACCTTGCGCTCGCTCAAGTGGTTCGGGCGAGGCGTGGCCAAAGGGGTAGTGGCAAAAGTCATCCGACGTGCCCGCCAGCTCAATCGCCATGTGCTGGCCGATGGCCATGATCAAGGCATTGTTGCGGGGGTTGATGTCGAGCATTTCGACGGTGAAGCCCAGTGCTTTTTGGCGCAACTTCACCCAAGCGGGCTCCTTGGCATTCATCGCGAGTGACCCCAGCGCCAGGTGCAGGGTGTCGATGCGTTGGAAGTGCTTTTGCCAGAAAGCCATTTTGCGTTGTCGCATTTCCCGGTCATCGCTGAGTTGCTCAAAAAACAATTCAATCAACTCCAACTTGAACCAATCCTTCATGAGCTCAAGGGCCTGGGGACTGAGGTGACGCCATTGTTCCTGATGGGTGGGCAACCATGGGCTGCCCCAATGGCGGGCGCAATGTTCACGCAAGCCGGTATGGGGGGGGAGGGTGCCCTCCGGGGCGCTGAGGGTGCCACAGCGGTTGAGCACGGCGGTCAAGGCCGCGTCGTGCAACTCGGGGTGCTTGTCCATCAGCGCGATCAGTTCGGGCAGGCGTTGGTAAAACAACGCATCGTCTTGCCCCAAGGCTTGGTGCAAGGGGGCCAATGCCCAAAGTTTGGAAAACCAGGACCCCCTGGGAATGGCCAGGCGTTGGATCCATTGGCTCGGTGTGATGCTCGCTTGCGACGTGGCAAGTGCCGCGACGGGTTGGTCACTCAGGATGTCGGGGTGCTTGAGCAAACAGTCCACCCAATCGGGGGGGGGGAGGGCCTCCTGGGGGGCTTGAATTTGCGCCAAATGGGTTTGCAAATAGGCCTGCAAAGTTCGCCAATTGGCTTGACCAATCGCGGAGAACCGGGTGTTGGCCAGCCACCCCGAACCGTCGTAGCTGAAGTAACTGTGCAGCAGCCCTTGGTAGCACTTCCTGAAACGCCGGGGGGCGTGTTGCCAAGCGTTGATTTGTTCAAGGGCCAAGTCAAACCACTCGGCGTCTTCCAGCAAACAGGGCGCATGGTCCAGCGGCAAGCTCAGGCCAAAGGCCAGCCAGCGGGCTTCTTTCAGTGAGGGGAGGTGCTGATCGTCTTTGAGTTTTTTGATGGTTTTGCGTTGTTGATCAACGGGTTCAAAATGGCTCAGACCGCTGCGGTGAATGCCCAACTGACGCTTGACCCATTGCTTGAGTTCGTGGGTGGCTTTGAATTCAACCGGGTGGGACTGTTCGGCGTGGGCCAGTCCTTGTTCCAAACGAGCCAGTGGCGAGGGTTCCATGGGCAATGCTCAAAAACTGCATTTGCCGAAATTGGCATCGGCGTGGGCAACGCTCAGATCCAAAGACGGCGCAAAGGGATGGGTCGTGCGTTCTGCCACTCCCAAAAACTCCAAACGCATTTCAACCCGACGGCTTTCTTCGTCGGTGGCCTTGGCCGCGTTGAAGGCAAAGCCCCCCACCCAGAACAGGTCACGCACCGCGCGTTTGTCGTCGTCGCTCAGCGCAAAACGGCCCTGGCTGTCAAACAGGCTGCACAGCACCCGCTGGCTGCGCATCAGGCTCAGATTGAGGTTGCTCAGGTAACTGCCCTTTTGGTCGGTATAGCCTTCGACCACCACCCGCTTGAGCACTCTTTGGCAAGTGGCTTGACGTGCCATGTAGAGTAATTCGGGCACAAAGGTTCTCAAAATCTCGGCCTGATCGGTGCTTAAGGTCGCACTGTTGAAGGGAAAACGGGCGCGGTCACCAAAATCAATCACATGGCGGTTTTTGTCCACCTTGACGCCCGGGTGCAATTCCGCGACCTGTTCGGCCAGGGCCATGCAGGCATCGATGTCGTTTTGGTGTTGCACGGCTTCGTGTTCTTTTTCTGAGACGGTCTTGGTCACCGCCAGCAGGGCCACCGCCATCACCACCAGGAACAACACCATCATGGCCGTCATCATGTCGGCAAAGGAAATCCAAAACGGCTTTTCCGCCTCGTCTGCGCGTGCACCCCGGCGGGTGCTTTTGGGGTCTCGACCGCTCATGGCTCAAGCGGGCGCGTGCTTCCAGGCACCACGGCCAACACATCGTCAAGCTCTTTGATGGAGGCGCTGAGCAGTCCCACAGCAGAGGACAGTGTTTGTTGAAAGTCGTGGTTGGACAGGTTCAAACTGTTGCTGACCGAAATGCGGAAATCCTCATAGGCCTTGGACAGGACCTCGGCAACGCCAGCCATGAATTCTTGGGTTTGTTGCTGGGCCGTGCTCAGGCCTTGGGAGGCCTGCTCGATGCGCTGCAGCACATCCGAGGTGATGCTGACATCGGTTTTTGCGTTGTCGATCAGCCCCTTCAACTCGGCCACCAGCAAGGCCACACTGTCGCGATGGCTTTGGTAATCCTTGAGGCCCTCTTGCAAACCCAAACCCGCCTGGTACAAAAAGGCGGCGACTTGGGTCAGGCTTTCCGAGGTGCTCGACATTTGGTTCAAGGTGCCACTGAACTGGCCCAAGGTCTGGCCCACACCGGCACCGGCCTGGCCCAACTCGCTGGTGGCAAGGCGCAGTTGATGCGCGCCCTCGCCGATGCCCTGAACCAGCTGTTGGGTGGCCAGATTCATCTGAGTCAAGCCTTGGTGCAGTTGGGTCGTCGCCTGGGCAAGCTGTTCGGTCATTTGCTGGCTGGACCGGGCACTGTCTTGCTGCAAGGTGGTCACGCCAACCATTTGCTGCTGCAACACACCGCTGAGCTGTTGGGCAAATTGGCCGAGCAATTGGGTGAGTGAGTCTGAGGTGGCCTGGTTTTGACTTTGGTTGGCTTGCAGCAAGGCGCTTCTGATCTCGGCCAGGGGCGTGGCCAGCTGACTTTCCAGAGCGCGCGAGACGGCCAAGGCCAGGCTTTCCCCCAGGCGATCGGCCAGATTCAGGCTGATGCGCTCTTGATGGGCCATCTGCGCCTGGCTGAGTTCAACCAGCACCGGCTTGAGTTCTTCGACCAAATCCCCTTTGAGCCGCTCAAGATGCCGCGCCGTGGCCTGGGTGTGGACGGCGGTTTCTTCCAAAAACTGTTCTGAGGCGCTGGTGGCAAAGCAGCTTTCCAGCAATTGGGCGATGCCATCAACCCGGCCATAAAGGCTGTTGACCAGGAGTTTTTCAATGAAGGTGGTCACCATCGCCGCGGTGATGGCCGCCGCCGAAACCAAGAAGGCCTGCCCCACCGAGTGCATCAGCGATTCCAGGCTGCTGCGCACAGTCTCCGCGTTGGCGCTGACCTCAAAATCCTGCAGGCCGTGAATCAGCCCCGCAAAGGTGCCAATGATGCCCAGGCCGGTGAACAGACCGGGCAGGTGCTTGAAGAAATCACTGCCAACCCGGCTGTCCACCACGGCGGGGCCGTTCCAAAAAGCCTCGGCGGGCACGCTCGTGTGCCAGGCGTGCGGGGGTGTTTCGGCTTGATAAAGGGTTTTGCGGTATTCCTGCCACACACTGCGCAGGCGCTTGTCGTGTCCAAAAGCCGGGCTCAGATCGTCTGGGCTCAAGGCAGCGGGGGCTGCGTCAAGCTGAGCTGGCTTCAAGAGCGACTTCAATACGGCTTGCAGCTGTTGCAGGCGACGCCAAAGCAGCAAACCGGGCAACAAAAAGAGCAGCACAAATGAGAGTGCCAGCAAAGTCAATGCGCCACCCGTGAGCAGCAGGTGGATGGGGATCGAATTCATGGTTGGACAAACGCCTGGAGACAAAGCCTCGCCGGACTATAGCGTGGCGCTTGGCGGATTTTAGGTTTAAGCGGTGACATTGACTAAATTACCGGTAGGTCCCATGCTTTGCAATTGCTGCTCGAAATTGCTAAGAAACTGGTTCAAAGAAGCATTTTGAGGGTTCCCGCCCAAGCTGCTGACCAGACCAGCGTAGCTTTGTTGCAAGGCACTGGAGCCGGTGGTGACTGGGGTCATCAGGTTTTGCAAGGCCTTGCCAATCTGAGAGCTGGAGTCCAGTTTTTGCAGACCCGAATGGTAGCTGGGGATGGGTGGGGTTGAATCTGTGGCGGCGCTGGGCGTGTTGGGGTTTTGACTTTGCAAGGCCATCATGAGGTTGCGCATGAAACTGCTCATGGCTTGCATGGGTTGGGCGGGGGGCGTGGTGCTGGCGTTGCTGTCGGTCTGGGGGAGGCTGGCTGGTGCGTTGGCGGTTTCAGACGACACCAGCGGGTTGCTTGGCTTGGAGGTGCCCATCGAGGCGACCAGCGAGCTCATCACCATTTGCATCAGCCGGGGTTGTGCTGGCGTGGCTTGGTCTACCAGGGCCGAGAAAGCGCCGGATTTGGGCGATTGGCCCCCGCTGCCAGTGATCGGCGTCAGCGAGCCAATGGGGGCCGCATCGGCGGTTTTGGCCGAATAAAGCGACGTGTAGGGGTCCGGGTTGGATGAATCAAGTCGGTGAATCGACACAACGGCTTCCTGATTGAGCGCCGACGTTCGAACGGCGGCAAAGTGGTTTGCCGCAAACTTTGTGCCTGGGTTAAAAACCGGCCTAAACCCGCCCAAAACGGAAAGAGTTGGCCGGTCGCGGCCTGGTTTGACCGCCTGGGGCGGTCAAATTTTGCCGTCAGCGGACAGACCCTGCCGCTGGTTTATTTGTCTTGGTAGAGCAGCTTGATGCTGATGCGGCGGTTGCGCGGGTCGAAGGGGTCTTTGGGGTTGAAGGGCTGGGTATCGGCCACGCCTTCGATGCGGGTGATGCGTTTGGGGTCTACGCCGCTTTTTTCCAGCAATTGACGGGTCGAGTCGGCGCGCTCGGCCGACAAGGACCAGTTGTTGCGGCCGTCGTCGCCGTTGAATTGCACACTGTCGGTGTTGCCTTGGACGGTGACTTTGTTGTTCAGGCCAGTGACCGATTTGGCCACCGTGTCCATCAATTTCTGGGCTTTGGGGGAGAGCACATTGGTGCCAGAGTCGAACATGGCGAAGTCGGCCTTGTCGATGATCTCGATGCGCAGGCCGTCTTTTTCGCGCGTCATCTTGACCTGGTCCTTCAATTTGGCCAGCTTGGGATCGCTTTCCAATTTTTTGTCCAGCTCTTTTTCCAGCTTGTCGAAGTTTTCCTGATCCACCTGCTCGGCAGCCTTCTTCTTCTCATCTTCAGAAAGGCTTTGCGGGTCACTGCGCTCTTCGCTGTTGGGCGAGGGGTCGTTTTCAGTCGGACCGCCTTCAGAGCGCGGGGTCAGGCGCTCCATGGTCGCGGTTTGTTTGGCTGAGAACGGAAAACCATCGGGGTCGATGATGGAGCGCCCGCCCAAAATGCCGTTCGAGCCCGCGAGCTTGCCCATTTCCACCTGGCTGTGCGAGGTGGGCTTGAAATAATCTGCAATGCTTTTGCGCTGGGAGCTGTTGGAGGCACCCAGCAGCCACATCAGCAAAAAGAACGCCATCATGGCGGTCATCATGTCGGCCAAGGCGATTTTCCAAGCGCCGCCGTGGGCGCCGCCGTGGCCATCGTCCATCACCTTTTTGATGACGATGACGGGGGCTAAACCTTCCTCTTCCTTCGGGGCTTCAGCCGCCGCTGCATCGGCAGGCGCACCTGCCGCCCCCGCTTCGGCTGGGGCCGAGGGCGGCGGGGCGGCCGCGACCGAGGCTTCCGCAGTGGCCATTATTTGCCTCGCATGCCGTCAAATACTTCGGCGAAGGTGGGTTGGCAGTCGTGGTTGATCGAAACCCGTGCCGCTTCAATGATCAGCGGTGGGGGATGGCCGTGCAAATTACCAATGATGATTTGCTTGACAACGCGGTGGATTTCACCTTCCTCGTCCACCACTTGCTTCAAGCGCATGCTGAAGGGCTCGACGATGCCATAGGCCATCAACACCCCCAAGAAGGTCCCCACCAGCGCGGCACCCACCAGCCCCCCCAGCACGGAAGGGGGTTGGTCAATCGCCGCCATGGTTTTCACCACCCCCAACACGCAAGCCACAATCCCGAGAGCGGGCAGGGCACCGGCCATCCCGGCCAGGGCTTCAGCGGGTTTGAGCGCCGCGTGGTGGTGGTGCTTGATGGCGTGGTCCATCACTTCCTCCACCGCATAGGGGCTGACGTTGCCTGAGGACACCACCAGCAAGCGCAGGGTGTCTGTGACCAGTGGCAAAAGGTCGTGGTCGTGCAAAATGGCGGGGTATTCGGAGAAAACAGCGCTGGATTCGGGATTTTCGATGTGGGGCTCCAGGGCCACCGCGCCTTCGCTTTTCAGCATCCTCATCAACTTGTTGACCAGGAACATGGTCTGCAGGTAATCGTCTTTTTTGTATTTGGCGCCTTTAAAGACTTTGCCAATGCCCGAGCCCACCCCTTTGACGATGGTCATGTGGTTACTCAGTATCAAAGCGCCCACAGCCGCGCCCAAAATCGTCGCGATTTCACCCGGGGCCGCCTCGATGATCATTTCCATCGAGTTGCCTTCGGCGATGTAAACCCCGAAAACGCAAGCAAAAACCAAAATCAAGCCAACGGCACCCATACCTGCTCCTAGATGTAACTTTTAGTATAGAACGTGACTTGACCCATCAGGACCTTGATCAATGGCGGGTGTGCAACAAAGTGGCCGGAATCAAGGACGGCAGCTCGCGCCATGCGTCACGGATTTCAGACATGAGGCCACGCACCTCTTCCAGAACGGACAAATCGTTGTGGGCATTGACGAAAACCAAGCGGCGTGCCACGTAGGCATACAACTCGTTCAAATTGCGGGCCAGCTCGCCCCCTTTTTCAAAATCCAGGGCGCCTTGCAAAGCGATGACGATTCGGCTGGCGCGTTTGAGGCACTTGCCCTTCTCCAAAATCGCGCCACGCTCGATGTGGCCTTTGGCGGTCATCAAGCTGTCAATCAAGCCATCAAACAACATTTGGATCAGTTCCACTCGGTTCGCCGTGGCCACTTGGATTTCGACGCCGCCGTTGCCATAACTTTCCATGGCTCTGAAGTTAACTCGCATGATGTATCGCCTCTTGTTTCAACTACTGACACTCAAGGTATCGGCAAGCCATCGAAAAACTTGAGACTTCGAGCAGCTCAGTCGATCTTTTTGGGCTTCTTTTTGTTGGGCAAGACGTCGATATTCAATTCGGTGCGCAATTTCTTGACAATGGCACTCAGCATCTGACTGACACGCGATTCTGTGACCTCAAGCACGGCCCCGATTTCTTTCAAGTTCAGTTCTTCGACGTAATACAGGTTCATGAGCAATTGCTCGCGTTCGGGCAGCTCGGCAATGGCGTCGGTCAAAGCCCCCATGAATTGGGCCTGTTCCACGATGGCTTCAGGCTGTTGTGTATGGTCGTCGGCGATGCCCATGACTTCCTCGGTCATGACCTCCATCGAGTAGGTCTCGAAACGCCGTGCCTGGCCCCGCTCCTTGTGGAATTCCTCAATGTCCTTACCCATGTGTTCGGCCAATTCGGCTTGGGTGGGGGTTCGCCCCAATTCGCTGGCCAGAACATGGGTCGATTCATTGTGGGATTTGTTGAAGCTGACGGCCGAGCGGGGCAGGAAAGACAAACGACGCACTTCGTCCAAAATGGCACCGCGCACCCGGCTGTGGGCAAAACTCTCAAACTCCACCCCTTTGACAGGGTCATAGGCATTGGCCGCTTCCAGCAAACCAATCATGCCCACCTGGATCAGCTCATCGAGCTCCATGAAAGGCGGGATGCGAACCTTCAAATGCAAGGCCACCCGTTTGACCATGCCCATGTGGGCAACGATCAAATTCTCGTGGTGATTCTGAACCTGTTGGTAAAGCCCTGCGCCGCGTGCCATGACTCAACTCCGAGAGGGGTGTTTGAGCAAGCGCTCGACAAAAAACTGCATCCCCCCGGACAGGGTGTCCACAGGGGGCAGGGATTGGGTGGCCTGGGCCAGCAGACGGAAATCGCGCGCGCCTGCACTGCCGGGTGCGTATTCCAGCACCGATTGGTATTTTTTGAGGCTGGTCAAAATCAGCTCGTCCTGTTCGATCGTGCCCAGGTAATTGATGGAGTGATTTAAAAAGCGGGCGCAGACTTGGTTGATGCGCTCAAAGAGCTGACGCCCTTCGGACTGGCTGCCCATGCCATTGGCGATCAGGTGAATGTTGTCCAAAGCAAAGTCTTGGATCATGACTTTGATCGTGCCGTAGGCATCGGCGATGGACGACGGGTCATCACGCACCACCACAAAGCGGGTGGGGCAGGCAGACATGAAGGCCAAAACAAAGGGGGAAATGCCGGCAGCCATGTCAACGATCAGGTAGTCGATCTCATCTTCCAAAGAACTGAAGGCCTGGACAATGCTTGCGACTTGCAGCTCATTGAGGCCTGCCATTTCGTAGATGCCCGAGGCCCCCGGCACCAGCTTGATCCCTTGGCGGGTGGTGACGATGATCTCCTGCAGGGTTTTTTCGCCGCTCAGAAAATGGCTGAGGTTGTAGGGGCAACGCACGCCCAGAGCGATTTGGGCATTGGCCAAGCCCAAGTCGGCGTCCAGCAACATCACCCGCTTGCCGCTGAGTTGCAGGGCCACGGCCAAATTAACCGAGACGGTGGTTTTTCCCACACCGCCCTTGCCACTGGCGATACCGATGACTTGTGTGTCTGAGGTGTTTGACATGAGGTCTTTCTATGCTTGGCTTGACTTAACGCCAGCCGAAAGCTTGCATGGGCGCTTCAGAAGGGGCAATCCCCATCGTTTCAGCCGTTGCCAGAGGCATGCGGGCCGGCGCGGTCACAGGGGCTGAAGGCAAGGAAGTGGTCAACAAAGGTGAAAGGGCCATGTCCAATAGGTGTTGCAAGGAAAAATCGGGAATCCAATCTGATAACTGATCCCCCGTGCTGCACCCCGATATAAGCGCAGAATTATCACTTAAAAACTGCAGCAAAGGCCATGGCGGCGCGGCCTCGTCAAGTTTGCTCAAAAAGAGGCTGTCCCAGCGAAGGTCGGGATTTTTTAAAACCCGCTCAAAAGTGGCCAAGGTGGCGTCTGCAGGCAAAACCGCGTGGCATTGGATGTCGGGCAGGGCCGCGCGAATTTGATTCAAGCGTTCCGCCATTTGGATGCCGGGGGTGTCAATGATCACCAGGCTTTTATCGGACAGTTCACCCAAGACCACTTGCAAAATCTCCAAGGTCGGTGCACGGTAGCAATCGACCCCCAGCTGAGCGCTCAGCATTTGTGTTTGGCTCCAGGCGCCCGCGCGGGTGTCTTGAAAGGCGATCAGGGCAATTTGGCTGCTGGACAAGGGGGGCGTCAGGCCACCACTCAGGGCGTTGTGGATCAAGCGCGCCGCCATATTGGTCTTGCCCGAGCCCGAAGGGCCCGCCATGACGTGGCAGCCGGCGGTTGGGGCCGGTGCACTGCTGGCTTGACGGGCCAGGGCGTGGCTCAGCTCGGTTCGCAGGGTCTGCAAGGCGAGTTGGGGATCATTCAAGTCTTTGATGCTGTCCAACAACAGCGCCAACAGGGCCTGAGGAATTTGGGCCTGGTAAAGGCTTTGCGTCAGTGATTCCAATTCGGGATTCAAATTCAGATTGCTGCGCCAGGGCAAAGTTTGCTGACCCAGTCGGAATTCTCGGCGCAGACCGGCCAATTCTTCCCGAACCAGTTCCACAATTTCGCGACTGCGAAGGTAGTCGCGGGCATTGGCCTCGTGGGGTGTTTCTGTCGCTTCCTTGGTGGGCGAGGGTTTTCCTTGGGCGGCACTGAACTGTTGTTTAAAACCCGGCGCAGAAGGGGCTTCGATGGAATGGGTGCTGGTTTCCGCCAAAGATTCTTCCAGGGGGTCCGCGGGCAGATCGACCGCCACCACCAATTCGGTTTCGCCTTGGATTCGGTGGTTTGAAATCACCAGCACATCAGGGCCATACAAGGCGATGGCTTTTTCAGTGGCGGCACGGGTATCGCGTGCGAGGATGCGTTTGAGTTCCATGGTGGGTGCTCTTATGAATTTTTGGGGTCAGCTTATTTTTTGGCGTCGGCTTGGACGGTGTGGATGACTTGGACGGTTTGGTCATCAGGAATCTCGCTGTAAGACAGGATCGTCAGGTCACTGACCCGATGACGCGCCGCTTTGGACAGCCAAGGACGCAAGGCCGGCGAAACCACCAACACAGCAGGGTGGCCTTCTTCTTCGACTTGATGCGCCCCTTTGCGCAAGGCCGAGAACAGCCGATCGGACAAGCCGGGCTCCAACACGACATTTTGGCCGGGGGCGCTTTGTTGCAAGACATTGTGCAACAGTTGCTCCAGGCTGGGCTCCAGCGTGATCACGCGCAAGGTATTTTTGTCATCAACCAGGCTTTGCACAATCATTCGACCCAAGCGGGGGCGCACGATGGCGGTGAGGGTTTCTGGGTCCTGGGTTTTGAGGCAGGCCTCAGACAAGGTTTCGGCAATGGTGCGCATGTCACGGATGGACACGCCTTCACGCAGCAGCCCTTGCAAGGTGCGAGTGGCTGCGCCCAAAGACAGTTTGCCAGGCACCAAGTCTTCCACCAGTTTGGGTGATTTGGCCCCCAGTTTGTCCAGCAACTGTTGCACCTCATCGTGGCTCAACAGGTCGGCCGCGTTGTCACGCAAGACTTTGTTCAGGTGGGTGGCCACCGCCGTACTGGCATCGACCACGGTGTAACCCAGGGTGCGGGCGTGGTCGCGTTGCGCGGGGTCAATCCACACGGCCTCCAGGCCGAAGGCGGGCTCTCGGGTGGGCGTCCCATTCAGGCGGCCATAGACTTGCCCTGGGTTGATGGCCATTTCCTTGCCAATCTTGATTTCGCCTTTGCCTCGCACCACGCCTTTGAGCACAATTTGGTAGCTGTCGGGGTCAATGTTCAGCGCATCGCGAATGCGCACAGGTTGCACCAGGAAGCCCAACTCGGCTGACAATTTTTTGCGCACCCCTTTGACCCGTGCCATCAATTGACCGCCTGTTTCCGGGTTGACCAGCGGAATCAAGCCGTAGCCAATTTCCAAACCAATCAAGTCCACCGGATCGACGTCGCTCCAGTCCAGATCTTTGTTGGCCAATTCGGTGGTTTTCTTCTGTTCGATTTGCACCGTTTCTTTGAGGCTGTCGCTGTCGCGTTTGATCAGCATCCAGCCCAAACCAGCCGCCGCCATCGCCAGCAACAGAAACACCAGGTGGGGCATGCCCGGAACCAAACCCAGCAGGGCCAAAATCCCGCCTGAAACGAACAGGGCGGTCGGGTTGCCCAATTGGCTGGTGGCCTGTTCCGTCATGGATTGGGTGGTCGTCACCCGGGTCACGATGATGGCGGTGGCCAAAGACAAGAACAAGGAGGGTATTTGGGCGACCAAACCGTCACCAATGGTCAGCAAGGTGTAAATGTGACCCGCATCGGACAGTGACAAGCCGTGCTGCCCAATGCCGATGGCCAAGCCGCCAATGATGTTGATCATCAAAATCAACAGGCCGGCGATGGCGTCGCCACTGACAAATTTGGAGGCGCCGTCCATGGAGCCAAAGAAGTCGGCTTCCTGGCCGAGTTCTTCTCGGCGTTTTTTGGCGGTGGCTTGGTCGATCACGCCAGCGTTCAAGTCCGCGTCGATCGACATTTGTTTGCCCGGCATGGCATCCAAGGTGAACCGGGCATTCACTTCTGAAACCCGTCCCGCGCCCTTGGTCACCACCATGAAGTTGATGATCATCAAAATGCCAAAAATGATGAAACCAACCAGGTAATTGCCCCCGATCACGATCTCGCCAAAGGCCGCCACGACCTTGCCTGCAGCCTCCTGGCCTTCGTGGCCATTGACCAAAATGACCCGGGTGGAGGCCACATTCAAAGCCAGACGCAGCATGGTGGCGAATAAAAGAACCGAGGGAAAGGATGAAAAATCCAGGGGTTTGCGCGTGCCAATGGCAATCATGACGATCACCAGGCCGGAGGCAATGTTGAATGTGAACAGCACGTCCAACAACCAGGCGGGCAAGGGCAAGATCAACATCGACATGATCAACAGCACCAAGCCAGGAATGCTCAAGCCCGACAGGTTGAATTGATTCAGATTCTGTCGAATAGTTGACAGTGACAAAGTGCTCATGCTTCGGTGACCTGGGTTGTGACTGGGTTCTCACCCCTAAAAAAGGGGCGCTCGATCAGTTCAAGCAATGTCTATGCCATCAAATCTGACAGCTTGTTGACGCTTCACAGCGGCAAGTCTGCTCCGGTCACGCTTTTTGCTATCTCTCCTTCAAGATTGTTTTTTTGCTTCATGCGAACAAGGCCTATATGGACAGCTCTTCACTTTTAATGTCAACCCCCAGCCCGGTCAACCCCGCCGGCGCTTCCTCTGTCAACCCCTCTGGCACAGGGGCAGCGGCGGGCGCGAACCTTCAGGTCGGTGGGGTTCAGGGGGCTGATTTCGCCAATTTGTTTGGCCACTTTTTGGGCGAGTCGGGACGGCAAAAACTTGCCGCTTCCGGGAACCTTGGCACTTCGGACGCGACCGCCACCTTGGCTGACAAGGACAGTGCCAATTCAGCAAGCCCAGCCAGTGGATTGACCACGGTCACGGTCAGTCCACAGCTACAGGTCATCACCACGGCCGCCCCCATGCCGGATTCGTCCAGTTTGCTGGCCTTTGCCCGTTCGCAAGGCCTGGATGAATCGACCGTTGCCACCTTGTTTGGCGAAAGTGCATCGGGCCAATCCAGCCCCAGCGCCCACTCAGCGGGGTCGGCCCTGGCGTCGACGGCCCCTTCTTTGCAAAATGGCAAAGCATCGGACTCGGCATTGGCTGCTTGGGCCGCGATGAATGGTCAAATGAGTTGGCAGTTGATGTCGGGTACGACCGCTGCGGGTGTCGCAGTGGGTTCTTCGCAGAGCGCTGTGGCGGCGAACCTGAGCAGTGCCAATGGCGCAGCCTTGAGTGCTGCCATCAGTACCCAACCCGAATCGGGGACACCCAGCCTGGTCTCCGCACTGGCAACGCAGGGGAGCGACAACAGCAGCAGCACCTTGACGCCCGCTTTGACCCTGAGCCTGCAGCCCATTGAAGCCATCACACAACGGTTGGCCGCCTTGGCCAGTGGGGCCAACGCGGGTCAAGCGGGTGCCACCGGTGCCTGGGGCGACCTCATGGGCAGTGCGATGGCCGACAACGCGGCCCCCTTGGTGTTGGACCTTGCTGGTGACGGTGAGTCAGACGGGTCGGGCACTCCCAGCAACCCGCTGAACACCAACGAAACAACCGGTGGGCTCAGCGACACCGCCAGTGCCTTGGCGTCTTTGGGCCACAGTACCTATGCCGCTGACCCGAACGCAGGGTCGAACGCTGGCAATCAAAGTGGTGGCGACGCAAGCGGCGCCAACACGACGTCGGCGGCGGCCAGTCTGGTCGAACAGCTCAGCAAAAACAACCAGCATTACCAAGACATGAGCGATAAATTGGGCCAAGCCTTGGCCTCGCGCTTGCAAGATCAGCTGCAAAGTGGGCAGTGGAAAATGCAAATGAGTGTGGAGCCCGCCCATCTGGGTAAGATCAGCATTGACTTGAATATGCACTCGGGCGGCTTGGATGCCACCTTTAAGTCGGATAATTCGACCACTCGCGACATGATTGTGGCCGGAATGCCTTCCTTGAAGGCAGGACTGGCTCAATCGGGCACGACTGTTGCTTCGGTTTGGGTGGGGGGCGATGCCAGTGGCCAATCCGGCGGAAATTCGACACCGGGGCAAGGTCGTCAAAAGACGCCCAAATCAACGGTGACTGAGGACGACTCGGTCGCGGTTGCGGCGCAGACGACGACGGTGTCCAGTGCAACGCCCTTGACGACTTCCGCCGATGGCTGGGATGCGTTGGTTTGAAAATTTGAGTCAAAAGTATTGAAACCGTGATCATGAATGAGGTGAACTATGTCTGATGCAGCCGCTCCCGCGACGGAAGAGCCGAAAAAGAGCAAAAAAACGCTGATCCTGATCATTGCTGGGGTCCTGGCCCTGTTGGTTCTGGTGGTGGCGGTGGTTGTCGGCACCTTGTTTGCGGCGGGTGTTTTTGACAAGCCGGCTGTCGATCCGCAGGCCCAAATGGCCGCGGGCGATGACGATGAACAGGCCGACGCCAAAGGCGGCAAAGCCGATAAAAAAGAAGAGGGAAAAAAGGGCGAAGGCAAAGAGGGTAAAAAAGAAGAGGGTAAAAAAGGGGAGGGTAAAGAGGGCAAAGAAGGCGGCAAGTCCAAAAAATCCCCCGAGGCCACCAAGTTCGAATACACCTACTACCAAATCGAACGGGAGTTTTTGGTCAATTTGACCGGCTCCAAAAAAGTGCTTTCCACCCAGATTGCCATCATGACCCATTACGACGAACGGGTGGTGGACAACGTCAAGAAGCATGAATTTGCCCTGCGCTCGGTGGTTTTGGATGTTTTGCGCCAAACCACGGAGGCCGACCTGGCCAAGCCTGACTTCCGCAAGGAACTGGCGGCCAAAGTGCGTGATGCGATGAATGACCTGCTTGAAAAATACGAAGATTTTGGTGGCATTGAAGAGGTCATGTTCACCTCGTTCATCGTCCAGTGACCGACATTGATTTGATATGGCCAATTCCTTATTGACCCCGGAAGAGCTGTCGGCCTTGGCCGAAGCCGTGCAAGATGGGGCCATTCCTGTGGACACGGGGTACAACACCTCGGTCCGGGTTAAAAAACACGATTTGGCCAGCGAAGACAGCACCCTGGGGGTGAATGTCGGTTCGCTGGACATGATCAATGAGCGTTTCATCCGGCAGTTCCGACTGGGTTTGCTGGAAGTGCTGCGTTCCAGCCCGCGTGTCAATCCCAAGCGGGTTCAGATTGTTCGGTTCGCCGACTATTTGGCGGAGTTGAAACCACCGCTGTCGGTGAACGTGATCCGCATGAACCCTTTGCGCGGGTTTTCCATCGTGGTGATGGACCCGGTGGTGGTGTTCAGTTCCTTGGTCAGTTTCTTTGGTGGGGTCGGTCCTGGGGTGGGGGCCTTGGCCCCGACGCGTTTGTTCACGCCCACCGAAACCCGCATCATCAACATGATTCTGGGGGTTTTCTTTCGCTCGCTCAAAGAAGCCTGGGGGCCGGTGATGCCGCTGGACTTTGAGCTGGTGAGCTCCGAAATCAACCCCCAGTTTGCTCAGATCGCCGATGAAAATGACCTGGTGATCTTGACCCGTTTTGAAACCGAGGTGGGCCCCAACAACGAAGGCTTCATTGACTTGGTCTATCCCTATTCGTCGTTGAAGCCGATTCGCGAGTTGTTGCGCAACCGGGTTCAGTCGGGCGATGGCAACGAAGACTCCGACAAGCAATGGCACGATGATTTGGCCGAATCGGTCAACAATGCGCCCTTGGAAGCCCGGGTGGTTTTGGCGACGCTGGAGAGCAGTTTGAGCGCGGTGGAAGAGTTCCAAGAAGGCGACATTTTGTATTTCAAGAAGCCCGATCTGGCCCGCATGCTGATCAATGAAGTGCCTTCGTTTGAAGTCCAAGTCGGGGCCATGGGCAAGCAGGTGGCGGTTCAAATTGAACAGCCCATCACGCCGGGTCACCAATAAGCAAGAAAGGAATATGCATGTCTGAAGCCGAAGAAACCCTGGCCCTGAGTGGCCCGCCCACCAATCAAATCAACCCCGAGGTGTTGGAAAACATCACCGTCACTTTGTCGATCGAGGTGGGGCGCGCCATGATCAAGATTCGGGACTTGATGCGCCTGACGCAGGGCAGTGTGGTGGAGCTCGATCACATTGCGGGCGAGCCGCTGGATGTCTTGGTGAACAACACCGTGGTGGCGCAAGGTGAAGTGGTTTTGGTCAATGACCGTTATGGCATTCGTTTGACCCGGGTCGTGCCCGCGTCTGAGCGCATGAAACACCTTTGAAATGTTGACAGGACAGGTTCATGATGGCCTCGGGCTTTGATTTATTTCGTCTCATCGGCAGCTTCATGTTGGTGCTGTGTCTGCTGGCTGCGGTACTTTGGGGGCTGCGCCGTTGGCAAACCCGCTTGGGCCTGGGCGCTGCCTCCGTGCGCCGTCTGAAGGTGCTGGAAACCTTGAGCCTGGGCACCCGTCAAAAAATCGTTTTGCTGCAAATGGGTTCGCGCGAAGTCGCCGTGGGCGTCACGCCGACCCAAATCAATGTGTTGGATGCTTGGGAAAAACGCCCAGCGTCTTTTGCTGCTGACCTGCAAATGGCCGCCCAAGCG
>CAIUTG010000051.1 GCA_903902035.1 uncultured Curvibacter sp. | reverse complement strand
TGGGAGTTTACGCAATCTGGCGTGCTTCACAGGTGAACATGACACACGGCTTGTGCACATGAGATGCTTGCAGACACGCGTTCAGTCCCTGAGTAGCTGCTCAGCACTACAGTCATTCGGGTTGGTAAATTCGGCCAAGGGCCGCAGCTTATGCTCCACCATCAATAGCGGGCGGGACCAAATTGCTTGTGGTTTGCAGGTATGACTGCCATGTGGCCGATTTCGCGCGCTCAGGACTCCGTAGTGACGGACGGCAATCGCTACACAGAAGTCCTTCCGTACTTTAGATGCTTCGCAGTCTGCACCTGCGAGAAAGCAGCGACCGGCGACAACAGGTCGCTGTCGACAGTCGATTGCCGCCCTGAAAGGGGTGACAGGGCGGGCGAAAACGCCCAGAATGGGTTTGCCCGTCTGGCCATCGTCAGGGCAGGGCTCGGGCAGCTAAAGAAAGGAAGCCTGTATGAACTCAATCAAAACCAAAGCGGCCATTGCGGCCCTCAACCGCATCATGGAGTTTGAATTGGCCGGTGTGGTCAAGTACACCCATTACGCCCTCATGGTCTATGGCTACAACCGCATTCCCATAGTGTCTTGGCTCAAGGACAACGCCGATGAAAGCTTGACCCATGCCCACAAAGCGGGCGAATTGGTGACCTTGCTGGGGGGTCACCCTTCGCTGAAGATCGGCCCCTTGCTGGAAACCGAGCAACACGACATCGGCGATATTTTGCGTGAGAGCCTGGAGCATGAAAAAACGGCGCTGGCCGCCTATTACGAGCTTTTGAAAATTGCCGAAGGCCATTCCGTTTTGTTGGAAGAGTACGCCCGCGAAATGATTTCCCTCGAAGAGCTGCATCAGGATGAGGTCAACAAAATGTTGCGCCGCCCAGGGGACACCGCAGCCTTCAAAGCGTGAGTGGCGCGCAAGCGATATACTCACCAAGCGCTCCGGGGTGTCCACATGTTGTGGGCTGAGATGGCCTGACCAAACCCGAGAACTTGATTCGGTTCACACCGGCGAAAGAAGAGCCTCTCCCCCGCTTCCTCTGGCTAAAAAAATCTAAATTTTGGCAGTTGGAAAACAGGGCGATCTTCGGAGCACAGCACAGCAGGAGAACGCCCATGAACGCCCAAGAAAAATTCCTTGCCACCTCTGCCAAGGTGGATGAAGCTGCGGTCAAACCCTTGCCGAATTCCCGCAAGATTTACGTGCCCGGCTCACGCCCCGACATTCAGGTGCCGATGCGCGAAATCAGCCAGAGCGACACGCCCACCGGTTTTGGCGGCGAGAAAAACCCGCCGATTTTTGTCTACGATTGCTCTGGCCCTTACACCGATCCAAAGGCCAAGATCGACGTTCGTACAGGCTTGAGCGCCTTGCGTCAGGCCTGGATCGAAGAGCGCGGTGACACCGAGGTCTTGCCCGGCTTGAGCAGCCAATTTGGCCGTGAACGCGCCGCCGACACCAAGCTCGATGAGCTGCGTTTTCCGGGTTTGCACCGCCAGCCGCGCCGCGCCAAAGCGGGTGCGAATGTGACGCAAATGCACTATGCACGCCGTGGCATCGTGACGCCCGAAATGGAGTTTGTGGCGATTCGTGAAAACCTGCGCCGCGCTGAATACGTCGAGTCGCTCAAGGCCACTGGCCCGATGGGCGAGCGCATGGCCCAATTGCTCAACCGCCAACACCCCGGTCAAAATTTTGGGGCCAGCATTCCTGCGCAAATCACGCCTGAATTCGTGCGCGATGAAATTGCCCGTGGCCGCGCCATCATCCCCAACAACATCAACCACCCCGAGTCCGAGCCGATGATCATTGGCCGCAACTTCCTGGTCAAGATCAACGCCAACATTGGCAACTCGGCGCTGGGTTCATCGATCAACGAAGAGGTCGACAAAATGACCTGGGCCATCCGTTGGGGCGGCGACACGGTGATGGATTTGTCGACCGGCAAAAACATCCACGAAACCCGTGAATGGATTGTGCGTAATTCCCCCGTGCCGATTGGCACCGTGCCGATTTATCAGGCGCTCGAAAAGGTGGATGGCAAGGCCGAAAACCTCACCTGGGAATTGTTCCGCGACACCCTGATCGAGCAGGCCGAGCAGGGCGTGGACTATTTCACCATCCACGCGGGCGTGTTGCTGCGCTATGTGCCGCTGACGGCCAACCGCATGACGGGCATCGTCAGTCGCGGGGGCTCCATCATGGCCAAGTGGTGTTTGGCGCACCACCAGGAAAGTTTCTTGTACACGCACTTTGAAGAAATCTGCGAAATCATGAAGGCCTATGACGTGGCCTTCAGCCTGGGCGACGGCCTGCGGCCCGGCTCGATTTACGACGCCAACGACGAAGCCCAACTGGGTGAGCTCAAGACCCTCGGAGAGCTGACGCAAATCGCCTGGAAGCACGATGTGCAGGTGATGATCGAAGGCCCCGGCCATGTGCCCCTGCACATGATCAAAGAAAACATGGACTTGCAATTGGAGCAGTGCCACGAAGCGCCGTTTTACACCTTGGGGCCCTTGACCACCGACATTGCCCCCGGCTACGACCACATCACCAGTGGCATTGGCGCGGCCACGATTGGCTGGTACGGCACGGCCATGTTGTGCTACGTCACACCCAAAGAACACTTGGGTTTGCCCAACAAGCAAGACGTGAAAGAAGGCATCATCACCTACAAGCTGGCGGCACATGCGGCCGACTTGGCCAAGGGCCATCCGGGCTCCCAAATTCGGGACAACGCCTTGTCCAAAGCCCGCTTTGAATTCCGCTGGGAAGACCAGTTCAATTTGGGCCTGGACCCCGACAAGGCCAAAGAGTTTCACGACGAAACCTTGCCCAAGGAATCGGCCAAGGTGGCGCATTTTTGCTCGATGTGCGGCCCGCATTTTTGCTCCATGAAAATCACCCAGGATGTGCGCGATTACGCGGCCAAACAGGGTTTGGACGAGACGGCTGCCCTGGCCCAGGGCATGAAAGAAAAATCGGCGGAGTTCAAGGCCGTGGGCCACGAGGTGTACATCCCCATTCAGCTTGAGTCCTGATGCGAATGGAGTCGGTGGTGGCGCAGCGATCCGGTCTCTCTATTGGCATCGCCGGTGCCGGTTTGCTGGGCCGCTTGTTGGCTTGGCAACTGGCTCGGGCGGGGCACCACGTAAGTGTGTTCGATCCGGCGGCAGACGAGCAGCCCCGTTTTGAGGGTCAGCAGGCCGCTGGCTTCACGGCGGCGGGCATGCTGAGTCCGCTGGCCGAACTCGACAACAGTTCGCTGGAAGTGGCGCGTTGGGGTTGGCGCTCGATCCCGTTGTGGCAAGCCCATGCAGCGGCTTTGGGTCAGCCAGAGTTGGTGGCTGTGCGTGGCAGTTGTCTGGTGGCGCACCGCTCGGATTTGGGCGCTGCCCAGCGCGTTTTGGCGCGTCTTTCGGCAGCGGCACCGGACATGCCTCGAGCCCAGACGTTGACGCTGCCCGCCTTGGCCGAGCTGGAGCCCGCCGTGCACGGCGTGGCCCATGCGTGGCTGTTGCCCGGCGAGGGCCAAATCAACCCTGTGGCGACTTTGTTGGCCCTCCATGCCAAAGCCACCAAGGTGCAGTGGCATTGGGGTCAGCGCGTGGTCGCTGTTCAGCCGGGAGAGCTGCATCTGGCGGGCGGAAACATTCACCGGTTTGATTGGACGGTGGACGTGCGCGGGGTCGGCGCCAAGCCCCAATTGCCCGTGCGCGGCGTGCGGGGAGAGATTGCCTGGTTGCAGGCCCCACAGCATGGTCTGATCCGCCCGCTGCGTTTGTTGCACCCACGCCACCGGGTGTATTTGGTGCCCAGAACTTCCGACACGGTGCTGGTGGGGGCCAGCGAAATTGAGAGCGAAGACCGCTCGCCGGTGTCTGTGCGCTCGGTGGTGGAGTTGCTGTCTGCCGCGCACAGCGTGGTGCCTGCCTTGGCCGAAGCCCGGGTGTTGCGGCTGGACACGAATTTGCGCCCCGCCTTGCCCGACAACGAACCCTTGACTCACATCGAGCCGGGTTTGCTGCGCATCAACGGCCTGTTTCGCCACGGCTGGTTGTTGGCACCGGCGGTGGTGGAAGACGCGCTGAGAGCCAGTGGCTTGGGGCAGGGGGCAGCGCATGTCTGAGCCGGCATTGCCCCCTTCAATCCCCCTTCACTTGGACGGCCAACCCCATGCCGTGGCCCCAGGCACGACCTTGCAGGGGCTGTTGGCCTCCTTGGACAACTTGCCCGCTGCCGTGGCGACTTCGGTGAACGGTGTTTTTGTGCCCCGCACCCAGCGCGCTGCCTGTGTGTTGCAAGCGGGCGATGCCGTGCTGTTGTTCCAGCCCATTGTGGGCGGCTGACATGAAAAATTTGGGAAGATGACCGAAAGAAATGACATGAATCCAACCGAGCGTTCTTTGAAAAATCCAAAGCCGACGGTGGGGGCGGCGTCGGCCGATGCCTCGGATGTTTGGCAAGTCGGAGACGTGGAGCTGACCAGCCGCTTCTTGCTGGGCACCGCGGGCTACCCCTCGCCGCAGGTGTTGGCCGAATCGATTGCCGTGTCGCACACCCAAATCGTCACCGTTGGGCTCAAGCGCACTTTGGCGGCACAAGGCGATAACGGCTTTATTGCCATCATCCAAAACGCGCTGAAGCAGGGTCAGGCCCGGCTCTTGCCCAACACCGCCGGTTGCCGCAGCGCACGCGAAGCCATTCAATTGGCCCACATGGCGAGGGAGTTGTACGACACGCCCTGGCTCAAATTGGAAGTGGTGGGCGACGAACACACCTTGCAGCCCGACCCGTTTGAACTGGTCAGCGCCGCTGAGCAACTGGTGCGCGATGGCTTCACAGTCTTCCCTTACTGCACCGACGACCTGGTGACCTGCCGCCGTCTGCTGGATGTGGGGTGCCCCTTGCTCATGCCTTGGGGCGCACCGATTGGCTCGGGTCAGGGCCTGCTGAATCCGTTTGCTTTGCGCACGTTGCGCGAACGTTTGCCCGACACCACGCTGATCATCGACGCGGGCATTGGCGCCCCCTCGCACGCGGCGCAGGCCATGGAAATGGGCTTTGACGCGGTGCTGCTCAACTCCGCCGTGTCCCAAGCCAGAACGCCGGTGGCGATGGCCCAGGCCTTTGGCGCGGCCATCGCGGCGGGGCGCATGGCCTATTTGGCCGGTGTCATGCCCGCGCAAGACTTTGCGGTGGCCAGCACGCCGGTGGGCGGTGCCCCTTTGTTGCTGTGAGGGCGCTGGCATGAGTCCCCCAATTGTCTGGAGCATCGCGGGCAACGACAGCGGTGGTGGCGCAGGCTTGGCCGCCGATGGGCGTGCCGCCCAGGCCTTTGGGGTGCACCTGTGCCCGGTGGTGGCCGCCGTCACCGCGCAAAACTCCGTGGGGGTGCAAGCCGTGGTGCCGGTGGCGCCCGAATTGCTGGAGGCCCAATTGCAAGCCTTGGCGCAAGACCTGCCACCCCGGGCCATCAAGACCGGTTTGCTGGGCGGTGTGGCACTGATTGAAGTGGTGGCCAAGTGGGTGGATCGCCTGCGCGAACAAGGCCCGCTGGCCTTGGTGGTCGATCCGGTCTTGGGCTCGACCACAGGCCGGTCTTTTGCCGACGACGCGGTGGTGCAAGCCTACCGATCCCTGCTCTTGCCGCGTGCGACCCTGATCACCCCCAACCAGCGCGAAGCGCTGCGTTTGTTGGACGGCCAGGCCCATGCCAATGTCCAGGCCCAGGTCCAGGCCCATGAGGCCGCTGAACCCGCCTTGGCCCAGCGCTTGATGGCCTGCGGCGTGCAGGCGGTCTGCATCACCGGTGGCGACAGTGACGTGGCCCCTGGTCAGGCCCTGGATTGGTTGAGCACCCCCGAAGCGGCAGGGTGGTTGGCTTTGCCAAGAGTGGCCACGCCGCACCACCACGGCACGGGCTGCACCTTTGCGACCAGCGCCGCCAGCGCTTTGGCCCTCGGGTTTGTGACCGCCGACGCCGTGGTCCTGGCCAAGATGGCGACCACCCAGGCCTTGCGCCACGCTTATCCGGCGGGGCAAGGTGCGGGCCCGGTCCAGGCCCGCCAGGGCTTTGGCAGCGACCCCACCTTGTTGCCCACCTTGTCTTGGGGCGAAGCCCTGCCTCAACTGGTGACCACGCCCGCGCCTTCCTCGTCCGTCACGGCCCCCGCGCCCCGCGCGCCCCGCGTACTGGGTTTGTATGCGGTGGTCGATCAGCTGGACTGGCTGCAACAGGTGTTGGCGGCGGGCATCCGCACCGTGCAACTGCGCATCAAGACCCCGGCTGAAACCAGCGAGGCCTGGTGGCATGAACTGAACCAAAACATCGCGCAGGCCGTGGCCTTGTGCCGGGAACACGGGGCCGAGTTGTTCATCAACGACCACTGGCGTCAGGCCTTGGCCCAAGGGGCCGGGGCGGTGCACCTGGGTCAAGAAGATTTGGCCGCGATGTCCCCGCAGGAGCGCGACACGCTGCAATCCAGTGGCCTTGCCTTGGGCATCAGCACCCACAGCCTGTGGGAGTTGTGCCGTGCGCGCGGTTTGTCGCCACGCTACATCGCTTGTGGTCCCGTTTGGCCAACCCTCACCAAGGCCATGCCCTGGTTGCCGCAGGGTTTGCACAACTTGGCCTGGTGGCAGCAAATGGCGGGCTGCCCGGTCGTTGCGATTGGCGGTATTTTGTCGGCCGATCAGGTGGCGCAGGCCGCAGCGTGCGGTGTGGACGGGGTGGCGGTGGTGCGCGCCGTGCAGCAAGCGCCCGCCAACGTGGTGCCCTTGCTGCAAGCCGCTTTGCAACAAGGCTGGGCAAAGGCCAAGACAAACCAGCCCCCCATCGAGGTGCCACTGCCCAAACCCTCCCTGGCTTGAAGCATCAGGCGGGTCGAATCAGCCAATGGGACAAGCCGGTCAGGCTCGCAAAGCCAAAGACCGTGGACCACAACACAATGCGGGCAATGCGTTCGGCGTTGGCACCGTAGCGTTCAGCCAAGAAAGTGACGTTGCTGGCGCTGGGCAGGGCGGCCAACAAGGTCAATGACATCTGGGTGAAAGCGCTGACACCCACGCCCTCGCACAAGCCAAAAATCACCAGCGGATGGGCCCCTAATTTCAGCGCCACCACCAGGGGAATGTCCCAGCGGGCTGGTGGCAGCTTGGGCGGGTTTTGCTTTTGCGCCAACAGGGCACCCAGGGTGAACAAGGCCGTGGGCGAAGCGGCGTCGGCCAACAGGGCGATTGGTTGCAGCAAGGGTTGGGGCAGGCGCACGCCCAGTGTTGCCACCGCGCAGCCCGCGGCGATGGCCCAAGGCAAGGGGTTGCTCAAAACGCCGCGCAGGGCTTTCAGTCCGGCCTGCCTTGACAAGGCGATGCACAAGGACGACGTGAACACCATGTCCACACTGATGGCCACCAGGGTGGGGCCTGCGGCCCCGGGACCGAGCAGGCTGACCAACAATGGCATGCCGATAAAGCCTGAATTCGGAAAAGCGCCCACCAAAGCGCCAAAGGACGCATTGTTCCAATCCACCTCACGGCGTTGGGCCATCGCCAGGGGAAGTGCGAGGGCCAGGCCCACCAAGCACAACGACCCCAATACCCAGACCGCCAAAATCTGGGGGTTCAAAAATTGAGCCAAGGGCGTTTGGGCTGCCCACCGAAACAACATGCAGGGCAAGGCAAAGAACAACACAAAGCGGTTCAAGCCCGGCACGGCGCTGGCAGGGAGCCAGCCCCACCGGGCGGCCAGCCAGCCGATCCCGACCAGCGCAAAAAAGGGAAAAGTGAGCCCTAAAAAATCCATGAATGGATTTTTTAGACGGCGGCCTTGAGCAGGGCTACTTTGTCCGTGCGCTCCCAGGAGAACTCAGGTTCTTCACGGCCAAAGTGACCGTAGGCGGCGGTTTTTTCGTAGATGGGGCGCAGCAAATCCAGCATCTGGATGATGCCCTTGGGCCGCAGGTCAAAGTGCTCGGCCACCAAGGCGGAGAGCTTTTCGTCGGACACCACGCCCGTGCCCATGGTGTTGACGGTGATGTTCATGGGCTTGGCCACGCCAATCGCGTAAGCCACTTGCACTTGGCATTTTTTTGCCAAGCCGGCGGCCACGATGTTCTTTGCGACATAACGCGCGGCGTAGGCGGCCGAGCGGTCCACCTTGGTCGGGTCTTTGCCGGAGAAAGCGCCACCGCCATGGGGGCAAGCGCCGCCGTAGGTGTCCACAATGATCTTGCGACCGGTCAGGCCGCAGTCGCCTTGGGGGCCTCCGATCACAAAACGGCCGGTGGGGTTGATCAAGTATTTGGTATCGACCAGCCACTCTTTGGGCAGCACGGGCTTGATGATTTCTTCGATGATGGCTTCGGTGAAGCTGGCCTTCATCTTGTGCGGGGTTTCGCTCTGATCGGGGCTGTGCTGGGTGGACAGCACCACGGTGTCGATGCTGTGGGGCACGCCGTCCACATAGCGCAGCGTGACTTGGCTCTTGGCATCGGGGCGCAAAAAGGGCAGGCGGCCGTCTTTGCGCAACTGGGCTTGGCGCTCCACCAGGCGGTGTGCGTAATAAATCGCGGCGGGCATCAGCTCGGGCGTTTCGTCGCAGGCATAACCAAACATCAGGCCTTGGTCGCCCGCGCCGGTATTCAAATGGTCGTCCGAAGCATGGTCCACGCCTTGGGCAATGTCGTTGGATTGCTTGTCGTAGCAAACCATCACCGCACAGCCTTTGTAGTCGATGCCGTAGTCGGTGTTGTCGTAGCCGATGCGCTTGATGGTGTCGCGCGCCACTTGGATGTAGTCCACATGCGCGTTGGTGGTGATTTCACCGGCCAGCACGACCAAGCCGGTGTTGGTCAGGGTTTCAGCGGCCACGCGGCTGCGCGGGTCTTGTTTGAAAATTGCGTCCAAAATCGCGTCAGAAATCTGGTCGGCCACCTTGTCGGGGTGACCTTCAGAGACGGATTCAGAGGTGAATAGGTAGTCGTTTGACATGAAAAAGGCTCCTTGTTTCAATGGTTTTTCGGCGTTGCCGACCCAGAAACTTTGGAGCCCAGCGAACGCTTTAGCAGAATTTATGGATCGCCCCGCAAGTAGTTCTTTAACTCGGCGAATATTTTGATTATAACTATGAAAACTGTCGCATGATTTGTTGCAGTTTTTCGGTGGTTAATCGGTTTCCATGCTGTGACACAACTGCGGATGCGGCAGCGTTAGCTAGTGCAGCTGCTTTACCTCTAGGCATGCCGTGGGTGATGCCGTAGAGGAATGCTCCAGCGAACATGTCTCCAGCCCCGTTTGTGTCAACCGCTTTGGTAGGTTCGGCTGGAACATGTGAAATCTGCCCCTCGTTTGAAATGATGCAGCCTTCAGGACCCCTGGTTAGGCAGACGGTTTTTGCGATTTTTTGGAGGTTTTTGGGATTATTTGGAGGTTTTTGGGATTTATTTTCGCTTGGCGCGGCAACTGCTAATCTTTTTTGAACGAAACATGATTTGCAGCTTGCTAACAAAAACAACCACGGTATAAAACAAACGCGCATGGCTTTGACTTTGCCATTTCTCAACGGGGCG
>CAIUTG010000050.1 GCA_903902035.1 uncultured Curvibacter sp. | reverse complement strand
CGCCAGCGGTTTCGAGGGCTTTCGCAGCCGTTTCGATGGCCGCCAAGACGGTGGTGGCGGGGTCGGTTTTTTGATCGGGGTTCAAACGGTCGCTTTGCTCGGGGAGGCCAGGTTTTCGATGGCGCGTCGGTAAATGTTTTTCAGCGGCTCGATGTCGGCAATGGCAATGTGTTCATCGATTTTGTGGATGCTGGCATTGGGCGGGCCCAACTCAATGACCTGGGGGCAAATCTTGGCGATGAAGCGGCCGTCGCTGGTGCCGCCCGTGGTCGAGAGTTCGGTGTCCAAACCGGTTTCGGCTTGAATGGCCGCTTGGACGGCGCTGACCAAAGTGCCGGGCGTCGTCAGGAAAGGCAGGCCGCCAATTGTCCATTGCAGGTCAAATTCCAGGCCATGCGCTTGCAACACACGGACCACCTTGGCTTGCAGGGCGTCGGGCGTCGATTCGGTGCAAAAGCGGAAGTTGAAGTCAATCACCACTTCGCCGGGAATGATGTTGCTGGCCCCCGTGCCGCCGTGGAAGTTGCTGATTTGAAAACTGGTGGGCGGGAAAAAAGCATTGCCTTCGTCAAAGCGGTGTGCCGCCAACTCAGCCAAGGCGGGCAGGGCTTGGTGAATCGGATTGCGTGCCAAATGCGGGTAGGCGATGTGGCCTTGAATGCCTTTCACGGTCAGCTTGCCGCTCATGGTGCCGCGACGGCCATTTTTGATCATGTCGCCGGTCTGTTTGACCGAGGTCGGCTCACCCACGATGCAGTAATCCAAGGTTTCGCCTCGGGCCTGGAGTTCTTCGCAAACCCAGACCGTGCCGTCCAGCGCCGGGCCTTCTTCGTCGCTGGTCAGCAAAAAAGCCAGATTCAATTCAGGGTCTGGATGCGCCGCCAAAAACTCTTCCACCGCCACCACAAAAGCGGCGATCGAGGTTTTCATGTCGGCGGCCCCGCGTCCATAAAGGCGTCCGTCCTTGTAGGTTGGGGCAAAGGGGTTGCTGCCCCATTGATTCAGGGGGCCGGTGGGCACCACATCGGTGTGCCCCGCAAAGACCAGGGTTGGGGTGGCTGAAGCACTGGGGCGGGCCTTGCCGGCACGTTTGGCCCAGAGGTTCGTCACGGTCAACTGCGGGTCGTCGCTGCGGGCACCCTTGCCCAGCTGGGCATCCAGCAAAGGCCCACGGGCCAGGATCTCGCAAACAAAGCCCAAGGGTTCCAGTCGCGCCCGCAGAATCTCCAGGCAGCCCGCATCGACCGGGGTGACCGAGCTGCGGGCGATGAGTTGCTCGGTGAGCGCGAGGGTGGGGGACATGGGCGAAGTTGACATCAAAAAATCAATCGCGCAGCAGGTCATTCAGGCTGGTTTTGGCACGGGTTTGGGCATCCACGCGCTTGACGATGATGGCGGCATACAGGCTGTAGCGGCCGTTGTCTTTGGGCAAGCTGCCGCTGATGACGACCGAGCCCGAGGGCACGCGGCCATAAGTGACTTCGCCCGTGGCGCGGTCATAGATGGGGGTGCTTTGGCCAATGTAGACGCCCATGGAAATGACCGAGTTTTCTTCCACGATCACGCCTTCCACAATTTCGGAGCGGGCGCCGATGAAGCAGTTGTCTTCGATGATGGTGGGGTTGGCCTGCAGGGGTTCCAACACCCCGCCCAAGCCCACACCGCCCGAAAGGTGAACGTTTTTACCGACTTGAGCGCAGCTGCCGACGGTGGCCCAGGTGTCAACCATGGTGCCTTCGTCCACATAAGCGCCGATGTTCACATAGGAGGGCATCAAAATCGCGCCTTTGGCGATGAAGCTGCCGCGACGCGCCACCGCCGGGGGCACCACGCGCACGCCGGTGGCCTTCATTTCTTCGTCGCTGAGGTTGGCGAATTTGGTGGGCACCTTGTCGTAAAAACTCAAATCGCCCGCCCCCATGGGCTGGTTGTCTTTCAGGCGGAAGGACAACAACACGGCTTTTTTGACCCACTGGTGCACGGTCCATTGGCCCACCCCTTCGCGGGTGGCCACGCGCAGGCGGCCGGTGTTCAGGTCGGCAATGACATGGTCCACCGCTTGCAGCACCTCTTTGGGGGCCAAAGAAGGGGTGAGGTTGGCGCGGTTGTCCCAAGCGCTTTCGATCAGGGTTTGCAATTGTGCGGTCGTTGTGGTCATAGGGGTTCCATTGATCAGGGTTTTTTGAAGTTTTGAATGAATTCAACGATGCGCTCGGCAGCCTCCAAACATTCGGCCGTTTCAGCCACCAAGGCCAAACGCAGTCGTTGCGCTCCCGGATTGTGGCCGTGCGCGCTGCGCGCCAGGTAACTGCCCGGCAATACCGTGACATTGTATTGAGCCAGCAAGGCGGCGGCGAACTCGGTGTCGCTCAACCCCATGCTTTCGGGTACTTTGGCCCACAAATAAAAGCCCGCATCGGGCAAGGCCACTTCCATCACCTTGGCGAGCACGGGGGTGACGGCGGCAAATTTGTCGCGGTAGGCTTGGCGGTTCTCGATGACGTGCTTTTCATCGTTCCAGGCCAAGGCACTGGCCGCCTGGATGGTGGGGTTCATGGCCGAGCCGTGGTAGGTGCGGTACAAAGCAAAGGCCTTGATGAGGGCCGCGTCGCCCGCCACAAAGCCGCTGCGCATGCCCGGCACATTGCTGCGTTTGGACAGGCTGGTGAACATCATGAGGTTCTTGTAGTCATCTCGCCCCAGCTTGTGGGCCGCTTCCAGGCCGCCCAAAGGGCGCTCTTCGCGGAAGTAGATCTCGCTGTAGCACTCGTCCGAAGCGATCACAAACTGGTAGCGGTCGCTCAGGGCGAAAAGCTTTTCCCAATCCGCCAAGGGCATGACCGCACCCGTGGGGTTGCCCGGCGAGCAGACATAGAGCAATTGGCAGCGTTGCCAAATTTTCTCGGGCACGCTGTCCCAGTTCACATTGAAGTTGCGCTCGGGGTCTGACGGTGCATAAAAAGGCTCGGCACCCGCCAGCAAGGCCGCCCCTTCGTAGATTTGATAAAAGGGGTTGGGGCACACCACCACGGCCTTGCCCGGCACCGAGTGCGAGCCCAAGTTCAATTTGCCACGGGGGTCAATCACGGTTTGGGCAAAAGCAAACAGGGCCTCGCGCGAACCGCTCACGGGCAGCACTTGGGTGTTGGCGTCCACCTTGGCCCGGTAGCGCCGGTGCACCCAAGCCGCCATGGCCTGGCGCAATTCAGGGCTGCCCGCTGTGGCGGGGTAAACCGCCAAGCCGTTCAGGTTGTCGATCAGGGCTTTTTTGATGAACTCGGGCGTGGGGTGCTTGGGCTCACCAATGCCCAGACTGATGGGGCGCAGGGCTGCCTTGGGTTGGATGCCTTCAAATAAAACGCGCAGACGCTCAAAAGGATAGGCATGCAGGGATTGGAGCAGGGGGTTCATCCCCCTATTTTATTGGCAGGCGGGTCAGGCCTTGGGCGTGAACAGCTGAATGATGCTGGAAAAGTCCAAACCACCTTGTCCGGCCAGGCTGTGCGCTGCATAAAGGCTGCGTGCCAGGCCCCCAAGCGGGGTGGCCGCTTTGACGGTGGTGGCGTTTTCTTGTGCCAGACCCAAGTCTTTCAGCATGAGGTCGGTGCCAAAACCACCGGCATAGCCTTTGGCGGCGGGGGCCGTTTCCATCACGCCGGGCATGGGGTTGTATTTTTCCAAGGCCCAGTTGCCGCCAGAACTGCGGCGCATGATTTCGGACAAGACCTGGGGGTCGAGTCCATTCGCTGCGCCCAAGGCCAGGGCCTCGCTGGTACCGATCATCAAGATGCCGAGCAGCATGTTGTTGCAGATTTTGGCGGTTTGGCCCGCGCCCGCCGCACCGGCGTGGAAAATGTTGGCGCCCATTTTTTCCAGCAGGGGGCGGGCCAGGGCCAAAGCCGAATCGTCACCGCCGACCATGAAGGTCAGCGTGCCCGCCATGGCCCCGCCCGTGCCGCCGGACACGGGGGCGTCCAGGCAGGGCAGGCCCCGAACGGCAGCGGCTTGGGCCACTTTTTTGGCACTGGCTGCGGCGATGGTGGAGCAGTCGATCACCAAGGTGCCGGTTGGCAATTGCGCCAACAGGCCGTTTTCTCCGAGGTACAAAGACTCGACATGTTGGCTGGCGGGCAGCATGCTGATGACGGCCTGTGCCCCTTGCACCGCGTCGGTGGCGCTGGCGGCGAGGGTCACGCCTTGCGCCGCCAATTTCTCGGTGGCCGCTTTGGACAGGTCAAAAGCCTGCACGGTGTGGCCGGCTTTGTGCAAATTCAGGGCCATGGGGCCGCCCATATTGCCCAAGCCGATGAAAGCGATTTTCATGAGGAGTCTCCGTCGTAATTTAAAAAATGAGGGGTGGCAGCGCTTTAACGAATCGCCTCCGGCGCATCGCCGTCGAGCAGGCGGCGCGCGATGATGACGCGCATGATCTCATTCGTGCCTTCCAGAATTTGGTGCACCCGCGAGTCGCGCAGCAAGCGCTCCAGGGGGTATTCACGGATGTAGCCGTAGCCGCCGTGCAATTGCAGCGCCTCGTTGCAGACATTGAAGCCCACATCGGTGGCAAAGCGTTTGGCCATGGCGCAATAGGTGGTGGCGTCGGGCGCATGGGCATCGAGTTTGCAGGCGGCCAAGCGCACCATTTGGCGGGCCGCGACCAGTTCGGTCGCCATGTCGGCCAATTTGAATTGCAGGGCCTGAAAGCTGGCAATGGGTTTGCCAAACTGCTGGCGTTCCTGCATGTAGCGCTGCGCCTGGGCCAGGGCACCCTGGGCCGCGCCCACCGAGCAGGTGGCGATGTTGATGCGCCCGCCGTCCAAGCCCTTCATGGCGATCTTGAAGCCCTCGCCCTCGGCGCCCAACAGGTGGT
>CAIUTG010000049.1 GCA_903902035.1 uncultured Curvibacter sp. | reverse complement strand
TCATCTCTTTCAACAGATTAAGAGCTTTTCTTCTACCGAACTAGCAATGCCGGCCTCAACACCAATGACCAGGCACAGGTTCTGGACGCCCAGGGCCAAGCCATCCCCGGCCTTTACGCCACGGGCAATGACATGAACAGCATGATGGCGGGTCGCTACCCCGCCGGTGGCATCACCCTGGGGCCTGCCATGACCTTTGGTTTCATCGCCGCCCACCATGCGGCCCATTCACTCCGCTGACTTCCCTCAGCATTCCTCGTTCACCCCTTTTTGATTTTTGGAAAGCCCTCATGTACTACGAACTCGCCACCCTCACCCTCCCCTTTGGCACGACGGGCCAAGCCGCCACAGCGGTTCAGGCCTACGCCCAAGAAAATGCCCTGGCCCACGGTGGCGAAGGTGAATTGCTGGGCTGCTGGTTCAGCGACATTGGGGTTTTGAACCAGATGATCGTCTTGCGTGGCTTCACCACCCTGACCGCCTTGGCGGCTGAGCGCGAGCGCACACAAAAAAGCGCCAACCCGCTGGGTTGTGGCGACCTCTTTCAGTCGCTGGAGCAGCACAGCTACCAGGGCTTCCCTTGGATGCCGGCGGTGCGCCCCAGCAGCGAGTCGGGCATCCAAGGCCCGGTTTATGAAATCCGCACCTACGGCATCAAGACCGGCGGGGTGCAAGCCACGATTGATTTGTGGGAACAGTACGTGCCCGCGCGCCACGCCCTGTCACCCTGTGTCGTCGCGATGGTGGCGCTGGATGGCCCCTTGCGCTTCACCAACATCTGGGCTTACCGCGATGTCAATGAGCGCAGTCAAAAACGCGCCGATGCCGTGGCCCAAGGCATCTGGCCCCCCAAAGGCGGCCCCGCCCACCTCACCACCCAAATGGTGTCCACGATTGCCCTGCCCACAGCGGTTTCCCCCTTGAAATAACGCCATGAGCCCGCGCGACTACTCCCTCGCTTACCTCACCTCACGCCGCTGCGACCCGGTGCAGGCCCTGCAGGTGGCTGCGGCCACGGGCTACCAATCGGTGGGCTTGCGCTTGTGGCCCAATGCGCCCGGCGCCCCCCAACAGCATTTGCTGGGACACCCCGAGGTGTTGCGCGAAACCCTGGCCGCCCAACACGACACCGGGGTGCAGGTGTTTGACCTGGAAATCGTGCGCCTGGATGAACACTTTGAGATTCAAGGGGGCGCTTCACAGTGGCAAGCCTTGTTTGAGGCGGCGGCGGCCCTCAAGGCCAAAGCCATTTTGGTGGCCGGTGACGACACCGAACCCCAGCGCCTCAGCCAACACTACGGCCAATTGTGCGCAGCCCTCAAGCCCTACGGCCTCAGCGCCAACCTGGAATTCATGCCCTGGACAGCGGTGCCCGACGCCAGGGCGGCACTGCGCGTGGTGGCGCAAGCAGGTTCCCCCGAAAACGCGGGCATCCTCATCGATGCCCTGCACTTTGGCCGCTCCAACACGACTTTGGACGACATCCGCGCCATTCCTAGACAGCTGCTGCACTACGCCCAACTGTGCGATGCCCAGGCGGGTCAGCACTTCAGCACCGAACAAATGATCCACACCGCCCGTTGCGAACGTTGCCTGCCCGGCCAGGGCAGCATCGACCTCAAGGGCCTGGTGGCGGCCTTGCCAGCCGACCTGCCCCTCAGCGTGGAAATCGTCAACTTTGAACTGGAAGCCACCACCCCTCCACTGGAGTGGGCCGCGACTTGTTTGAAGGCCACCCAAGCGCTTGTGACCACCGCCCTCTGAGTGGATCCGCCCAAAAACAAAAGGCCAACCCGTGAGGGATTGGCCTTTGTTGTTTGAGACCCTGAATTGTCAGGGCGGGATTCGACCCTTATGCCTTGGCCGCTTGCGCCTGGGCAATGGCTTGCTGACGCAAACGCTCGTACTCGGCGGCCTCGACCGGCACCGCGTTGGGGTTGCCCAAATCGCTCATGTGGATGCGTGAAGTTTCACGCGCTGACAAAGCAGCAATGGCGGCAATCACGGTCACGCCCAAAGCGGCACAACCAATCGTGAAGGGCACGTCCACCGATCCGGGCGGCGCGATGTAGGCGAACAAGCCGGGCAAAAAGGCGGTGATCATGGTGCCGGTGTTTTGCGAAATCGCCATCGCCGAAACACGGGCCCGGGTCGGGAACAACTCGGGGTAGTAGCTGGGGAACACGGCGTTGTAGCCTTGATAGACCACGCCCCACATCAGCAAGGACATGGCGATGGCCAAGGGCACGCTGTGAATGCTGATGGCATAAAGGTAGGCAAAAGACAGCAAGCCAGCCACCAACGAACCCACAATCAGGGGCGGACGACGACCGATTTTGTCGGACAAATTGCCCACATAAGGAATCACGATCACCGCGACGATGTTGCCCAGCACGGGAATCCACAAATAGACATCCTTGCTGAAACCGATGCCGTAGCCAGGCTGCACCGCGTAGGCCGCGCCAAACACGGTGGCCACCACGGGAATCACATTCATCAAAGACATGCAGACCACGCGCAGCATGTCGGCCCAGTGGTGTTGCAAAGCCTCGACCACGGGAATCTTGGGGGCTTTCTTCGCCTCGAATTGTTGCTCCACCGCTTCAAAAGCCGGGGTTTCTTCCACTTCACGGCGAATGATGAAACCCACGATGATCACAATAAAGCTCAACAGGAACGGCACACGCCAGCCCCAGCTGTTGAAGTCTTCTTTGGGCAGGTAGTGGGCCAAAGGCAGGAAAACGGCGGCAGCCAAAATCTGTCCGGCCTGCACCCCTTGCAAGGTGAAACTGGAGAAGAAACCGCGACGACCAAAAGGCGCGTGTTCCAAAATCATGGAACTGGCCCCCGAGATTTCACCGGCCACGGCAAAGCCCTGGATGAGTCGCAAAATCACCAGGAACAAGGGCGCCCACACCCCGACCTGGGCATAGGTCGGCAACAAACCTACCGCCATGGTGGACAGGCCCATCAGGAACATGCAGGTGATCAACACCTGTTTGCGGCCATGGGTATCCCCCCAGTAACCCAAGACCAGGGCACCAATGGGGCGGGCCACATAACCCACACCATAGGTTGCCAAGGAAGCCACAATGGCGACTGTGGGGTCGGTCGAGGGGAAGAAAAGCTGCGGAAAGACCAAAGCGGCCGCCGTGGCATAGATAAAAAAGTCGTAATACTCTAGAACAGAGCCAATCCAGCCACTGGCGGTGGCTTTCTTCGTTTGGTGAGTCCCTTGGGGCTCTTTGAATGAGGCGATGGACATGGTTTTCTCAAGGTTGAAAATTTAAATGTACCAACCGGTTAACGAACACCCATTAGTAATAACCCTGATTTTGATTTCCGATTGGGCACTAGCAGATAGAACATTTTGCTATAGCCAAGCCGCTGAGATGCCTTTTATGGAGGGGCATTGAATTCAGAGACAATACGGGCCATGACCTTCTATGCCCTCATCTTTTTGGCCGGCCTTTGGGCAGGCATTCAAAACTCACTGGCCGGTGGCGGCTCGTTTGTCACCTTGCCCACCCTGATTTTTTCAGGCCTGACCCCCCTGGCTGCCAACATCACCTCGACGGTGGCTTTGTTTTCCTCACAGATTAGCTCGGGTTGGGCGGGCCGTCAATTGGTCACAGGCACCTCAACGGTGTCGTTTCGTGCCCTGTTTATCATCAGTTTGCTCGGTGGTGTGGTGGGGGCCCTGCTCTTGCTCAACACCCCCAGCTCGATGTTCACCCTGCTCGTGCCTTGGTTGGTGCTGTTTGCCACCACGCTCTTTGCCTGGGGCAGTTTTTTCCGGAAAACCCCAGAACACCCAACCCAGCTGAGCGCGCCCCTGACCCTGTTCATGCAATTTTTGATTGCCATTTATGGGGGCTATTTCGGCGGCGGGATCGGCTTTTTGATGATTGCGGCCCTCACCGTCGCCGGTGTCCCCACCCGCAATGCGGGCGCGACCAAAAATGTCCTGGCCGGGGTCATGAACGCGGCCGCCGTGTTGTTGTTTGTGTTTTCCCCTGAAGTCAAATGGATCCCGGCCGGCTTCATGGCCGTTGGGGCCGCGCTCGGTGGATTCGCCGGGGCCTGGGCTTTGCACCGGGTCAATGAAAAACTTTTGCGTCTGGCGATTGTTGGCTTGGGCCTGGCTTTGACCGTGGGCTTGTTTTTGTTCCCTGTGCATTGAGGCCCCTCATGCCGCTGGCCGAAGCACCCTTGCCGCAACGCCACCCCGGGGCATTCCGAAAACGGACACCCCTTTTTCCACTGGGACTCTTATGAGCAAATCCTGGGTGTTTGAGGTCGAGGTTCTGTTTGGTGACTGCGACCCGGCGGGAATTGTGTTTTTTCCCAATTTTTCCAAATGGATGGATGCCTCGTCCTTGCACTTTTTCATGCAATGCGGCGTCCCACCTTGGCGAGAGTTGGTCAAAACCCGGGGCATCATCGGCACCCCTTTGCTGGAAATCAACACCCGTTTTTTGCGCCCCGCCACCTACGGCGAGCGCCTGCAAATTGAAACCCGCATCGTCGAATGGTGTGACAAGGTCTTCATCCACCAACACACGGTACGACGGGCTGACACGGTGCTGTGCGAAGGCCGCGAAACCCGGGCCTTTTGCGTGCAACACCCGCAAGACCCGCAGCGCATCCAGGCCATCCCCATCCCCGCCGACATCAAGGCCTTGTGCCTCTGAAAACCGATCAGCGCTTCAGGAGGGGCTCACAAACCGGCCGTGCCTGGCCCTCCAAGGTCAACAACCAGCGAGGCTTGTGGTTGGGAAAGTCGTCCAGCTCATCGACTTGCGCGGGCATGGCGCGGTTTTGCACCTCTGCTTTGATGCAGCTGCAATATTTTTCAATGCGGTAATGGGAGGGCGACAGCTCACCCCGGTGCTTTTGCCAATCGATCTGCTCGGCCATGCAGCCTTCTAGATAGGGACTGGCCGCCTGCACCGAGGCAGCCGCTGCCGCCATGAACCCCACCAAAGGCAGGAGGCCCCAGCAGAAACGGCGCCGATTCGAGTGCATGGTGTCTCCTCATGACCTGGACTGGCTCAGTGTAATCAAACAAATTACACTTGTGCTTACATATCCAAGCATGCACAACAGGCCCCTCATTTGAGTTCTCCCGACTTTCCGCACAAAGGCATGATCACGGTGTCGATCATGTTGGCCACCATCATCCAAGCTCTGGACACCACCATCGCCAATGTGGCTTTGCCGCACATGCAGGGCAGCTTGCAAGCCTCGCAAGACCAGATCACCTGGGTCTTGACCTCCTACATCGTGGCCTCGGCCATCACCCTGCCTTTGACGGGCTGGTTTTGTGAGATGGTGGGTCGACGCCGGGTTTTCATTGTGTCGGTGATCGGCTTCACCGTGGCTTCGGCCCTGTGCGGCATGGCTGGTTCGCTGTGGGAAATTGTCGTGGCCCGTTTGCTGCAAGGGGTGTTTGGAGCGGCCTTGGTGCCCCTGTCTCAAGCGGTTTTGCTGGACATCAACCCGCGCGAAAAAGTGGGTCAGGCCATGGCCGTGTGGGGGGCAGGCATCATGGTGGGCCCGATTTTGGGGCCCATGTTGGGCGGTTGGTTGACCGAAAATTTTGACTGGCGGCTGGTCTTCTACATCAACCTGCCGGTGGGACTGATTGCCTTGTGGGGCATCGTGCGTTATTTGCCAGAGAGTCGCCCGGACAACCAGAAATTGGATGTTTTCGGTTTTGTCAGCATGAGCCTGGCGATTGGCCTGCTGCAACTTTTTTTGGACCGGGGTGAATTGCTCGATTGGTTCGCCTCCTCGGAAATCCGACTGGAGGCGGCGGGGGCATTGATTGCTTTTGCCTTTTTTGCCGTCCACACCTTCACCGTGCAAGGCGTGTCGTTTTTCAACCGGGCCTTGTTGCAGGATCGCAATTTTCTCATCGGCAGCTTGTTTGCCTTCATCGTGGGCATCGTGCTTTATGGGGTCATGTCCTTGTTGCCCAGTTTCTTGCAATCCTTGATGGGCTACCCGGTGGTCTTGACGGGCGTCATCACCGCACCACGAGGCCTGGGCACCATGCTGGCCATGATCGTGGTGAGTCGGCTGGTGAACCACCTTGACCTGCGCACCATCATGTTTGGGGGCTTTGCCTTGATGGCCGGTTCGCTCTACCAAATGATGCAGTTCAACCTGGACATGGGCACCACCCCCTTGGTGATTTCGGGCTTGATTCAGGGCATGGGCATTGGCTTTACCTTCGTGCCCTTGTCGGCCGTGACTTTTGCCACTTTGGCCCCTCAGCTGCGCAATGCGGGCACCCCCCTTTACAGCCTGCTGCGCAACCTGGGCGGAAGTGTGGGCATTTCGATTGTGCAAGCCCTGCAAAGCCAGGGGGCGGCGCGATCACACAGTGAATTGGTCGAATCGGTGACGTGGGGCCACCCTGGTTTGAGCACCCTGCCCAGCTTCTTGGCCATCGATCAACCGACCGGTCTGGCCTGGTTGAATACTGAGGTGACACGCCAAGCGAGCATGATCAGTTACCTGCAGGTGTTTGGCGACATGCTGCTTTTGTGCTTGGCGGCCATGCCGTTTTTGTTGCTGATTCGGGTTCACCGCAACACCACCACCACGAGCACGACATCCCCCACCAACGCACCCAACGTGACGGAGCCCGCCCATTGAAAGCCCCTGCATTGCCCTGGTCGTGGTTCTTGTTTGGGTTCCTGGTTTGGCAAACGGTTGTAGCCCCGATGGCGACCGCGGCGACCCGCTTTGAGGTCACCGCAAGCCAAACAGAATCCGAAGTGATCGTGGGCGTGCAAGCCGACATCGACGCCCCCATCGATGTGGTTTGGGCCGTTTTCCATGACTTTGAGCACTCGCCCTGCTTTGTCAAATCCCTCTACAGCAGCCATGCCAGCCCGCTCGGCCCAGAGGAATGGCTGGTGGATCGGGTGGGCATTGTGGACCTGGGCCTGTTCAACCTGCACCTGGGCGCCAAGTACCGCATTCATCTGGACCCGATCCTATACCGCTCGCAAAGTCAACTGATTTCTGGTGATGTCAAGTCCATGCAAAACACGCTCCAATTGACCGAATTGGACCAGGACCACACCCAGCTGAGCTCCCACGCCGAGGTCGAGACACCGGCCTGGTTTCCCAAGACCTGGAGCCAGACTTTGCTGGTCAAACAAGCCCGCTCTGCTTTTCAGGACATGCTCAATGAGGTGCAAAAAAGAGCGACTACGCATGAAGCCACGATTTGTCCACCCCGCTGAGCAGCCCCTCAAAATCGCGGATACTGTCTCCCATTGTTCTCTCAGCAAGGCCCCCACCATGACAAATCAGCTGCCCAACGACTCAGGCACTTCCCACCCGCCCCTTGAAAGCCTTCAAGCCGCTCAAGCCCATGTGCAAGATTTGCTGAAACAACACCCCCACGCCCTGCCAGCAGCGGAAGGTCTGCTGGAAGGTCTGGTGATGATGACGGGCACGCTGCTGGGCGACCCCGGTTTGCCGCAACAACTCGTGGCGGGTTACCAAGGTGTGCTCGATGTTTGCCGGCCATTGCTGGACGACATCAAAGGCCAAAAATCCAACCAAGCTTAAAACCGGGTCTGGCTGGATTGGGGCCTTCAAGCGTTCACGTCAACCACCACCCGCCCGCGCACCTGTCCTGCCAACAAGGCCTTGGCGGTCTCGACCGCTTGGCCCAAGCCAATGGTTTGGGTCATGGCGGCCAGCTTGCTCACGTCCAAATCCTGCGCCAGCCGCTGCCAGGCCTC
>CAIUTG010000048.1 GCA_903902035.1 uncultured Curvibacter sp. | reverse complement strand
TATGTTTGCGGCCTCGCAACTGATGGTGCTCAACAAAATGGATTTGCTGGCGCATGTGCAGTTTGATGTGGATCGGTGCGTGGCCTTGGCACGGCGTGTCAATCCCCAAATTGAAATCATTCAACTCAGCGCGACCACCGGGATGGGGCTCGATGCCTGGCTGGATTGGATTTCCCAGGCCAGCTTGAAAGCGAAGTGAGTCGGCTATGAGCATTCTGGCGGTTGGTGCATGGCTGAAAAACACCGTTTGTTTATTACAGAACGACCGGGTGTTGTGGTCAAGCACGCACGGAGATTTGAGCGATCCAGTCGCCTGTCTTGCCTTGGAAGAATCGGTGCAGAAAATGCGGAGGCTGGCCTGTCTTTCAAATCAGCCGGTGCGTGCGATTGCACACGATTTGCACCCGGATTTTTACAGCACTCAGCTGGCCCTGCAACAAGCTCGGGCTTGGCAAGTGCCTGCTGTGGGGGTGCAGCATCACCATGCGCACATGGCGGCTGTGATGGCCGAGCACCAACTCAGTGGCCCCGTTCTGGGCTTGGCACTGGATGGCGTCGGCTTCGGCACAGATGGCAAGGCTTGGGGCGGTGAATTGTTGTGGGTGAATGGGGCCGAATGGCGTCGATTGGGGCACCTCACCACACTCGCACTTCCAGGCGGTGACCGTGCGGCGCGCGAGCCTTGGCGCATGGCCGCATCGGCGCTGCAGGCCTGCGGGCGAGGGGCCGAAATTGTGCCGCGCTGGGGGCCTGTGGTTGGGGAAAACCGGGCTCAAGGACTGCACAGCATGCTGGAGGCAGAACTGAATTGTCCACTTACCAGCAGCACCGGGCGTTGGTTCGATGCCGCCGCTGCGGCACTCGGTGTGAGTGTGCGCCAGCATGAAGAGGCCCAAGCCGCCATGGCCTTGGAAAACCTGGCCAGCCGGTGGTTGGCGCGGCACCCGGATGCCCGCCCCGCCATCCCGCCAGCCCTTGTGGTGCCCGCCGAAAACGGGTTGTCCCAATTGGATTTGCGGCCCCTGTGGGCGTCCCTGCTCGACACCCCGGTCGCCGAACGAGAAGCGGCAGCCGCCCGGTTTCATCTCGGTTTGGTGGACGGCTTGGCTCGGTGGGTGCAAGTGCAAGCACAAATCCTGTCTTCTTCTCGATCGCCCTGGGCTTCCAGCCCGGTGGTGTGTTTGGGCGACGGCTGTTTTTTAAACCGTATTTTGCGCGACCGTCTCGCACAGCAATTGCAGGCTTTGGGTTTTCAAGTTCATTGGCCTGCTCAAAAAATGGGGGATGACGGTTTGGCCTGGGGACAAGCTTGGGTGGCTTCACATCGCTTGTCCTGTGCCGCCGACTTGGGAAAGGAGATGACGACATGTGTTTAGCCATTCCTGCACGGGTCATGGCCCTGTTGCCAGACGATCAAGCGGTGGTTGAATTGGGGGGCATTCGGAAGGACATTTCCGTGGCGCTGCTGGATGCGGTCAAGGTGGGCGACTATGTGGTGGTTCATGTCGGGCACGCCATTGGAACGATTGAGCCCGACGAAGCTTTGCGGACTTTGGCGATGTTTGCGCAGAGGGAAGCTCACTGATGAAATACATCGACAAATACCGCGATGCTGCGATGGCCCAACACATCGCGAAATGCATCGCCCTTGAGGCCGATCCCAACCGGCAATACAAACTCATGGAATTTTGCGGGGGGCACACACACGCTATTTCACGCTACGGGGTGTTGGAGTTGTTGCCACCCCATGTTCACATGATCCATGGCCCAGGCTGTCCCGTTTGTGTGCTGCCAATTGGGCGCCTGGACATGGCCATCGCTTTGGCTCTGGAGCACCGAGTGACCCTGTGCACGTATGCCGACACCCTGCGCGTTCCGGCGTCCAAGCACCTGTCCCTTTTAAAAGCCAAGGCCTTGGGCGCGGACATCCGCATGGTTTACTCCTCTTCAGATGCTTTGAAACTGGCGCTTGAGAACCCGGACCTTCAAGTGGTTTTCTTCGCGATTGGCTTTGAAACCACCACGCCACCGACGGCGTGGGTGATCTCGCAGGCCCAAAAAGCCCAGTTGAAAAACTTCAGCGTGATGTGCAACCATGTGTTGACCCCGCCAGCCATTCAAGCCATCCTGGATGGGGCAGCGGCGGGCAACACCGCCCAAATTGATGGCTTTATCGGCCCCGCCCATGTCAGCATTGTGATTGGCTCTGATCCGTATGCCCGGTTTGCCGCCGCCCATCAAAAACCCGTGGTCATTGCGGGTTTTGAGCCGCTCGATGTGTTGCAAGCCATCCGCATGCTGGTGGCTCAAATCAACCAGGGGCGGGCCGAAATCGAGAATGAATTCATCCGTGCCGTCACACCTTTGGGAAACCAAAACGCACAAAAACGAATGGCGCAGGTGTTTGAAGTGAGGGCGTCATTTGAATGGCGGGGGCTGGGTGCCATCCCCCATTCGGCCTTGCAAATTGCTGAAGCCTATCGGGACTTCGATGCAGAGCACCGCTTTGCGCTGGCCTATCAAACCGTGGCGGACAACAAGGCGTGTGAGTGTGGGGCCATTTTGCGAGGCATCAAGAAACCCAGCGAATGTAAAATTTTCGGGACGGTCTGTACCCCGGAGAACCCGATTGGCTCCTGCATGGTGTCCAGCGAAGGGGCTTGCGCGGCCCACTACACCTATGGACGCTTTCGTCAGGCAACGGACAAAGCCGAATTGAGAACAAGCCGTCATGACTAAAAACCACACCCGTCCGCTGGATATCAAGCACGGTTTTATTGACATGAGCCATGGTGCTGGTGGCAAAACGGCGGCGCAACTGATTACTGACTTGTTCGTGGCCGAGTTCGACAATGAGTACCTGCGACAAGGCGACGATGGCGCTGTGTTGCCCTGGCCAACGGGCCTTCAGGAGGGGGCACGCTGGGTCATGGCCACGGACGGGCATGTGGCCTCACCCCTGTTTTTCCCCGGTGGGGACGTGGGTTGTCTTGCGGTGAATGGCACACTCAATGACGTGGCAATGCTGGGGGCGCATCCTTTGTATTTGAGTGCCAGTTTTATTCTGGAAGAAGGCTTTCCGCTGCGCGACTTACAGCGAATTGTCCGCTCCATGGCCGCTGCCTCGCGGGCCGCCAAAGTGCCGATCGTCACAGGCGATACCAAAGTGGTCGAGCGAGGCAAGGGGGATGGTGTTTTCATCGCCACCACCGGCGTGGGGGTCTTGCCGGCTCAGGTCCATATCAGTGGCAACCGGGCGCGTGTGGGGGATGTTTTATTGCTTTCGGGTACGGTGGGCGACCATGAGATCGG
>CAIUTG010000047.1 GCA_903902035.1 uncultured Curvibacter sp. | reverse complement strand
TGGGCAAATTGCGTGGCGTGGAAAGTCAGGGCATGTTGTGTTCGGCCCGTGAACTCAAACTCTCCGAAGACCACGGGGGGTTGATGGAGTTGCCGCTGGACGCGCCCTTGGGTCAAAACATCCGCACGTATTTGAACCTGGACGACACCCTTTTCACCCTCAAACTCACGCCCAATTTGGCGCATTGTTTGAGCGTTCATGGCGTGGCGCGGGAATTGTCGGCCTTGACCGGCACACCTTTGACCGCACCCGATTCAATGGGCTTGGACAAAGCGCCCCTGGGCCACAGCGATGTGTTGCCCGTGAAGGTCAGTGCGCCCGATTTGTGTGGCCGTTTTTCGGGCCGCATTGTGCGCGGCGTGAACCCCAAGGCCACCACCCCGCCATGGATGGTCGATCGTCTGGCCCGCTGCGGGCAGCGTTCGGTAGCCCCCTTGGTGGACATCTCCAACTACGTGATGTTCGAGTTGGGTCAACCCACGCACATTTTTGACCTTGACAAAATTCATGGGGGTTTGAACACGGGCCTGGAAGTTCGTTGGGCCCGTGCTGGCGAGTCCTTGAAACTCTTGAATGGCAACACCATCACCCTGGATGAAACCGTGGGTGTGATCGCCGATGCGCAAGCCGTTGAGTCGCTCGCAGGCATCATGGGCGGGGACGCGACCGCTGTCTCGGATGACACGCAGAACATCTACATCGAAGCGGCCTTCTGGTGGCCCAAAGCCGTGGCAGGGCGCTCACGTCGATTTAATTTTTCCACCGACGCAGGCCACCGTTTTGAGCGCGGTGTGGATCCCGCTCAAACCGTGCAAATCATTGAGCGCATCACCCAGTTGGTGCAGGCGGTGTGTGGTGGCGAGGCTGGCCCCGTCACCGATGTGCAGCCCCACATGCCGGTGGCCCCCACGGTGCCACTGCGGGTCGCCCGTGCTGAAAAAATCATCGGCATGCCGGTGACCGAGGCCCAATGTGTGCAAGCCTTGCAGCGCCTGGGTTTGCAGGTGGTGCAGGGCAGCCACGGGGGGACAGATGGCGCCGTCGGCACCTTGATGGTCACGCCGCCGAGCTACCGTTTTGACATCGCCCTGGAAGAAGATTTGATTGAAGAAGTGGTGCGCCTGCTGGGTTTTGAAAACCTGCCGACGACCAAGCCCCTGGCGCCCATCTCGCCGAAGTTGCCCGCAGAAAACACGCGCAGTCCGTTTGCGGTGCGCCGTGCTTTGGCCGCTTTGGGTTATCAGGAAACCATCAACTTCAGTTTCGTGGAGGCGGCCTGGGAGCATGAGCTGGCGGGCAATCCCAACCCGATTCAACTTTTGAACCCGATTGCCAGCCAAATGGGCGTGATGCGCTCATCGCTCATGGGCTCTTTGCTGCAGGTGCTGAAGTTCAACACCGACCGCAAGGCGGCGCGGGTGCGGGTGTTCGAGTTGGGGCGGGTCTTCTTGCGAGACGAACAGGTGCAAGATTCGCTGACCAGCGTGGCCGGGTTTGACCAGCCCATGCGCGTGGCTGGTTTGGCGTTTGGCCCGCGCGCGCCTTTGCAGTGGTCGGGCAAGGAAATCGGGGTTGATTTTTTTGACGTCAAGGGCGAGCTGGAAAGCTTGCTTTGCTCACATGGCAAAGGGGCGCTAGAGTTTGTGCCGGCCACCCATCCCGCCCTGCATCCCGGCCGCACGGCCGAAGTCAAACTGCAGGGCCGTGTGATTGGGGTGGTGGGTGAGTTGCATCCGAAATGGCGGCAGCAGTGGGGTTTTGCTTCCTCCCCGATTTTGTTTGAGCTTGAACTGGATGCGGTGTTGGCCCGCCGCGTGCCGACATTCCAGTCGGTTTCGCGTTTACAGGCCGTCAGCCGTGACTTGGCTTTGGTGGTGGCCGAAACCGTGCCTTATGCCCAGGTTGAAGCGGCCATCTTGAGTGCGCCGCACCAAGGCTTGTTGCGGGACGTCACTTTGTTTGACGTTTATCGCCCCGCCAATACCACTGATAAAAGCTTTGCCGTTCGACTCTCGCTTCAGAGTGAGGAAACGACCTTGACCGAAGATCAGATTGATTCGGTGGTGCAAGCTGTGATAAAACACTTGGCCGAGCGCACTGGCGCCCGTTTGCGAGCCTAAAACATGTCGGATGATTTTGAAATTCAGTTGGCGGTGGATGACCTGGAAACCCCAGCCCTCACCAAAGCCCAGTTGGCCGAAATGCTGTTTGAGCAAATTGGTTTGAACAAGCGCGAATCCAAAGACATGGTGGATGCTTTCTTTGACTTGGCCATTGAGCGTTTGGTGCAGGGGGAGGATGTCAAGATTTCCGGTTTTGGCAACTTTCAAATTCGCACCAAAGCCCCCCGACCCGGGCGCAATCCCCGCACGGGCGAGTTGATCCCCATTGGGGCGCGGCGCGTGGTGACCTTTCATGCCAGCCACAAACTCAAAGAGCAAATTCAAGGCCGTCCCGTTTGAGTGACCCATGAACGCAGACGCTCTTTCCACGCCCGAGTCCGGTTTGCCGGCCATTCCCGCCAAGCGCTATTTCACCATTGGTGAGGTCGGTGATTTGTGCGGCGTCAAGCCCCATGTCTTGCGTTACTGGGAGCAAGAATTCACCCAGTTGCGGCCCATGAAGCGACGCGGTAACCGCCGCTATTACCAGCACCATGAGGTGCTGATGATTCGCCGCATTCGTGAGCTGCTGTATGACCAAGGCTTCACCATCAGCGGTGCCCGCAACCAATTGCAAGAGGTGGCGCCCCACGCCCCACCCAGCACGCACTTTGAATCCATTGAGGTGGTGGCAGCACAAAATCAAGGTCCCTTGTTGCAGATCGAGGACATTCGCAAAGAGCTGGCTGAAATTCGACACCTGCTTTTTGATCAACTTTCGATTTGAGGCCTGGTTTCGGTCTATAATCTAAGGCTTGTCGGCGTGTAGCGCAGCCTGGTAGCGCACTTGCATGGGGTGCAAGGGGTCGCGAGTTCGAATCCCGCCACGCCGACCATTTTTAAAATCATTCAAAGGCCCGCTCTCACCAGAGTGGGCCTTTTTTGTTTGTTCACTCATTGAGGCCCCCTCTATAATCTAAAAGAAGTGTGCCAATTTTTGTGTGAGTCAAGGCGAACCACCGGTTCGCCTTTGTTTTTTGGGTCCCAGAAAGCTTTTCATGTTTGAGTTCATTCGTACGCATTCCAAATGGGTCATGGTGGCCTTGTTTGTTTTGATCATTCCTTCTTTTGTCATGTTCGGGATCAGTGGCTACAACCGGGCCATGGACAAAGGCACGGTGGTCGCCAAGGTGGATGGCAATGCCATCACCCAAGCCGAGTGGGATGCGGCACAAAACAAAGAGGCACAACGCTTGCGTGCCCAAATGCCCAATGTGGATCCCAAATTGCTGGACAGCCCTGAGCTGCGCTACGCCACGCTGGAGCGTTTGGTGCGCGAGCAGGTTTTGGCGGCGGCGGCCAAGGGCTTGCGCTTGATCACACCGGACAGCAAGTTGGCCCGCACGCTGATGGAGATTCCTGCCCTGGCCCAGTTGCGCAAACCCGATGGCTCCCTGGATGTGGAAGGCTACCGTCAACTGTTGGCCGCCCAAGGACTGAGCCCCGCTGGCTTTGAAGCCGAGGTTCGCAAAGACCTGTCCAGCCAACAAGTGCTGGCGGGTGTGAAGGACAGCGCTTTTGCCACGCCCGCTTTGGCGGGCTTGGCCTTGAATGCTTTTTTCCAGCAACGTGAGGTGCAATACGCCTTGTTCCAGC
>CAIUTG010000046.1 GCA_903902035.1 uncultured Curvibacter sp. | reverse complement strand
TGTTGGCCTCCCTGGCCCTGTTGCGAGGTCTGGGCGCCCACGTCCTGGAGGCCTGCGCCATCGTGGATTTGCCGGAGCTGGGCGGCTCAGAAAAATTGCTGCAAGCGGGCGTGCCTTTGTTTACCTTGCTGAGTTTCGCAGGGCACTGAGGGGCTGGCTTGAGCCACTTACTTGCCGATGCAGAACTTGGAAAAAATCACGCCCAACAAATCGTCGGCATTGAAAGCGCCAGTGATTTCATTTAAGGCGTTTTGCCCCAAGCGGAGTTCTTCGGCCAGCAAATCCAGCGCGGGCACTGAAGACGCCAATTGCGCGTGGGCCTGACGCAAGTGCTCCTGCACTTTGAGCAAAGCCTGCACATGGCGTTGGCGGGCCATGAACAGGCCTTCGCCCGCCCCGGTCCAACCCGCCAGTTGGAGCAATTGGCGGCGCAAATCGGTCAGACCTTCGCCGGTTTTGGCCGACAGCACGGGGCCGCAAGCAATGGTTTGCAGCACGTCCGCTGACGCTTGGTCGGATTTGTTCCACACATCCAGCCAAGGGGATTCCCCCCCCCGGCTTTGCTTTAAATTCGCGGCGATCCGGGCCTCGTCGCGCTGGTAGTCGGCGTCGGTCCAGCGCGTCAGGTCGTGCAGGAACAGCACCACATCGGCTTGGTCAATCTCACCCCAGGCGCGCTCAATGCCCATTTGCTCCACCACATCTTCGCTGTCGCGCAAACCGGCGGTGTCCACCACATGCAGGGGCACGCCTTCAATCTGAATGGTCTGCGTGACCTTGTCGCGGGTGGTGCCAGCAATGGGGGTCACGATGGCCAGCTCCGCCCCGGCCAGGGCATTCAACAAAGACGATTTGCCGGCATTGGGCTGACCCGCGATGACGACGCGAATGCCGTCTTTCAGGAGCACGCCTTGGCGGGTCAGCGACAACAGGGTGTCGAGCTGGGCCACCAGGGCATTCAACTTGCCTTGGGCGTTGGCTTGTTGCAAGAAGTCGATGTCCTCTTCGGGAAAGTCCAGCGTGGCTTCGACCAGCATGCGCAGATGAATCAGGGCTTCGCGCAAGCGGCCAACCTCACGTGAAAAATCCCCTGCCAAAGAACGCCCGGCGCTGCGTGCCGCCGCCTCGGTGCTGGCGTCGATCAGGTCGGCAATGGCCTCGGCCTGTGCCAGGTCAAGCTTGTTGTTCAAAAAAGCCCGTTGGCTGAATTCACCCGGCTCGGCCATTCGCAGGCGCGGCAGTGTGCCGGGTTCGCCCAGATCACTTTGATGCGCCAGCGCCATGCAGCGCGCCAGCACCAGCTGCATTACCACCGGCCCGCCGTGGCCTTGCAGCTCCAGAACATCTTCGCCGGTGAAGGAATGGGGGCCCGGAAAATAAAGCGCCAAAACCTGGTCAATGGCCTGACCTGCGGCGTCTTTCAAGGTCGCCAGAGTGGCTTGGCGTGGCGTCAAATCCAGACCCAGCAAGGCCTTGGCAAAGGCCGCCAAAAAGGGGGCTTCGGCACTCAGGCGAACCACGCCAATGGCCCCCCGCCCGGGGGCGGTGGCCACCGCGATGATGGGGTCGGTTGGGCGGGTTAGCAATTCAACAGCAGGGGCTTACTTCACGCCCAGGCGGCGGTTGATCACCCATTGCTGAGCAATCGAGAGCAGGTTGTTGGTGAGCCAGTACAGCACCAAGCCAGCCGGGAAGGAGAAGAACATGAAGCTGAAAGCCAGGGGCATGATCCACATCATTTTGGCCTGAATGGGATCGGGTGGCGTGGGGTTGAGCCAGGTTTGCAGCAGCGATGAACAGGTCATCAGGAACGGCAAAATCAGATAGGGGTCGTAAGACGACAAGTCCTTGATCCAGCCAATCCAGGGGGCATTGCTCATTTCAACGCTGGACGACAGCACGGTGTACAGCGCGATGAAAACCGGAATCTGAATCACGATGGGCAGGCAGCCGCCCATGGGGTTGACCTTCTCTTCGCGGTAGATGCGCATCATTTCCTGCTGCATTTGCTGCGGCTTGTCTTTCAGGCGCTCGCGCATTTCGGTGATCTTGGGGTTGATCGCCTTCATCTTGGCCATGCTGCCGTAGGCCTTGGCGTTGAGCCAGTAGAAGGCGATTTTCAACAGCACCACCAGGGCCACAATCGACCAGCCCCAATTGCCCAGATAACCATGCAACTGGTCAAGCAGCCAATACAGGGGCTTGGCCAAAATGGTCAGGCGGCCATAGTCTTTGACCAGGTCGAGGCCGGGGGTCAGGGCTTCGAGCACCTTGCCCTCTTCGGGGCCGACATAAAGCTGGGCCGAAGATTTTTGGCTGCTGCCGGGGGCGACCGCGGGCAGTGTGGTCACCATGCCCACCCGGTAGCAGCAATCGGGGGTTTGCACGCCCACGTCTTTGGCGTCCATGAAGTTTTCATGGGCCACGCCAGCAGGGAACCACCAGGCGCTGGCAAAGTAGTGTTGGGCCATGGCCACATAACCCGTGGTGGCTTGTTTTTCAAACTCGGCCTTGTTTTTCTTGATGTCGCTGAAATCCGACTTTTGGTATTTCTTGTCCTCGGTGTAGACGGCCGCGCCATTGAAGCTGGAGGTGAAAGCGGGGTCGTTGGAGAACTTTTGACCATCGCGCACCAGCTGCACATAAAGCTGAGGCGTCACGGCGGCATTGCCGGTGTTGATGACCTCATGTTCCACCGCAATGTCATAAGCACCGCGCCGCAAGGTGTAGGTCTTGACCAACTTCACACCGCCCATGTCGGGCGACTCAAAACGGACCTTCAACTCATTTTCGCCGTCCTTCAAGCTGCGCTCACCAGGCACCCAGCGCATCACGGTTTTGTGGTCGGGCATCCCCGCGCCGATCAAGCCGGTTTGGGCCACGTAATAGTGCTTGGCGGTGTCGTCCATCAGGTTAAAGCCCAGCTTGTCGACCGGCGGGGGGAACGAGCTGGGCATGACCAGACTTTTTAGGTGGTCTACCAAACCTTGGTCGTTGGACTTGTCTTTGAACTGACTCAGGTCGGCCTTCACCAAAGAGCCGCCTTCGCCATCAAAGGTCAGCTTGAAGACATCGGTGTCGATGTCAATCCGTTCACGGGCCAGGCCATTCGCAGCCAGCGCCGAGGCATTGGGCGGCGTGTTGGCGGTGTTGGCAGGCGACGGGTTCGCGGGCGTGGTGCCGCCAGGCAGGCTGGGGGCGGCGGTGACGGCCGGGGTCACGGCGGGGCTCGGTGCAAACAAGGGCTTGTTGCCATTGTGAATCTGCCATTTGTCCCACAACAGCACCAGAGAAAAAGCAAAAATCACCCACAAAACGGTGCGGCGTATGTCGATCATGAAGACTTCTTATGTGAACGAGGTTGAGAAAAAAGACCAGGGGGGACAGGGTCAAACCCGCCCGCGCAGCCAGGGTGGCAGCGTACCAGACGGCGCAAGGTTAAATACGACCCTTTGGCGGCGCCATGCGCTGCCAAGGCATCCAAGGCATAACGGGAACAAGTGGGCTCGAAACGGCAAGCCGATCCGAGCCAGGGGCTCAGCAGCAGGCGGTAGGCCTGAACCAGACCGATCAAGACGCGTTTCATGACCGAGCCACTTGGTTGAACAGCAGCAACAGCTCGGTGCGAGCAGCTTGCTTGAGCAGCTCCGAACTGGCGCTGACAAACTGCTGGCGGTCAAAAGTGGCGCGCAAGCGCACGACCCAGGCGGCCAGTGGTAGGCGGGGTTCACATTCCGCACTCACCGCATAAATTTGCCGTTTCAACGCATTGCGTGTCACCGCCCGTTTGGCCCAGCGTTTGGGCACCATCGCACCCAGCCAGGCGGCCTGCGGTTGACAAGGGAAGAGTGGACCCAATAAGAAAAGCCCTTGGGCATTCGCCAAAGGGCCATTGGGATCGGATTGAATCCATTGAGGTTTCAATTGGTGCAGAGCGAAATGGGTGGTTTTGGCCACCACGCCGCCCGCCATCACGGCTTGAAATTGTGGGCGAGTTTGAAGGCGTCGCACAAAGATCCAACCCGTTGTTTTGAGCCCAAGGGGTCGGGTGACCCCTCAGTTCAAGCTCAGGCAGCCAGGCGTTTGCGGCCCTTGGCGCGACGGGCGTTGATCACAGCGCGGCCGCCACGGGTCTTCATGCGAACCAGAAAGCCGTGGGTACGGGCGCGGCGAATTTTGGAGGGTTGGTAGGTGCGTTTCATAGTTTTATTCCAGTGAACCGGCAATTATCACCATTTTCAAACCGGCTGACAAGCCCTGGCTCGGCAGGCCCGACAACAAAAAGCAACGTCCGTGCGTCAATTTTCTGTGGATAACTTCGGATTTTCTGCGTTATAGTGACAACCGTTTAAGAGATATCCACAGAAAAATAACTTCATGAATTCGGGCCTTGACCTCTCCAATGGTGCGCTGCCAGCCCCCCCGCTGGGCGATGAAACTGCCGATCTGGGGCCTCAATTGTGGCGCTCTTGTCTGGAGCAATTGGCCCAAGAACTGCCCGAGCAGCAGTTCAATACCTGGCTAAAACCCCTGACCGTGCGGGTCTCGGACGACCTGACGCAGGTCACGGTGCTGGTGGCCAATCGCTTCAAACTGGACTGGATTCGCACCCAATACAGTCAAAAAATTCAGCAAATCTTGATGCGGCTTTGTGGCCAGGCGGTGAGCGTTGATCTGAGCTTGATTCCGCGTGAAAGCCCCGCCAATGCTGGCGCCAAGGCCCCCGCTGCGGCCCCGCCCGTGACGGCTTTGGGCGGCGGCTCGCAGGCCGAAGACCCCAGCCTCAACAGTTTTAAAAACCGCCTCAACACCAGCTTGACTTTTGACACCCTGGTGGAGGGCACGGCCAACCGCATGGCGCGCGCGGCGGCCATGCACGTGGCCAGCATGCCCGGCCATCTGTACAACCCCTTGTTCATCTATGGCGGGGTCGGCTTGGGTAAGACCCACTTGATGCACGCGGTGGGCAACAAACTCTTGGCCGACCGCCCCGATGCGAAAGTTCTCTACATCCATGCTGAGCAATTTGTCTCGGATGTGGTTAAAGCCTATCAACGCAAGACCTTTGACGAATTCAAGGCCCATTACCACTCGCTGGATTTGTTGTTGATTGACGATGTGCAGTTCTTTGCCAACAAAGACCGCACGCAGGAAGAGTTTTTCAATGCCTTTGAGGCCTTGCTGGCCAAAAAATCGCACATCGTGATGACCAGCGACACCTACCCCAAGGGGCTGACCGACATCCATGAGCGCCTGGTGTCGCGCTTTGATTCGGGCTTGACCGTGGCCATTGAGCCGCCTGAGCTGGAAATGCGGGTGGCCATTTTGATCAACAAGGCCCGCGCCGAAGGGGCCGACATGCCCGAAGAAGTGGCCTTCTTTGTGGCCAAAAATGTGCGCTCCAACGTGCGAGAGCTGGAAGGCGCGTTGCGCAAAATTCTGGCCTATTCCCGCTTCAACCAGAAGGAAGTCTCGATTCAACTGGCGCGAGACGCGCTGCGCGACTTGCTGTCCATCCAAAACCGCCAGATTTCGGTGGAAAACATCCAAAAAACCGTGGCCGACTATTACAAAATCAAAGTCGCCGACATGTACAGCAAAAAGCGCCCGGCCAGCATTGCCCGGCCTCGCCAAATTGCCATGTACCTGGCCAAAGAGCTAACCCAAAAAAGCCTGCCCGAAATCGGCGAGCTGTTCGGTGGCCGTGACCACACCACCGTTTTGCATGCGGTGCGGAAAATTTCGGCCGAACGCCAACAAATGACCGAATTGAACCAGCAACTGCACGTCTTGGAGCAAACCCTCAAGGGTTGAGTCATGGGCGCCAAAACCGAAGCGCAAAAGATGGGAAAATGCAGCTGCATCGACAACTAACTGAAATACAGAGGTAGACATGATCGTTTTGAAGGCCACCCAAGACAAGGTGTTGTCGGTATTGCAATCGGTGTCCGGCATCGTTGAACGCCGCCACACCTTGCCCATCTTGGCCAATGTGCTGATTCGGAAAACCGGCAGCACCCTCCAGTTCACCACCAGTGACCTGGAAATTCAAATTCGCACCAGCGCGGAATTGGATGGCGACCCCGGCACCTTCACCACCACCGTGGGCGCGCGCAAGGTCATCGACATTTTGCGCACCTTGCCCTCGGACCAGACGGTGAGCTTGGAATCCAGCCAAAACAAATTGATTTTGAAGGGGGGCAAGAGCCGCTTCACGCTGCAAAGCCTGCCCGCCGAAGACTTCCCCTTGGTGCAAGAGTCGCCCAGTTATGGCCCCGTGTTCAGCGTGCCCCAAAAAACCCTCAAGGCCTTGCTGAGCCAAGTCTCCTTTGCCATGGCGGTGCACGACATTCGCTACTACCTCAATGGCATTTTGTTCGTGGCGGAAGGTAAAAAATTGGCCTTGGTCGCAACAGACGGCCACCGCTTGGCCTACACCTCGGCCACACTGGACGTGGAAGTGCCCAAGCAAGAAGTCATCTTGCCCCGCAAAACGGTGCTCGAGTTGCAGCGACTCTTGTCGGACGCGGGGGGCGACAACGAGCCCCAAATCCAAATGCAATTCGCCAGCAACCAGGCCAAATTCAGCTTTGAGGGCATGGAATTTGTGACCAAGCTGGTCGAGGGCAAGTTCCCCGACTACAACCGCGTCATCCCGCGCAACCACAACAACCACGTCACCCTGGGCCGCACGGTGCTGTTGGCCAGCTTGCAGCGCAGCGCCATCATGACCAGCGACAAGTTCAAAGGCGTGCGCTTGAACATCGAACCCGGTGCCCTGCGTGTCACCGCCAACAATGCCGAGCAAGAAGAAGCCAGCGACGAGCTCGACATCGATTACGGCGGTGAGCCCATCGAAATTGGTTTCAACGTCAGCTACCTGATCGATGCTTTGGGCAATATGGACCAAGAGATGGTCACCCTGTCCTTGGCCGACTCCAACAGCTCGGCCTTGGTCACCATTCCCAACAACGACAGTTTCAAATACGTGGTCATGCCCATGCGGATCTAAGCGATTTTTTCGCCATTCGCCAGAGCCAGAGACCCCTTCAAAAAGTCCCCATGACCGATCCCAAAAAAACGCCTGCTGCCCCCTTGGCTGACCACGAACAAAGCCAACAAGCTGCCTTCCAAGAGTTGGCCCCCGTCAAGATCGACACCCAGCAGGCTGGTGCGTCAGAAGGCTATGGCGAAGGCGCCATTCAAATCCTCGAAGGCCTGGAAGCCGTGCGCAAACGCCCCGGCATGTACATCGGCGACACCTCCGATGGCACGGGCTTGCACCACCTGGTTTTTGAAGTCGTTGATAACTCCATTGACGAAGCCTTGGCAGGGCATTGCGACGACATCGTGGTCACCATCCACTCCGACAACTCCATCAGCGTCACCGACAATGGCCGGGGCATCCCCACCGGCGTGAAGATGGATGACAAGCACGAGCCCAAACGCAGTGCCTCCGAAATCGCTTTGACCGAACTGCACGCGGGTGGCAAGTTCAACCAAAACAGCTACAAGGTCTCGGGCGGCTTGCACGGCGTGGGCGTGTCTTGCGTCAACGCCTTGTCCAAGTGGCTGCGCCTGACGGTGCGCCGCGAAGGCAAGGTCCATCAAATTGAGTTTGCCAAAGGCTTTGTGCAAAACCGTTTGATCGAAGTGGTGGACGGCGTCGAAGTCTCGCCCATGAAGGTCACGGGCGACACCGAAAAACGCGGCACCGAAGTGCATTTTCTGCCCGACACCGAGATTTTTCAGCAGAACAATGATTTCCACTACGAAATTTTGTCCAAACGCCTGCGCGAACTGAGTTTCTTGAACAACGGCGTGCGCATCCGTTTGGTGGACGAACGAACCGGCAAGGAAGACGACTTCTCGGGCGCCGGTGGCGTGCGTGGTTTTGTCGAGTTCATCAACAAAGGCAAACAGGTGTTGAACCCCAACATCTTTTATGCCCACGGTGAACGCGCCGCCGAAACCTATGGCGGCATTGCGGGCACGCAAATTGGCGTTGAAGTGGCCATGCAATGGAACAGCGGCTACAACGAAAGCGTGCTGTGCTTCACCAACAACATCCCCCAACGCGACGGCGGCACCCATTTGACGGGGCTGCGCGCGGCCATGACCCGCGTCATCAACAAATACATTGAAGAAACCGAAATGGCCAAAAAGGCCAAGGTCGAAGTCAGTGGCGACGACATGCGCGAAGGCCTTTGCTGCGTGCTGTCGGTCAAAGTGCCTGAACCCAAGTTCAGCAGCCAGACCAAGGACAAACTGGTCAGCTCCGAAGTGCGTGCGCCGGTGGAAGACATCGTCAGCAAGCTGCTGAGCGACTACCTGCAAGAGCGCCCGAACGACGCCAAAATCATTTGCGGCAAGATCATCGAAGCCGCCCGCGCCCGCGAAGCCGCTCGCAAAGCCCGCGAAATGACGCGCCGCAAAGGTGTGCTCGACGGCATGGGGTTGCCCGGCAAACTCGCCGACTGCCAGGAAAAAGACCCCGCCTTGTGCGAAATCTACATCGTCGAGGGCGACTCCGCCGGGGGCTCGGCCAAGCAAGGCCGGGACCGCAAATTCCAGGCCATCCTGCCGCTGCGCGGCAAGATCTTGAACGTCGAAAAAGCCCGTTATGAAAAGTTGCTCACCAGCAATGAAATTCTGACGCTCATCACCGCCTTGGGCACCGGCATCGGCAAGGCGGGCGGCAGCACCGGCAACGACGATTTCAATGTCGACAAACTGCGCTACCACCGCATCATCATCATGACCGATGCCGACGTGGACGGCGCGCACATCCGCACCTTGTTGCTGACCTTCTTCTACCGCCAAATGACCGAGCTGGTCGAGCGTGGTCACATCTACATTGCCCAGCCGCCACTCTACAAGGTGAAGTCGGGCAAGGAAGAGCTGTATTTGAAAGACGGCCCCGCGCTCGACAGCTACCTGCTGCGCATCGCCTTGAAAGACGCCAGCCTGCTCACTGGCGGCGCTGCCCCGCAAACCCTCACCGGCGACACCTTGGCCGAATTGGCGCGCAAGCACCAAACCGCCGAAGCCGTGATTGCCCGCCTGAGCTACTTCATGGACGCGGAAGCCCTGCGCGCCATTGCCGATGGCGTGGCGCTTGACCTGGAAACCCTGGCCCAAGCCGAGGCCTGCGCAGAAGTGTTGCAGACCAAGCTGCGTGAACTCAGCGCCACCGGCGTGCCCGCCGAGGTCAGCGCCGAAATGGATGCACGCACCGAAAAACCGCTGTTGCGCATCAGCCGACGCCACCACGGCAACATCAAAAGCAGCGTGCTCACGCAAGATTTTGTGCACGGCGCCGACTATGCGGCGCTGGCCGAAGCCGCGCTGACCTTCAAGGGCCTGCTGGGCGAGGGGGCCAAAGTCATGCGCGGTGAACCGGAGCGCGCCAAAGAAGAAAAAGTGGGCGACTTCCGCCAAGCCATGCGCTGGTTGGTCAGCGAGGCCGAGCGTGTGACTAGCCGCCAACGCTACAAAGGCCTGGGCGAAATGAACCCCGAGCAACTCTGGGAAACCACCATGGACCCGGCCGTGCGTCGCTTGCTGCGCGTGCAAATCGACGACGCCATCGAAGCCGACCGCGTCTTCACCATGCTGATGGGCGACGAGGTCGAACCGCGCCGTGACTTCATTGAGACCAATGCGCTGCGGGCGGGGAATATTGATATTTGAGGGTGTAGGTTCTCAGAAGTCGTGCAAATTTTCTCAACTTTGCGAATATAAAAAAGCCCGGGATTCCGGGCTTTTTGTTGCTGCGAAAAGACCGCTGTAGGCTGATTGCGGTCCGGCACTACGGCGTCCTGAGCCCGCGAAATCGGCCCTTTGGCCGAATTTACCAACCCGAATGACTGTAGTGCTGAGCAGCTACTCAGGGACTGAAAGCGTGTCTGCAAGCATCTCATGTGCACAAGCCGTGTGTCATGTTCACCTGTGAAGCACGCCAGATTGCGTAAACTCCCACGCATGAACAAGCTCCCCAACTGCCCCAATTGCAATTCCGAATTCACCTACGAAGATGGTCCGCAATACATCTGTCCCGAATGCGGGCATGAATGGGCCAAAGACCAGACACCCGCCGAGGCGTCTGAGACCCACGCGGAAGTACACGATGCGGTTGGCAACATCCTGCACGATGGCGACACCGTCACCGTGATCAAGGACCTGAAACTTAAAGGATCTTCACTGGTCGTCAAAGTCGGCACCAAGGTGAAGAACATCCGCCTGACCGAGGGTGACCATGACATCGACTGCAAGATCGACGGCATCGGCGCGATGCAGCTCAAATCAGAGTTCGTGAAAAAAGTTTGACCAAGGGCCGGGAACTGAAAGACTGGTTACGGCCGCCATTGCCGTTCAGGGCATCGGCTGTAACCGACGCAGACCAGCCTTTATCAGACTTCATGCATTCAGGTTCTTTGCAACTTCATGAGAATTGAAATGCTGGTTATTCTCATAATGCAGGCAAAGACAACTGATCTTCAAGAATCCGACTTTGCATGATTTCTGAGAGCCTACACAGCGGCAAGTTAATCCCCACCCCGCCACAAAACATCACGCCACAAAACTGCCCGACTTGCCACCGTGCTTTTCCATCAGCTTGACCTGGCTGATGGTCATGCCCCGGTCCACGGCTTTGACCATGTCGTACACCGTCAGCAAAGCCACTTGAACGGCGGTCAGCGCTTCCATCTCAACGCCCGTGGGGCCATGGGTTTCCACCTGGGCGGTGCAGCGGATGCCGATGCCTTGTTCGGGCGCTAAAGTCTCCAAATCCAGCTTCACCCGGGTCAACGCCAAGGGGTGGCAAAGGGGAATCAGGTCGCTGGTTTTTTTGGCCCCCTGAATGCCGGCAATGCGGGCAATGCCCAGCACGTCGCCTTTTTTGGCGCTGCCTGAAAGGATCAAGGCCAAGGTGGCCGCTTGCATCAAAATATCACCTTGCGCCACGGCGACCCGATGGGTGGCGGGTTTGGCCCCCACATCCACCATATGGGCTTGGCCTTGTGCGTCAAAATGGGTCAGTGTGGAAGAGGTCATGGTCAACAAGTGGTTGTTTTAGAGGGTAATCATACGGGCATGCGTCGATTGTTTTCAAAGGTTTTGAGTCTTCTGTGCTGCCTGGGTTTGCTGCTGGGCCAGCCTGCCACGCTCATGGCCGCTGGTTTGCCCACGCTGGGCGATGCGGGTGAGATGAGCCTGGCCGCCGAGCGCCGCTTGGGTGATCAAATTGTGCGCGAGCTTTATCGGGACAGCGATTATTTGGATGATCCGGTCCTGATGGACTATGTGGAAGGCACCTGGAAACGGTTGCTGGATGCCGCTCGTCGGCGTGGCGAACTGCCGGAAGACATGGACCAGCGCTTTGCCTGGGAGGTCTTGTTGGGGCGTGACCGCGAGGTGAATGCGTTTGCTTTGCCGGGTGGGTACATGGGGGTTTATTTGGGCCTCTTGTCCCTGGTGACCAGCCGCGACGAGCTGGCCTCGGTGCTGGGCCACGAAACCAGCCACATCACCCAGCGGCATATTTCACGCTCAATGGCCAAAGAGTCGCGTGAGATGCCCTTGATGATGGCCGCCATGATCCTGGGCTTGATAGCGGCCAGCCGCAGCCCCGATGTGGCGGGGGCTGTGATCATGGGGGGACAGGCCGGCATGATTCAAAGCCAGTTGAATTATTCGCGCGACATGGAGCGGGAGGCCGATCGGGTCGGTTATGGCGTGATGACCGACGCGGGCTTTGATGGTCGCGGTTTCGTGACCATGTTTGACAAGCTTCAGGTGGCCTCACGCCACAACGATTCGGGCGGCTTTCCCTATTTGCGCAGCCACCCTTTGACGACCGAGCGCATTGCCGATATGCAGTCACGCCAGGAGTTGCGTGGCCAGCCGCCCATGCCAGCGGTTGAGCCCGCCACTTTGGAGCACGCCATCGTCAGCGCGCGGGCGCGTGCCATGGCCACGCGGGCCCCTGACCAGCAGCGCGAATGGTTGCGTGACCCGCAGCGCTCCGATTTCAAAGAGGAGCGCTTGGTGCGGCAAGTCACTGGCTTGACGACTGGCATCCTGACGGCCTTGTCGATGCGGGAATTTGTTTTGGCCAAAGCCTGGACCGAGCGCCTGGGGGTTTTGGTGGCCAATGACCCGCCGGCCTTGCGTTTACAAGCGCTGTTGGCGGCAGAGGTCGGTTTGGCGTCAGATGACCCCCGACCCGCTTTGGGCCTGCCTTGCTCGGCGCAAGGCCCACGGCCCGAATTGTTCTATGCGACGCAGGGGCGTTTGATGGCTTTTCAGCAAACCCCATCGCCGCAAGCGCGCGCTGATTTGTCGGCGGCCGAGGGCGAGCTGCGCACCTGGGTGACGCTGCACCCGCGTGACGCCAGTGCTTGGTCGCTCCTGGGGCGTGTGAATCAGGCTGAAGGGTATACCTTGCGCGCTCTGCGGGATGAGGCCGAGGTTCAGGTGGCGCATTTTGACTACCAAGGCGCGTTGGATCGTTTTCGGGCAGCCCAGAATTGGGGGCGGCAAAACGCCGAGAGTCTGGACGGCAGCGCCGGGAGCAGCCAACAGGTTGACGCCTCGATTGTCGATACCCGCGCCCGCGAGGTCGCCTTACTCTTGAAGGAACAGGCGGCTGAGCGCTGAGTCAATCAGCATGCCGAGCGCGGAGTAAATCAAGGAACCCAGCAGCGCCGCGCCAAAGCCCGCCACGGCAAAGCCATTGAGCAAGCCCGATGCCGCCCAGAACATCAGGGCATTGATGACAAACAAAAAAAGCCCCAGGGTGACCAAGGTCACCGGCAGCGTGAGGACCACGAGCACGGGGCGCACCAAGGTGTTGAGCAAGCCAATCACCAGGGCGGCCAGCAGGGCGTCGCCGAAGCTGCTGACCCGAACCCCGTCGTAAACATAGGCCACGCACAACAAGGCGGCGGCACTCAAAATCCATTTCAAGATGAGTTTCATGGCCCCAAGCATAGCGCTATCATCTTGGTCCACTTCAAGAACCCCGACCCATGGCAGGCATTCACATCACCGACATGGAGGCGGCCATTAATTTTTGGCGCCACCTGAGCCCGTCCCCCGATGGGGTGACCCTCGCGCCCGAATTGCGCGCCTTGGCCGAGGTGTATGCCCTGATGGTGTATTTTCATGAAGACGAGGTGGATGAATTCACCCTGCCCGCCAAAGCCGCCGAGGCCTGGACCCGCTGGTACCTCAGTACACCCGATACCCCTTGCATCGCGATTTGCTCGACCAGTCAGGGCGACGAGGTCTGCAAGGGGTGTGGTCGAACCTTTGAAGAGGTTCAGCATTGGCCCAGCATGAGTCCGGGCGAGAAACGTCAAACCTGGCACCGCATCACGCTGTCAGGCGACGCCTGGCGTTTCAACCGCTATGCCGAGCGGGCCTGAGCCCTCGCTTCACATCATTTCCAGCGCAGGCACTCGATTTCCAAACTGTGTTGCCCGTTGCTCATCAAGAGGCCACCTTCCTGAACGGTGGCTTGTAGCTGCATGCTGCGTTCGGCCCATTGGGCCAGGTTCTGGGAGACCTCGGTCGGGACGCGCCAGACTTGCAGTTTGTCCAGGCGGCTGAGTTTGGATTCAATGCCTTTCCACCAGACTTCGGCGGCGTGGTGAAAGCAATACACCATCACCTGGTCGGCCTTCTGGCAGGCTTTGACGAGGGGGCGGTCTTCGGGTTGGCCGACCTCAATCCAGAGCCGTTTTTGGCCGGTGAAGTCGGTCAAGGAGACATCGGGGTCTTCGGGGTCGGACAGGCCAGAGCCAAAGGCCAAGGTGCCATCGCCTTGGCAGAGGTCTTGCAGGCAGTGCGCGTTGAGTGCCAGGGCCACCAGGCGCACCATCATGCGCTCGTCGGTCTCGCTGGGGTGGCGCGCCAGGGTGAGCGCGTGGTCAGCATAGTAGCCGTGCTCAATGTCGGCGATGGCCAGCTGGGCTTTGAAAATGGTGGATTTGAGGGCCATGCAGCGGCGATCAGGCGCGGCGCGCCAATTCGACCGCTTTGCCGATGTAACTGCCTGGGGTCATGGCCAGCAGGCGGTCTTTTTCGGACTGGGGAATTTCCAGTGAACGGATCAAGGCGTGCAGGTCTTCAGCGCGCACGGTTTTGCCGCGTGTGACTTCCTTGAGTTTTTCATAGGCACCTTGAACGCCAAAACGGCGCATCACGGTTTGAATCGGCTCGGCCAGCACTTCCCAGGAAGCGTCCAGGTCGGCGGCCAAATTTTCTTCATTCAATTCCAGCTTGTTCAGCCCCACGGACAGCGAGTGGTAGGCCAGCGCCGCATAGCCCAGGGCCACGCCGATGTTGCGCAGCACGGTGCTGTCGGTGAGGTCGCGCTGCCAGCGGCTGACGGGCAGTTTCTCGCTCAGGTGGCGCAACACGGCATTGGCCAGGCCCAAATTGCCTTCGGCGTTTTCGAAGTCAATCGGGTTGACTTTGTGCGGCATGGTGGACGAGCCAATTTCGCCGGCCTTCAGGCGCTGCTTGAAATAACCCAGGCTCACATAGCCCCACACGTCGCGCGACCAGTCAATCAAGATGGTGTTGGCGCGCGCCACCGCATCGAAGAACTCGGCCATGTAGTCGTGTGGCTCGATTTGGATGCTGTAGGGCTGAAAGGTCAGGCCCAGGCCCAGCGGCTCCGGCGTCTCAATCACCCGGCGGCTGAAGCCTTCCCAATCAAACTCGGGCCAGGCCGACAGGTGGGCGTTGAAGTTGCCGACCGCGCCATTCATCTTGCCCATCAGCTGGACTTTGGCAATCTTTTCGCGGGCCGTCGCGAGACGCACCAGCACATTGGCGACCTCTTTGCCCACGGTGGTGGGGCTGGCGGTTTGGCCGTGGGTGCGGCTGAGCATGGGCACGGCGGCATAGGCTTGGGCCATTTCGCGCAGCTTGTCGATCAGGGCATCGAGGGCGGGCAAGAGGACTTGCTCGCGCGCCGCCTTGATCTGCAAAGCATGGCTGGTGTTGTTGATGTCTTCGCTGGTGCAAGCGAAGTGCACAAATTCGGCGGCGGCCATCAACTCGGGCCGGTCTTCGAATTTGGACTTGATCCAGTACTCCACCGCTTTCACGTCGTGGTTGGTGGTTTTCTCAATTTCTTTGATGGCCTGACCATCGGCTTCTGAGAAGTGTTTCACCAGGCTCATCAGGTACTGGCGTGCACCGGGTGAGAGGGGCTTGAATTCGGCAAAGCCGGCATCGGACAAAGCGATGAACCAGGCGATTTCAACCTGCACCCGGCGGTGCATGTAGCCCAATTCGCTGACCAGGGGGCGCAGCGGGGCCAGTCGGTTGGCATAACGGCCATCTAAGGGGGAAAGAGCAGAAATGGGCGAGAAATTCATAATGACATTGTAGGGTCGATAGAATCAGGCTCCTTTTATTTTGGCCTCTGGCTCACATCATGAAACTCATTGGCGCCAACACCAGCCCCTATGTTCGCAAGGTTCGCATCGTCATGGCTGAGAAAAAGCTGGACTTTCAATATGTTCTGGAAGACGTGTGGGCGGCTGGCACCACCATTGGCGAATCCAATCCGCTGGGCAAAGTGCCTTGTTTGGTGATTGAAGGTGGCGAGGCCATGTTTGATTCGCGCGTGATCGTTGAGTATTTGGACACCCTCTCGCCGGTGGGCAAGTTGATTCCCGCGCATGGGCGTGAGCGCGCCGAGGTGAAAACCTGGGAGGCGTTGGCCGATGGGTTGCTTGACGCTGCGGTGCTCTTGCGCTTGGAGCGGGTCTGGCCAGGCCGCACGCCCGAGCAACGCAGCCCGGCCTGGATGGAGCGGCAAATTGGCAAAATTGACGCCAGTCTGAAGGCCCTGTCCGAAGGGTTGGGTGACAAAGCCTATTGCAGCGGCAATGGCATTCACTTCAGTCTGGCCGATGTGGCGGTCGGTTGTGCCTTGGGTTGGCTGAGCTTTCGTTTTCCTGAAATGGATTGGCGCGCAGCCCATCCCAATTTGGGCCAGTTGATGGACAAACTGTCCCAACGGCCTAGTTTTGCCGACACCCTGCCACACCTTTGACCCTTGGATTTGCTGGGGTGGGCGCCAGGACGTAAAATTCGGCGTACACGGTTTCCCTTCCTGTTTGAGGCATTTCTGATCATGGCTGCCATGCTGTACCCCGAGCTTTTTAAGCAACTCGAATCCGTCCGTTGGGACATGGACAAGGACATTCCCTGGGACCAGTTCGATGGCAGCTTGCTCACCGATGAGCAGGCCATGACCATCAAGATGAACGCCATCACGGAGTGGGCCGCTTTGGCAGCCACGGAAATGTTTTTGCGCGACAACCGGGGTGACAGCGACTTTTCGGCCTTCATGTCCATTTGGTTTTTTGAAGAGCAAAAACACTCCCTCGTGCTGATGGAGTACCTGCGGCGGTTCCGACCTGAATTGGTGCCGACGGAGCAGGAGTTGCATGACATTCGGTTTGAGTTCGATCCCGCCCCGGCGCTGGAAACCTTGATGCTGCATTTTTGCGGCGAAATCCGTTTGAACCATTGGTACCGACGTGCGGCCGAGTGGCACACCGAGCCCGTCATTCAAAAAATCTACACCACCCTGAGCCAGGACGAAGCCCGTCACGGCGGGGCTTATTTGCGTTACATGAAACGCGCCATCAACAACTTTGGGTTGGAAGCCAAATCGGCTTTTGCCAAAGTGGGTGTGTTGATGGCCAGTGCCCGCCGCACGGCGCAGGCGCTGCACCCCACCAACCTGCATGTGAACAAGCAGTTGTTTCCGCGTGACACCATTCAAAGCCGTTTGCCCAACCCCGATTGGTTGGAAAAGTGGCTGGACCAACAAATCAACTTTGATGCGGTGTGGGAAACCAAGGTGGTGGACCGCATCTTGCACAACATGAGCTTGTTGCTGGAGCAAAGCTTCAAGAACGTGCAGGAACTGAACCGTTACCGCAAAGAACTCAATCAGTTGGCGCCGGCTGCCTCCTGATCTCCAAATACCTGGTGCCACAGGCGCAGGATGGCGTCGCGTTCCGTTCCTGCCTCGGGCGCAGGCAGGTGGGTCGGGGCTTCGTTCAGACGGGCCTGGTGTTGCCGGGCGCGCAGTTGGCGATAGGCTTTGGCCGCATCGGCCCCCAGGGGGGCAGGCAGCAGGCCAATTTTTTCGGCGTTTTCCAGCAACTGGATGTTGCCCCAATTGCCGCGCAGCAGGGGCTCACGCGCAGCGCCGGTTAGCACCAGGTATTGCACGGCAAATTCGGCATCCACCATGCCGCCGGGGCTGTGTTTGATGTCAAACTGGTCGGGTGGCACCGGGTGGGCCAGCCGCACTTTCTCCCGCATTTGCATGATTTCAGCGCGCAAGGCTTGTGGGTCTCGTGGGGCGGTGATGACGGCTTCACGCACCGCCTCAAAACCTTGTTTCAAGGCCGCACTACCCACCGCACAGCGTGCGCGGGTAATGGCTTGGTGTTCCCAGGTCCAGGCGGTGTTGGAGCCCCGTTGTTGCTGGTAATTGCTGTAAGCCGCCATGGAACTGACCAAGAGGCCTGAATTGCCATTGGGGCGCAAGGCCGTGTCAATTTCATACAGGTCGCCTTCCCCTGTTTTGGCGGTCAGCCAGGTGATGAGTTTGCGCACCAGGGCGGCGTAAACCTCGGGTGCGCGTTCGTGTTCGTCCTCGAAGACAAACACCACATCCAGGTCGCTGCCATAGCCCAGTTCTTTGCCGCCCAATTTGCCATAAGCAATGATGCCAATTTGGGGCTGGTCCTGGGGCGTTTCATGCCGGTTTTTCAAACGCTGCCAGCACCACTCAAGGGCGACCCGCAACACGCTGTCCGCCAAAGCGCTCAAATCATCGGCCACCTGCTCCACGCTCAAGTGGCCGCCGACATCGCGGGCCAGGGTTCTGAACACCTCGGCGTGGTGGGCCCGGCGCAGCAAGTTCAGCAAAGCCTCTTCGTCGTCTTCGCCGGTGGTTTGCAAGGAGGCTCGGCGTCGGGCCAGTTCGCCTTCAAACTCGGGGGCCGAGAACCGCTCTTGCAGCATCGTCTGGGTGGCCAATTCATCGATCACCCCCGGGTGTTTAAGCAGGTAACGCGCGGGCCAACGCGCCGCACCCAGCAGGTGCAAGAGTCGGGTGTGGACGGCGGGACGCTCCCACAGCAAGGCCAGATAGCTTTCACGGCGCAACAAGGATTCCAGCCAGTCCACCAGAGTGTCGGCGGCCTCTGCTTGGACCTCGCCTTGTCGGACCCACTGGGCGGTGCGTTGCAGCAGTTGGAACAAGCGCAGGCGAGCCGTTTCGCGCAGGGCCTGAAGGCGGCCTTGGTTTTGCCAAAGTTGCACCCGCTGCGCCATGCCCTCGGTCAGCTGGGGGCGCAGCTCTTCCCATTCACTGGGCGCTTTGGGGGTGGCAGCGCTGGTCGCCAGGGCAGGGGTGGCGCCGCTGATTGACGCGGATGCGCGGGTGCCCAGCAGGGCCTCGAATTCATGCGCCACGGTGTCGCGGTGCTGCGCCAAAGTGGCCAACAGGGCCTGCGTGTCGGGCAGGTCCAGGGTGTTGGCGAGCCAACTCAGGTCTTGTGCCTGGGTGGGGAGCAAATGGGTTTGCTGGTCATCCAGGTATTGGATGCGGTGTTCGAGCCGACGCAAAAAACGGTAGGCCTGGGCCAGTGCCTGGGCCGTGGCCTGAGGCATCAAATTGGCTTTGGCCAGGCGTTCCAAAGCCTCCAGGGTGGGGCGGCAACGCAGCTCCGGGAACTGCCCGCCGCGCACCACTTGCAGCAGTTGCACGGTGAACTCGATTTCGCGGATGCCACCGCGCGAGAGTTTGATGTCGTTGAGTCGATCGGCTTGGCCAACGCTGCGGCGCAGGGCATGGTCCCGAATTTGTTGGTGCAATCGGCGCAAGGCCTCGAACACCCCATAGTCCAGATAACGGCGGAACACAAAGGGCAGCACCACCCCGCGCAAGGCAGCGGCGCTGTCGGCGGACAAAGTGGCGGGGACGATGACCCGGCTTTTCAGCCAGGCAAAGCGCTCCCACTCGCGCCCCTGTTGTTGAAAATAGGTTTCCAGCGCGTTCAGTGAGATCGCCGCTGGCCCCGAATTGCCGTTCGGCCTGAGCGCCAAATCCACCCGGAACACGCTGCCGTGTTCGGTCGGCTCGCCGATCAGTTGGTAAACCCGCTTGACCAGGCGGGCAAAATACTCCTGATGGGTAATGCGGCTGAGGTGTTGGGAGGCGGGACTGGCGTCGCTGCGGCCCCGGGTTTCCCCATCGTGGTCATAGACATAGACCAGGTCAATGTCGCTGGACACATTCAATTCACGCGCGCCCAGCTTGCCCATCCCCACAATCCAGATTTGAGCCCGCTGGCCCGATCCGCCAGTGGGTTCACCCGTTCCGCTGGGTACCCAAGGGGGGCCGTGCAGCGCGTCCAGTTCCTTTTCGGCCTGGGCGCAGGCCTCGGCCAAGGCGAATTCAGCCAATCGGGTCATGCTCAGGGTGACGAATTCCAGTGAAGCGCCGTGGTCGCAGTCGGCGTCCATCAGGCGCAGCATCACCAGCTGGCGCAAGACCCGCAAGGCCGCACCCAGCTCGGACAAGGCAGGCCATTGTGTTTGTAAAGCGGCCAAGGCGGTTTTGAAGCTGGCTGGGTTGAGTTCGCCCGCTGGCAAGCAGGGTGCCAAATCGGCGTAACGGCGTTGTAAACGCTGCCAAAATCGGGAATAACTGGCCCGATCGCGGCTTGGCATGTGGTTGACCGTCATAATTCCCCCCGGTGTTGATTTTTGTGTTTCTTTGAAATAAAACGCTTTGAATTTTTCGTCCCTGACCTCTTGTTTGAAGAAAAAAGCGCCCGCTTCGGCCAGCTTACTGCAGGGCTGTCGTTTTTTCCTAGGCCGGCTGGTGCTGGGCCTTGGCTGGTTGCTGGTCGGTTTGATGGCAACGCTGGTGTTGGCCTGGTCGGCTTTGTACTTGCTGATCTTGCCGCGCATCGCCGATTTTCGCCCCGATTTGGAGGCGGCCGCCAGCCGCGCCTTGGGCGTGCCAGTGCACATTGGGCAGCTCAGTGCGCGTCAATCAGGTTGGGTGCCGTCTTTTGATCTGAACCAAGTGACCTTGCTGGACCGTGAGGGGCGGGTGGCCTTGAGCCTGCCGCAGGTCGAATTGACCTTGTCCCCCCGGTCCTTGCTGCGCCTGGGTTTTGAGCGCATTACCTTGTTTGCCCCCACCTTGAACGTGCGCCGCACGGTGGCGGGGGACATTGAAATTGCGGGTCTGCGCGTGGCCTCCACCAACAGCGATGAGCGCGTGGCCGATTGGCTGGCCTCGCAGGCCCGCATGGCGGTGGCCGACGGCACCTTGGTTTGGACCGACGAACAACAAGCGCTGGCACCTGTGGTGTTTAACCAGGTCAATCTGCTGATCCGCAACTCCCCCATTCGCCACAGTGTGCGTATCGAGGTCAGTCCGCCGACCAGTTGGGGTGATCGTTTTTCGATTCTGGGTGATTTTCGGCAGTCCTTGCTGGACCCGCACCGAGGCCATTGGCAAGACTGGAAGGGCACGGTGTATGCCAATTTCGACCGGGTCGATATGCAGCCTTTGCGTCCCTATTTGGACTTGGGTCGTCACCTGACCCAAGGCCACGGGGCTTTGCGTTTCTGGGCCGATTTGGCCCAAGGTCAGGTCAGCGGTGGGGTGGTCGATTTGGCCATGTCCCAGGTGCAGGTGAAGTGGCGCGAAGACTTGCCCGTGATGGACCTGAAATGGCTGCAGGGGCGCTTGGGCGGGCAACGCCTCAGCGCCGGGGTGGATGCCTATGCCAATGGGCTGACCTTCGAGTCGGCCGATGGTTTGCGTTGGCCTGGGGGGCGGGTGGCCTTGCATTGGGAGGCGGGCCAGGCAAGCCATGCGGACGCGTTCCATGGGTTGGCGCATGGTGAGTTGAGTGCGGATCAAATCGATGTGGCCGCTCTGAGCGCCTTGCTGATGCGGGTGCCCGTGTCGCCCGAACTGCAAGAGAAGGTGCAAGCGTTTTCTCCAAAAGGACAGCTCGAATCGGTGCACCTGACTTGGCTGGGTGATGCCGACCCGCTGCCTGCCGAGTTCAAATTGAATGCCCAGCTCAAAGGGGTCTCCTGGCAGGCCACCAATGGGGTGCCGGGCGTGCAAGGTCTGGACGCTGTTCTGGACACCAACCAGAACCAGGGGCAAGCCCGATTGAGCCTGAGCGCCGGTGCGTTGGCGTTGCCCGATTTTTTTGACGAGCCACAGATTCCCATCACCCAGCTGCAGGCTTTGCTCAAATGGCAGATTGAGGAACAAGGGCAAAAAATCCGCCTGCAAGTGCCCGAGTTGACGCTGGCCAATGCCGACCTCAAAGGGCAGGCCCGACTGGACTGGCACACCGATGACCGCAAGCCCGATGCGCCCTTGGCGCAGCGCCTGCCGGGGGTGCTGAATTTGCAGGGCAGCTTGTCCCGTGGCGAGGTGCGGCAAGTGGCCCGCTATTTGCCCAAGAGCTTGCCAGCAGACACCCGCCAATATGTGAAAGACAGCCTGTCGGCCGGCAGCATCACCCAGGCGCAATTTCAGCTGCAAGGCCGTCTGGACGACTTCCCCTTCAAGGACAACCGGGGCGGTCTGTTCAAAGTGCAAGCCCAGGTCAAAGACGGCGCCATGAATCTGGTGCCCGCCTCGTTGACAGGGCCTGCCGTTGGGCCGTGGCCGTTGTTGAGCCAAATCAACGCGCAACTGGATTTCCAGGGGCAGGGCTTGCTGGTGCGTGCCAACTCGGCGAAGTTGGTGAGCCCGACGGGAGGAGGCACTGTGCCAGCCAGTGCGGCCTTGGTGGCGGCGCCGGTGGAGGTGCGCCTGCCCGACTTTGACCACCCGGTGGTAACGGCCAGCAGCACCGTCAGAGGCAGTCTGAACGAGATGCTGCGGGTGGTGGCCAAGTCCCCTGTGGCCGACTGGACCGATCAAATCCTGTCTGAAGCGCAGGCCATTGGCCCGGCCGAGTTGCGCCTCAAACTCACACTGCCCCTGGAACAAATGGCCCGCAGCAAGGTGCAAGGCTCGGTGATTCTGGCGGGCAATGAGTTGAAGCTGATGTCGCAAGTGCCTCGTTTGAGCAAAGCCCGTGGCACTTTGGCTTTCAGCGAATCCAGTCTGTCCCTGGCCAATGTGCAGGCCCAGGCCCTGGGCGGTGAGGTGAAGCTGGAGGGGGGGCTTAATTTCAAAAACGGGCCAGCCCAGGGCCAGCTTCGCGTGAACGGGCAGTTCAGCGCCGAAGGCTTGCGCCAAGCCCCCGAGTTCAAAAGCATGAGCAAGGCCTTGGCCCATGCCACCGGCGGCAGCAGCTATGCCTTGTTGCTCAATCCGGCGGAGGGGGGATTGGGTTGGCAATTTGACAGCAGCCTGCAAGGGCTGGCGTTGGATTTGCCCGAGCCTTTGGGCAAGGCGGCCAATACCACCCTGCCGGTTCATGTCGAGCGACGCGTGTTCAAAACCCGCTTGAATGTCAACCGAGCCGGTGCTCAGTCAGGGAATTTGCGTGACCGCTTGCAGCTCAAATGGGGAGACCAGCTGGCGCTGAGCTTTACGCGTGATTTGAGCGGCGCCGTGCCCAAGGTGTTGCATGGTCGCTGGCTGTTGGGCAACCTGGGCAAAGAGACTTCAGTCACCAATGTTTGGGGCGATGAAAGGGGCGTGATGGCGCGGATCAATCTGCCCCAGCTGAACCTGGACCGCTGGAGCCAGCTTGACCTGCCCATGGGCAGTGCCAGCACGGGCAACGCCCCAGGGGCCGAGGGTGTCAAATTGGATGACTGGGCCGCTTACCTGCCCAGTCAAATCAGTTTGGTCACACCCGTCTTGGTGTATCAATCGCGGACTTTGAATAACCTGACGTTGAGCGCCCAGCGTGAACCGCTTGAAAGCGACAAATCGCCTTTGTGGCGGGCCAAAATTGAAGCCAAAGAATTGGCGGGTACGGTGGAATACCGACCAACCTCCGGGGCCGCTGGCAACACCAACCCGGAGGGCCGGATTTATGCGCGCTTGACCCATTTGAAGCTGGCCAAGAGCACACAAACCGAGGTCGAAACCTTGCTGAGCGAGCAACCGGTCAGCATGCCCGATTTGGACATCGTGGTAGACAACACCGAGCTGCGCGGCTTGGCGCTGGGGCGGGTGGAAGTTTTGGCGCTGAACCGGGTCAACGGCCGTTCAGAGCGGGAGTGGCGACTTGATCGTTTCAACATGACCGTGCCCGAGGCCAGCTTCGTGGCCAGTGGCCAGTGGCTGCCGGGCAAGGGCATTCGCCAGACCCAGTTGAACTTCAAGTTGGACATCAAGGACGCCGGCAAATTGCTGGAGCGATTGGGGCTGGCAGGTCAGATCGCCTCCGGCCATGGCAAGTTGGAGGGCGATGTGCTTTGGCAAGGCTCACCCATGAGTTTTGACGAAGCGAGCTTGGGCGGCAATTTGAAATTGAATGTTGAAAACGGCCAATTTCTGAAAACCGAATTGGGTTCGGCCAAACTGCTCAGTGTGCTGAGTTTGCAATCCCTTCCCCGGCGTTTGAGCCTGGACTTTCGGGATGTGTTCAGCGATGGTTTTGCTTTTGACACCCTGCGCGGGGATGTGGCGATTGAGCAGGGCACGGCCAGCACGCGCAATCTGCAAATGCGGGGCGTCAACGCGGCCGTCCTGATGGAGGGACAGGTGGACATTCCGCATGAAACCCAGCACCTGACGGTGGTGGTCATCCCCGAAATCAACGCCGGGACCGCTTCGCTGTTGTTGGCCGCAGTCAACCCGGTGATTGGCTTGGGCAGTTTTGTGGCGCAGTATATTTTTCGACGCCCCTTCATGGCCGCGGCAACCAAAGAGTTCTTGATTGATGGGACCTGGGCCGACCCGAGGGTGGAGGCAGTGGCTGTCAAAGCAGGAATTGGCTCGGATGAGACGCCTGCAAAAAATTGATTGGCGCGCGCCCAGTGTGCAACGCTGGGTGTTGGTGGTGGTCTTGGTGGTGCTGGTCGTCACTTTGTTGGGCACCCTGATTTATTTGGCGGGACGCCTGGAGTCCGATCAAATGCAGCGCCGGGTGGATGCCCAAATCGAGGCGGCTGACCAAGACCTGCGCAAGCACCTGACCGGGGATCTGCGGTCCTTGCAGGCTCTGATGGCACGCCACCCCAGTGTGGCCCAGTGGCAGCACGAGGCCGATGTGCTGTTGGCCCAGCAGCGTGAAATTTTGCGCCTGGAATGGCGCGATGAAACCCTGCGCCGCAAGGCCCAGATGGACACCCCTTTTCGGCGCAGCCTGGGTGACGACGAGGACCAAATCGAAGCCTTGAAAGACATGACGCAGGCTTGCGCACTGGCTCGGCAATCGGGCGGGGCGGCGTATTCGGCCTCTTACTTCGTGCCGCAGGAAGACGGTCTTGGCACAGAAATGATGGCCATGTGTTGGCCGCTCAAAGAACATGGCCATGTCAGTGGCTACCTGGTCGCACGCTACGGCTTGGCCGACATCTTGTCAGACCTGGCGGCGCGTCAACTCGCGCGCAGCGAAGAGTTGACGTTGACGGAGCTGGATGGCACGCGCCTGGCCGCCTCATCTGCGGCACATCGTGGCGTGCGTTTGTTCAGTGCCCAAAAGCGCTTGGACTTGCCCGGCAACCCCATGGTGTTGCGTTTGAACAGCTGGCAGGGCACGCCCGACCTGGTGCCCAACTTTTTGACGGCCTTGGTCACGGTCTTGGCGTTGGCGCTGGTCGTGGTGTTGGTCATGCTCGTGCGCGACACCCGACGCCGGCTCAGTGCCGAGTTGGAGCTGGCCGAGGCCTTGGCGTTTCGCAAAGCCATGGAGGATTCCCTCGTCACGGGCTTGCGTGCACGCAGCTTGCAGGGCCACATCACCTATGTGAACCCGGCATTTTGCGAGATGGTGGGCTTCAGTGCCGAAGAGCTCAGAACCCAATTGGATCCACCGCCGTATTGGCCGGATGAGTGGGTGGCTGAGTACCGCCAGGTGCAGCAACAACGGGTGGCCACCCAGGGTTCGGCACGCGAGGGCTTTGAGGCCCTGTTCAAGCGCAAATCCGGCGAAGTCTTTCCAGTTCTGGTGGTCGAGGCGCCGCTGATCAATGCCGCCGGGGTTCAAACCGGCTGGATGAGTGCGGTCCTGGACCTGAGCGAAAAACGCCGCATCGAAGAGTTGTCGCGCGCCACCCAGGAGCGTTTGCAAGCCACCGCCAGATTGGCCACGGTGGGCGAAATGGCCTCCTTGCTCAGCCATGAATTGAACCAACCGCTGGCCGCCATTTCCAGCTATGCCAATGGCTCGCTCAACCTCTTGGAAAATGGCTTGACGGTGGATGCGGCCGGGGTGGTGAGTGACCTCCAAATGGCCTTGGGCCGGATTGCCGAGCAGTCCGAGCGGGCGGGCCGCGTCATCAAAAGCGTGAACGACTTTGTGCGCCGGCGCAAACAATTGCGCGAGTCCGTGAGTCCGGTTGAGTTGTTGTCGGCCATTTTGCCTTTGGTGAATTTGCAGGCCCGCAAATCATCTGTGCGGGTGGTGACCGAGGTGTCACCCCAGCTTCCGCAGGTGCAATGCGACCGCACCATGGTCGAGCAAGTGTTGCTCAACTTGACGCGCAATGCCATGCAGGCCATGGAGGACATGCCTGCGGCGGATCGAATCTTGGAAATCCGGGCCAGGCTCGTGTTGGACTCTGATCACGGCCCGCAGCGGACGGCCCAGTTGGAGTGGCGAATTTTGGACCGGGGTCTGGGCATCCCGCCCGAGGTGGCCGAGCATTTGTTCACCCCGTTTTTCACCACCAAAAATGAGGGCATGGGCCTGGGTTTGAGCTTGTGCCGGACCGTTGCGGAGCAGCACGGTGGCGCGTTGGAGTTTGAGCCCAATCGACCCCAGGGGGCAGTGTTTGTTTTCACCCTGCCTTTGGGGCCGAATTAGTTGTGGCATGATTTTCTCTATGAAGCTGACATTTGACGCTACCGTTTATGTGGTCGACGACGACGCCGATGTGCGGGAAGGCTTGTCTTGGCTTTTGCGTTCACGCCGATTGTTCAGCGAGGTTTTTGACAGTGCGGAAGCCTTTGAGCAGCAGTGTCCGGACTCGCCCGATCAGCCTTGCTGTTTGCTGCTGGACATGCGCATGTCGGGCATGAGCGGCTTGGCCTTGTTTGACCGTTTGCGCCAGCGCGGCTGCCTGGCCTGGATGCCGGTCATTTTTCTGACCGGCCATGCCGATGTCGCCACGGCGGTGGACACCGTCAAGCGCGGGGCCTTTGATTTTTGTGAAAAACCATTCTCTGACAATGCCCTGGTGGATCGGGTTGAGCAGGCGCTGTGGCAATCGCACGAGGCCCTGGCGCAATTGCGACGCCGCAATGAGGTGGCGAACAAATTGGCCGAGCTGACCGAGCGCGAACGTTCGGTGTTGGACTTGGTGATTGAAGGCCTGCCCAATAAACTGATTGCCGATCAGCTCAACATCAGCGTGCGCACCGTCGAAGTGCACCGGGCGCGGGTGTTTGACAAAATGGCGGTCAAGTCTGCGGTGGAATTGGTCAACCTCATCCGCGAAGATTCATTCAGCGTTTGAGGTCTTGCTCCGAAGTGCTGGGGGGCAACTCCCCCCTGGACCGGCCCGCAAACATGGTCCACCAAATGATGGCAAGAAAAATCACCAAAGCGATGCCGGCTTCCAGAAAAATCCAACCAAAACCCATGATGACCCTGCTCTTCCGATTGATTGGCGCCATTGTAGAAAGCTTGGCCCCCATGCGCTTGGCGCTGGTGGGACTTAGCGGCGGGGTGCTCGCGGTTTGGCTGGTGGCTTGCTCCAGCGGCCCCACCCCGCATTTGACCGATGCGGGGCAGGGTGCGGTGACCTCTCAAAGCAACACCACGGGCACCTCAGAGGGGCTGGACCTCTCCGGTTGGGACGCGCAACCCTTGCCCCCGCCCAGGCAACAGGCCAACAGCCGATGGGTGGCCGTGCGGTGGCAAGAACTGCCGGGCTTTTCAGGCCCCGCCGTCTGGCAGATGACGGACGCGGAAGTGTGGTCGGTTTGGTTGCGCAATTGCGAGCATCCTTCGGCCGCCATGAAGCCCTTGTGCCCTGAGTTAAAAGGCTTGACGGCGGCTTCGGCTCAGGCCCGCATGCGCTGGGTGTTGGCGCACTTTCAACCGTACCGGGTGGAGTCCTTGGCAGGCCAAAGTCAGGGTTTGTTGACGGCTTATTACGAGCCCGTGCTGCAAGCGCGGCGGCAAGCGGGCGGGGGCTTTTCGGTGCCTTTGTACCAGCCGCCGGCCGGCTTGAATGCGCGCAATCCCTGGTTCACGCGCCAGCAGATCGACACCCTGGCCGAAGCCCGGACCGCGTTGCGCGGTCGTGAAATTGCCTATTTGTCCGACCCCGTGGCGGCCATGGTGTTGCACATCCAAGGCTCGGGTCAGTTGCAATTGACCGAACCCGATGGGAGCAGCCATCGGGTTCGCCTAGCTTTTGCTGGCACCAATGGCCAAGCCTACCAAAGCATTGGCCGTTGGTTGCTGGACCAGGGCCTGACACAGGATGCGAGCTGGCCCGGCATCCGGCAGTGGTTGTTGCAAAACCCGCAACGCAGCCAGGAGTTGATGTGGAAAAACCCGCGCTATGTGTTTTTCAAAGAACAAAAGCTGACCGGCCAGGCCTCGGATTTGGGTCCCGTGGGGGCTCAGGGGCTGGCCTTGACGGCGGGGCGCTCGATTGCGGTGGACCCGCGCAGCATTCCGTATGGCACGCCGGCCTGGTTGGTCAGTCTCGGCCCCACCGCCCAGTTGCAAAAAATGGTGTTTGCCCAAGACACGGGCAGCGCCATTCAGGGGGCCGTGCGGGCAGACTACTTCGCAGGTTCGGGCGATGCTGCGGGCGAGCTGGCCGGGCGGTTGAAGCAAACCTTGTCCCTGTGGGTGCTTTGGCCGCGTGAGACTCGCTGAAGGCCGGCCCCGCTGGCGGTTGGTCTTTTAGTCGGGCTTTTGCCCGCAGGGCTTTGCAGGACTGCCGGGTAGGCATAAACTCAAATCCAGTCAGATTGGAGATGCCCTCATGAATGCCCCTTTCAGTGAAGCGCTGGCCCAAGCCTTGGCCCAAGTCAGCTTGGACGACAAATACACCTTGACGCAAGGCCGGGCGTTCATGAGCGGTGTCCAGGCCCTGGTCAAATTGCCCTTGCTGCAGCGCCTGCGCGATGCGCAACAAGGCAAAAACACGGCGGGTTTCATCAGTGGTTACCGGGGCTCGCCTTTGGGGTCTTATGACCTGGCTTTGTGGAAAGCGGCGCCTCATTTGCAAGCGCAAAACATTGTTTTCCAGCCGGGCGTGAATGAGGAGTTGGCCGCCACGGCTTTGTGGGGCACCCAACAACTGGGATTTGCACCCGCTGGCACCCAGCGCTTTGATGGGGTGTTTGGCATCTGGTATGGCAAAGGCCCTGGGGTTGACCGCTGTGCCGATGTGTTCAAGCACGCGAACATGGCCGGCACCACGCCCTGGGGCGGGGTGTTGGCGGTGGCTGGCGACGACCATGTGGCCAAGAGTTCGACCGTCGCCCACCAAAGCGACCATATTTTCAAGGCCTGTGGCTTGCCGGTTTTCTTCCCGGCCTCGGTGCAGGAAATTTTGGACATGGGCCTTCACGCGATTGCCATGAGCCGGTATTCGGGCGTTTGGGCCAGCATGAAGACCATCCAAGAAATCGTCGAATCCAGCGCCACCGTCGAGCTGGACACCGATCGGGTGAAAATCCTTTGGCCCACCGATTTTGAAATGCCCGCAGACGGCGTGCACATCCGTTGGCCCGACACCGCGCTGGAGCAAGAGCAGCGGCTCTTTCGCACCAAATGGTATGCCGCCTTGGCTTACATCCGTGCGAACCGGCTCAACCACACAACCGTGAGCACGCCGCAGGACCAGTTCGGCATCATGGCCAGTGGCAAGGCCTGGAACGACACACGCCAGGCCTTGTTGGACCTGGGCTTGGATGATGCGACCTGTCAACGCCTGGGCATTCGATTGCACAAAGTGGGCGTGGTGTGGCCCTTGGAAGCGCAAACCACGCGCGAATTTGCTGGTGGTTTGCGAGAGGTCCTGGTGGTGGAGGAAAAACGCCAGGTCATCGAATACCAGCTCAAAGAAGAGCTGTACCACTACCCCGACGCCTTGCGGCCCAATGTGGTGGGCAAGTACCGCCATGATTCATCGGGGTTTGCGGGGGGCGAGTGGTCGCACGCCGATCCCAGCGCTGAAGTGTTGTTGCGGGCCAACGCCGATTTATCCCCCGCCCTGATTGCGCGTGCGATTGTTCAGCGATTGCGGCATTTGGGCCTTTTGCAACACGCCGGGGCTGAACTGCATGCCCGAATCAGCGCCCACATCGCCTTGCTCGACGCCAAGGAAGCGGGGCTGCAAACGCTGGCCCAGGCGGTGCAGCAGGGCATGGACCGCCCACCCTGGTTCTGCCCGGGCTGCCCGCACAACACCAGCACCGTGGTGCCCGAGGGCTCGCGCGCCATGGCGGGCATTGGCTGCCACTTCATGGCCACCTGGATGGACCGCAGCACGGTGGGTTTCACACAGATGGGGGGCGAGGGCGTGCCCTGGATCGGTCAGCAGCCTTTCAGCACCGAGCCCCATGTTTTCGCCAACCTGGGCGACGGCACTTACTTCCACAGCGGCCTGCTGGCGGTGCGTCAGAGCATCGCGGCGGGGGTCAACATCACCTACAAAATTCTGTACAACGATGCGGTGGCCATGACCGGTGGTCAGCCGGTGGGCGAGCGCCCTGAGGGTCATTCGGTGTTGCAGATCGCCCAGAGCCTGCGCGCCGAGGGGGCGCAAAAAATCACCATCGTCACCGACGAACCCGAGAAATACGCCGCCCTGCAAAAAGACCCGCAGGGCCTGCCCCTGGGCATCTCGATCCAGCACCGCGACACCCTGGGCGCGGTGCAGCGCGAGTTCCGCGAGATCAAGGGCACCACCGTCATCATCTACGACCAGACCTGCGCCACCGAAAAGCGCCGTCGCCGCAAGCGGGGCACCCTGGCTGATCCGGCCAAATGGGTGGTCATCAACGAGTGGGTGTGTGAGGGCTGTGGCGACTGCGGGGTGCAGTCCAACTGCCTCAGCGTGGAGCCGCTGGAGACCGAGTGGGGTCGCAAGCGCACCATCAACCAGAGCAGTTGCAACAAAGACTATTCCTGTTTGCAAGGCTTTTGCCCCAGCATGGTCACGGTCGAAGGCGGGACGCTGAAGCAGCAAGCCAAGACCAAAACCAACAGTCAGAAAGAGGACCCGAGCCAGCAGCCTTCGCCCTTGCAGACCGCCTTGCCCGAACCCGACATTGCTCGCTTGCAAACCGCCCTGGACGAGTTCGATGGGGTGTGGGGCATTGTGGTGGCCGGTGTGGGCGGCACCGGGGTCATCACCATCGGCCAATTGTTGGGCATGGCCGCGCACTTGGAGGGCAAGGGCGTGGTCACCCAAGACGCGGCGGGATTGGCGCAAAAAGGCGGGGCCACCTGGAGCCATGTGTTGTTGGCGCGTGACCAGGCCACCATCCGTACCACCCAGGTCGCCACCGCGGCCGCCGATGTGGTGTTGGGCTGTGACCCGATTGTCACGGCCAGCCCCGAAACCTGGCTACGCCTGCGAGCCGGGCGCACCCGGGTGGCCTTGAATACGCACAGCACGCCCACCGCCGCCTTTGTCAAAAACGCCGACTGGCTGGACCCCTCCCAGCGCTGTGGGGTGGAAATCGAGGAAGCCGTTGGGACGCATGGGGTGGCGCGCCTGGATGCCGAACGCATCGCCACAGAACTGATGGGCGACAGCATTTATGTGAACCCTGTGGTGTTGGGCTTTGCCTGGCAAAAAGGCTGGATTCCATTGGGTTTGTCGGCCCTGCGACGCGCGATTGAACTCAACCAGGTGGCCGTGGCGCAAAACCTCAGGGCGTTTGAGTGGGGGCGGCTGGCTGCCGAAAAACCCGAAGCGCTCCAGTCCGCCTTGTCAACCACCCAGGTTTTGCATTTCATGCGCGCGCCGACGTCGACCCGCACTGAAAGCATTCCCGCCCTGGTGGCGCGCCGGGTGGATTATTTGACCGATTATCAAAATGCCGCCTATGCCCAGTCTTACCAACACTTGGTCGAGCAGGTGCGGGCCGCTGAAATGCCCCTGGTGCGATCGGTGTTGACCGAGGCGGTGGCCCGCAATCTCTTCAAGCTGATGGCCTACAAAGATGAATACGAGGTCGCGCGGCTGCAAAGCGATCCGGCGTTCTTGGACAAACTCAAAGCCCAATTTGACGGCCCCTTTACCTTGAATTACCACCTGGCGCCCCCCTGGCTGGCGAGGAAAAATGAAAAAGGCCAGGCGGTTAAGCGCGCTTTTGGGCCAGCCACCCTGACCGGGTTTCGCTGGCTGGCTCGGCTCAAGGCTTTGCGTGGCACGTCTTGGGACCCGTTCGGGCGCAGTCCCGAACGGCAAACCGAGCGGGCCTTGGTGGCGCAATACCGGGCCTGCATTCAGGAGCTGTGCCAAGGTTTGCGTCTGGAAAACCATGCTTTGGCCGTCGAAATCGCGCGTTTGCCGGATCAGATCAGGGGGTTTGGCCACGTCAAAGCCCGCAACTTGGCCGCGGTGCAGACCCAGTGGGACCACTTGATGTCGCTTTGGCGGGCTCAGGCCTGAGCCCGGCCGAGCGCAGCGGCCAGGTTCCGGCTGGCGTTGGGCACGCATACAATGGTCGGTTGATTCAATCGGGAGACCTTTGTGTTCATTTCTTCTGCTTATGCCCAAACCGCCCCTGCTGCTGCCGGCGGTGACATGATGTCCACCATCACCAGCATGGCCCCCTTGCTGCTGATGTTCGTGGTGCTTTACTTCATCATGATTCGTCCTCAGATGAAGCGCCAAAAAGAAACCAAGGCCATGCTCGAAGCCCTGGCCAAGGGCGATGAGGTGGTCACCACGGGTGGCATGCTGGGCAAAATCAACAAGTTGGGCGACTCCATGATCGGCCTGGAAATCGCGCCGGGTGTTGAAGTTCAAGTGCAACGCGGCGCCGTGGTGCAAGTCCTGCCCAAGGGCACGGTGGCCAAATAATTGTCTGAGCCTGTCTGTTTATGAATCGTTACCCGGTCTGGAAGTACGCGGTCATCCTGATCGTGCTGCTGGTGGGCGTGATCTACACGCTGCCCAATTTCTTTGGTGAGTCGCCTGCCGTCCAAGTGTCTTCGGGCAAGGCCACGCTGAAGCTCGACACCAGCACCTTGCAACGGGTGGAAGACACCCTGAACAGTGCGGGCTTGCAACCAGAGTCGCTGAGCTTTGATGGCGGTTCTATCAAGGCGCGTTTTGCGACCACCGACGCGCAGTTGAAGGCCAAAGATGCCTTGCAACATGCCTTGGTGCCGAACCCCGACGATGCCAGCTACATCGTCGCGCTCAACCTCTTGTCCAGCACGCCCAATTGGTTGACGGCTTTGCATGCGGCACCCATGTACCTGGGCCTGGATTTGCGCGGCGGCGTGCACTTCCTGATGCAAGTGGACATGGCGGCGGCGCTGACCAAGAAGGCCGAATCCCTGTCGGGTGACATCCGCACCTTGCTGCGTGAAAAAGGCATTCGCCACAGCGGCATCAATCGCAACGGCCAAACGGTTGAAATCAATGCCCGAGACGCACAAACCGCCGAGGCGGTGAAAAATGCGGTGAGCGATGCCTTCCCCGATCTGACCGTGCTGCAAACGGCCGAAGGCGCTGAGTTCAAACTCGCTGCCACTTTGAAGCCCCAAGCGGCGCGCAAAGAGCAAGAAGCGGCCTTGAAGCAAAACATCAGCACCCTGCACAACCGCATCAACGAGCTGGGCGTGGCCGAGCCCGTGATCCAGCAACAAGGCCTGGACCGCATCGTCGTGCAACTGCCGGGGGTGCAAGACACGGCCAAGGCCAAAGACATTTTGGGCCGCACCGCCACCCTTGAAATCCGCATGGTGGACGAAAGCCCCGAGGCCCGAAGCGCGGAGCGCGGTGACGGCGCGGTGCCGTTTGGGGATGAGCGTTTCCTCGATAAAAATGGCTTGCCGGTGATCGTCAAAAAACAGGTCTTGCTGACCGGCGACAACCTCACCGATGCCCAGCCGGGCTTTGAAAGCCAAACCCAAGAGCCCACCGTGAATTTGACCTTGGACGCCAAGGGCGCGCGCATTTTCCGTGATGTCACGCGCGACAACATTGGCAAACGCATGGCCATCATCCTGTTTGAAAAAGGCAAGGGCGAAGTGGTCACCGCCCCGGTGATTCGCAGCGAAATTGGCGGTGGGCGGGTGCAAATTTCCGGCCGCATGACGGCCATGGAAGCCACCGATGAGTCGCTCTTGCTGCGCTCGGGCTCCTTGGCCGCGCCCATGGAAATCATTGAAGAGCTGACCATCGGCCCCACCCTGGGCGCAGAAAACATTGCCAAAGGCTTTCACAGCGTCAGCTGGGGCTTCATGGTGATTGTGGTCTTCATGTGCCTGTACTACCTGGTGTTTGGGATCATTTCCAGCCTGTCCTTGGGGGTCAACCTGCTGCTTTTGGTGGCGGTGTTGTCGATGCTCCAAGCCACGCTGACCCTGCCCGGTATTGCGGCCATGGCCTTGGCTTTGGGCATGGCGATCGACTCCAATGTGTTGATCAATGAGCGTGTGCGTGAAGAGCTGCGCAATGGGGCCGCCCCGCAAACCGCCATCTACGCGGGCTATGACCGCGCATGGGCCACCATTCTGGACTCCAACATCACCACCCTGATTGCGGGCGTGGCCTTGCTCGCCTTCGGTTCCGGTTCGGTGCGGGGCTTTGCGGTGGTGCATTGCATCGGCATTTTGACCTCGATGTTCTCGGCGGTGTTCTTCTCGCG
>CAIUTG010000045.1 GCA_903902035.1 uncultured Curvibacter sp. | reverse complement strand
TTTTCCCGAAATGGCTTTTTCGCTTTATTTTTTGGCCTACCCGGTCAAGGGCCGCAAAGTGCCTGAGGATGCGGGTGAACGAATGGCCTACACCTTCAGTCAGGCCGGTGTTTTGGAGCTAACCCACAATTGGGGAACTGAAAAGAATCAGGACTTCAAATACCACGATGGGAACGCCCAGCCCCAGGGGTTTGGACACATTTGTTTTGCAGTTCCAGACTTGAAAAAGGCCACCGAGTGGTTTGATGCCAACCAGGTTCAATTCATCAAACGGGCTGACCAAGGCAAAATGAAGCATGTGGTCTTCATCAAAGACCCCGATGGCTATTGGCTAGAAATTGTGCAACCCTCTTTGCTCAAAGAGCTGGGGGCCTGAAAGCCTTCTGACACCAAGGCCCCTGGTTTTAGGGCGCAAATTTTTGCACCTCGTCTGTGATGAGGGCATCCACGTGCAGTGCCTGTAAACGCTCCGCATCTCGGGCATGGTTGACGGTGTAGCTGAAGCAGTTCAATTGCAGCCGATGGGCTTGCTCCACCCGCTCGCGCGTCCAAAGGCGGTGGTGGCAGACCAGCGTGGTGCATGCCAGTTCACGGCTTAATTCAAACGCATCGTCTTGCCATTGGTTCAATATCAAGCCCCTGGGCAATTGGGGGGCAATTGATTTGGCTCCCGCCAGGGCTTCGTATTTGAAGGAGGTCATCAAGGGCAGGGCGGTTTGGTTTTTCCAAAGTGCTTGGGCCAGTTCGGCCACACATTCACCGGTTCTGCGCTCCAAACCGGTGCTGGGTTTGATCTCAAGGTTCAGGAAGAAACGCTGTGACAAACAGAACTGCGCGATGTCTTGCAGCAAGGGCAGGCGCTCGCCTTGGTATTGGGGAGAGTGCCAACTTCCGGCATCCAATTCGCTGAGGGTGGACCAATTCAAATCACCCGCGATGCCATTGCCGTTGGTGGTTCGGTTCAGGGTTTCGTCATGCAGTAAGAACACCTGCTCATCGGCGCTGAGTTTGACGTCACATTCAAACTGGCGATAGCCATGGTGTGCACCGAGTTTGAACGCGGCCAGGGTGTTCTCAGGAGCGAGTTTGCCCGCACCTCGGTGAGCGATCCAGTGGGAAAAAATCACGGTTTCAGGCAGGGCCAGCTAAAAGGGTTGAATTTCGCCCTTGGCTCGCGCATTTTGTTGGGTGCATCCGCGCGACCCAAGGTCAAGCGCTGGAGAGTGTACACAGCTTCAGAATCGATAACCCAAACCCAATGAATAAGTCATGGGGTCCAAGCCAATTGAGATGGACTGACCCGTGGACAAGTGGCTGTCTGTGCTCAAAATGGTTTTGGTCAAGTTGAGGTCTAGGTAGACTCTTTCTGTAAAAGCATAAGTCACACCGGCTTGAAAGGTGGCAGCCCATTTGGAGTCGATTGACAGCGTGGTCGCGTTGCTGCTGCCGGGGTTGGTCAAGCCCGTCAGGTTGCCCGTTCCATTGGTGTCGTAAAACTTGGCGTAGGTCACACCAACGCCCAAATAGGGCCTGAATAGTTCATTGGATTGGCCCAGGCGGTACTGCAAGAGCGCGGTGATGGGCAGGACTTTGGTGGTGCCAAGCACACCCGTGCCGGCGATGGCGCCGGCGCCGGTGATGTTGTGCTTAAAGCCGGCCCCCAAGGGCACACTCACACTCCAGTGATCGGTCGCCATGTAGTTCAAGATCAGGGTCGGCTGGGTGTCGCTGTTGACGTCCACCTGCGTGTTGGTGAGGCTTGGGGCGCTCAGGTCGCCGCTGCTGACCGAGGGGTGCAAAGAAGTAGCACCAACCGAAGCAAACCAGGTGCCTTGGCTCTGCGCCCAAGCGGGACTTTGCGCCCAAATCGCCACGCCCAAGGCCAAGCCCAGTTTCATTGTCAGAGATTTTCTAAAAGAGGGGGCAGTTGATTTGTCCATGTCGACTCCTTACTGAATGCCGGCGCTGTAGAGCTTGCTGATGACAAATTGCGCCAACAGCCGATAGCCATAGGGGGTGGGGTGAACATCATCGGCATACAAATAAGCGCTGGTATCGACGCCGGTCAATGTGCTGGCAACCGTGCAAGTCAAGGCCGAACCTCTTAAAGGGTTGGCCGCTGAGGTGGTGCTGCAGGCGGGGGTGGTGACGTTGCTCAAGCCAAACTGAGAGGGGGTGTTGATCTGGTTTTCAGACTCTGTAAAGGCGTCGACAAACACCACGCCCGTACTGGCCAAGGCCGTTTGCAAGGTGCCGTTGTAAAGCGCGGTCAGGCTTTTTGCCAAGACCGTGGTGGCCGCAGAATTCATGGCGGTGATGTGGGGCGTGGTGCTGATGTCGGGGACGTTGATCACCACGACATGCTTGGCCCCCTTGGCAATGACTTGCGTTTTGATGGCGTTGGCCAGGTTGGTGGCGGCTTGAGTCAGATACGCCTGTGCGGCTTGCGTGGCGGCATTTTGGGCTGCTGCCGTGCCCGGTGCCATCAAGGCGGTTTCGGTGCTGGCCCAGTTGGGAAGGCTGGTCCAATCGGCAAATTGTGCATTCGCGATGGTGCTGGCGGCACTGTTGCCCGCTGCGCTTGAGAGGGCATTCAGATTCATCAAAACATCGTTCGCCCCTGCCAAGACCAATACCAGCTCCGTCCCGCTGTAGGCACCGTTGACGTTGCTCAAGTGCTGGGTCATTTGGGTGAGGACAGGCTCGGCCAGGAGGCCCAGGGCCCCCGAATTGTTGGCGGCGGTGACCCCCGCCGCCGCCAGTGCTTGCTGCAGTGCATAGCTTGACGGCCCAAAGAGGCTGCTGATCCTGGCACCCCCTTGCGCATAGTTGCGGCAGTTGGAAAAATTGGTGACTGGTGCGCCGGTAAACCCCGGGAGGATGGGCAGCAAGCCCTTTTGCGCGGGGCAGGGCGTCGGCAGCCCGTATTGAGCCGCCAACAACTCGGTCCAGTTCTTAGCGGTGCTGGCGTTGACCGTCCATTTGCCGCCGCCCAACGCGGCCACGGTGCCCACGTCGTAAGTGCCAATGTCGCTCAGGCTGTCACCGAACACCACGAGTTGGGTCAGGCCTGTGCTGTTGGTCGTTGTGGAGCCGCCGCCCCCGCCACCGCAACTTGCTAAAGCGGCAACGAAAGCCAGGGCGAGGAAGGATTTCAGTTTGATCAATGGCATGCGGGTGTCTTTCGGTCGAATCGCAAAATACCGACGCGGTGCCAATGACGCTTTTGGCACCGTGCAGATGGATGGGATCCATCCTTAAACATTTCAAATCCGCATGCAAGGGGCAAAAATCAGATACTGGTTAATGAAGCGAAACACGCGTGAGAAAAAGTGCCCCTTCCTTTAATTCCAGCCAAAGAATTGGCGAATTTCCAGCGCCTTGGCGCGAGCATCTTTGCGTCCCAAGGCCATCAGCTCTTGGGTGTAGACCGATTCAAAAAACAGGTAGCTCATGAATGCGCCGTTCTGGCCGGCGCTGCTTTGGGGTGAGCTACCCAGCACCTGCAGCAGTTTTTTGACGGTCACTGGCAATTGGCTGGCATGTCGCAAGGCGATCGCGTCCAGGCGCTCACTCGGTGAAATGAGGAGCAGCTCCACGGGCCTGAGGTTTGACTCCCTGCGCTTTTCTGGCGGGATCAGTTTGAGGGTTTGGTTGATGCGTTGCAGGCGCTCCACGTCCACGGCCAAGGCATCCAAAAAAATGCTGGACAAAGCATGGCCCGCAATGTTGGCCATGGAGGGGTAGGCAGTGGTGTCGGCAGCCGTGTTGTTCTGGGGTTCATGCATGCGGCCCGCGCCGATCACGAGTATTTTGTCGGCGCCCAAATGGATGGCAGGAGACACCGGGGCGGTTTGCCGCATCGAGCCATCGCCAAACCAGGCAGGACCTTGGGGTCCTTGCAGTCGAGCCGCTGGAAATATAAAGGGGATGCCTGAGCTGGCCATCAGGTGTTCATGTTGCAGTTGACAGGGCATGGCCTGTCTTTGGTTGCGAACCCAGGACTCAATTTCGCTTTTGCTTTGGTAGAAGGTGACGTGTTCGCCGTTGTTGTAATTGGACGCCGTGATGGCCAAGGCCTGAAGATGTCCCTGCGCCATGAGTTGGGGCAGGCGGTTGAAATCGGCGTGGGCCCTGAGCAATTCCCCCAAGGGGGCATTGTTCAGCAATGACTTGGGGCGAAACTTTTTTTGACCAATCAACCAGCCCAGTGACAACAGGGAAATCCAGCGGGCTCCTGAGCGAATCATGTCCAGAATGTCAGAGTGGTACACCTGATGGGCGCGAAAGTTGTGCCAGACCTCTCCCAAGGTATTCAGTGTCTTCTCGAATTGGTCTGCCCCGCAGGCCAGCACGCTGGCATTGATGGCGCCGGCAGAGGTGCCGCAAATGACCTGGAAGGGGTTTCGGGTGTCGTTGTTGCTGGCTTGGCGCAGGCACATCATTTCCTGTAAAACGCCGACCTGATAAGCCGCCCGAGCGCCACCCCCGGTCAGGATCAGTCCATTCACATCGCCTGAATTTTGCATGCAGTCCTCCTGGATAAAAAAATGCGCTGGGGCTTTTGCCGACAGCGCATTTTTGTTGATTGAAGGCCTCAGCTTTTAGCGGACGACCATCTCAGTGAAGGGGTAGACATAGGCCTGCAAGGTGACCAAGATGCCGACCAAGCTGGCCAGGGCGACCGAGTGGAAGAAGACAAAGCGCAGGATGTCGCCTTCGTGGTTGAACCAGCGGGTGGCGGTGGAGGCCACGACGATGGACTGGGCATCGATCATCTTGCCCATCACGCCGCCAGAACTGTTGGCCGCCCCCATCAGGTTGACCGACAAGCCGAGTTGGTCGGCCGCCACTTTTTGCATGCCACCAAACAACACGTTGCTGGCGGTGTCTGAGCCAGTCATGGCCACGCCCAACCAGCCCATCAAGGTGCCAAAGAAGGGGTAGAGCGCGCCGCTGTTGGCAAAGGCCAGGCCCAGCGTGGTATCGGTGCCAGAGTAACGGGTCAGGGTGCCCAGGCCGAGCATCAAGACAATGGTTAACAGGGAGTAGCGCACCAGCCAAAGGGTTTTGGCATAGCGGCCCAACATATCGCCCAGGCTGTAGTTCATGACCAGCCCCCCCAACAGGGCCGACAGCAAAATGCCCGAACCTGAAGCCGACAGGATGTTGAAGGTGTAGACCGCGCCTTCTTTGGTGGGCAGGGCCACGACAGGGGGCACTTTTTCGATCATTTTGTTCAGACCTTCAATGGGGAAGGCGGGTGCGAACAGGCCGTTCAAAAAGGTTTTCACTGCAGGTTGGCCCCAGACGAAGACCACCACGGTCAAAATCAACCAAGGAGCCCAGGCCCGCAAAATGGCGCCGGTGCTGTGCTGGCTGGGGGCCACTTCGGCCAGGGCCTCCCCGCTGCTGTTTTCATGGCCCTTGAGTGAGGTGGAGCGCCAAATATTTTTGGGTTGCCACACGCGCAAGAAGCCCACCAGGCAGATCATGGAGACCAACGCGGCGATGATGTCCACCAGCTCTGGACCAATGAAATTGGACACGAGGAACTGTGGAATCGCAAAAGACAAACCGGTCACCAAAATGGCGGGCCAGATTTCCAGCATGGCTTTGCGGCCCACAAAGGCCCAGATCAACCAGAAAGGCACCAACAAAGAGAAGATGGGCAATTGACGCCCCACCATGGCGGTCACGGCCTGGATGTCGTAGCCGTGCACTTTGGCCAGGGTGATGACGGGAATGCCCAGGGCACCAAAAGCCACCGGGGCGGTGTTGGCAATCAGGCTCAAGCCGGAGGCCGCCAAAGGCGAAAAGCCCAGGCCAATCAGAATGCCCGCCGTGACGGCCACGGGCGTGCCAAAGCCGGCCGCCCCTTCAAAGAAGGCCCCAAAGCAAAAGGCGATCAGCAGCAACTGCAGGCGGCGGTCTTGGGTGATGCCAGAGAGGGAGTCCTGGATGACTTTGAAGCTGCCGTTTTGCTCGGCCATTTGCTGCAAAAAGATCACGTTCAGCACAATCCAGCCAATCGGCATCAGACCGGTCAAACCACCCAGCACAGCGGCTTTGCCTGCCATCTCGGTGGGCATGCCGTAAGCCAGTGTGGCCACCAAGAGGGCGGTGATCAAGCCGAGTCCCGCTGCGATGTGGGCTTTGATGTGGAAAAAGCCCAAACTAACCAACATCACCAACACGGGCAAAGCAGCCAATGCCGTTGAGACGTACATATTGTTAAATGGGTCGTATATCTGTTGCCAGACCATTGAGAACTCCTGGGGAAAATGACTAAAAAATGACTCTTATGCAAGACCAGTCCAAATGTAGGGGGCTTGTCCCTTTGTTTTTGTAAGTGGATACCCGTAAAAGAGACGCTTTTGTCAAGGAGGCGACTCACTTGCCTAGAATGTCCTACCCATGTGAGGAGTTTGATCCGTGCCTACTAAAAAAGTCAGTCCTGAAATGAAGCCCGACGCCGCCGATCCAAACGCCGGTGCGGAGTCGCGCCGGATCATCAAAAAATACCCCAATCGGCGGTTGTACGACACGGCCACCTCAACCTACATCACCTTGACCGACATCAAACAACTGGTCATGAAGCGAGAGCCCTTTGTGGTGCGCGATGCCAAATCGTCGGAAGACCTGACACGATCGATTTTGATGCAGATCATTTTGGAAGAAGAAGCGGGCGGGGCCCCCATGTTGACCGAAGAGGTGCTGGCCAGCATCATCCGCTTCCATGGTCATGCCATGCAAAGTTTCATGGGTTCGTTCATTGAGAAAAACATCCTCGCCTTCACCGAAATGCAGGCCAAAATGGCCGAACAATCCAAAGGCGTCACGCCGGAGATGTGGACCCAGTTCATGAATGTGCAATCACCGGTGCTGCAAGGCCTGATGGGCAACTACAACGAACAATCCAAAAACATGCTGGCCCAGATGCAAGAGCAGATGCTGGGCGCTTTTGGCTTCAAACGCTGATCGACGGCCCGATCCAGGCGGATCGGGCTTGGGTTCTGGGACAATCGGGGCATGAGCCAAGTTTCTACCCCCGAACCACTTTCCGCAACCCCGCCTGCCCCCAAAGTGGGCTTTGTCAGCTTGGGCTGCCCCAAAGCCTTGACCGATTCCGAGTTGATCCTGACGCAACTCAGCGCCGAGGGTTACCAAACCGCTAAAACCTTTGCCGGTGCCGACTTGGTGATCGTCAACACCTGCGGCTTCATTGACGACGCCGTCAAGGAAAGCCTGGACACCATTGGCGAGGCGTTGGCAGAAAACGGCAAGGTCATCGTTACTGGCTGTTTGGGGGCTTCGCAAGCGCAGGACGGCGGCAATCTGGTGCGGCAAATGCACCCCAGCGTGTTGGCCGTCACCGGCCCCCATGCCACCCAAGAGGTGATGGACGCGGTGCACCAACACTTGCCCAAACCACACGACCCCTTTGTGGACCTGGTGCCCGCCCCCGAGATGAATGCTTTCGGTGTCGCCGGCATCAAACTGACCCCGCGCCATTACGCCTACCTCAAAATCAGCGAAGGCTGCAACCACCGCTGCACCTTTTGCATCATTCCGTCCATGCGTGGGGACCTGGTGTCGCGGCCCATCGGCGATGTGTTGAAAGAGGCGCAAGCCTTGTTTGAGGGCGGCGTCAAAGAGTTGTTGGTGGTCAGCCAAGACACCTCGGCCTACGGGGTCGATGTCAAATACCGAACCGGCTTTTGGGATGGCAAGCCCGTCAAAACCCGTTCACAAGAATTGATTCAAGCCTTGGGCGATTTGGCAGCCCCCTACGGTGCCTGGGTGCGCTTGCATTACGTCTACCCCTACCCCAGCGTGGACGAATGGCTGCCCTTGATGGCACAGGGTTTGGTGCTGCCTTATTTGGACGTGCCCTTCCAACACAGCCACCCCGAGGTGTTGCGGCGCATGAAGCGCCCGGCACATGGCGAGCGCAATCTGGAGCGCTTGCAAAAATGGCGTGAAGCCTGTCCCGAATTGGTGGTGCGCAGCACCTTCATCGCGGGCTTTCCCGGCGAAACCGAGGCCGAGTTTGAAGACTTGTTGCAGTTTGTGCGCGAAGCCCAAATTGACCGAGCTGGCTGTTTTGCCTACAGCCCGGTGAAGGGGGCCACGGCCAACGAACTGCCCGGCATGTTGCCCATCGAGGTGCGCGAAGAACGCCGCGCCCGTTTCATGGCGGTGGCCGAAGAGGTGTCCATCCAGCGCCTGCAACGCCGCGTCGGTGCGACCATGCAGGTCTTGGTGGACAAGGCTCCGAATCAGGGCAAAAAAGGCGGGGTGGGCCGCACCTATGCCGATGCGCCTGAAATTGACGGTTTGGTGCACCTGTTGCCGCCAGAGAAAATCAGCAAAACCCTCAAAGTCGGCGAATTCACCAAGGCCCGCATTGTCGGCGTGCAAGGGCACGACCTGGTGGGGGTGCCGGTTTAAGCCGTGCCGTTCACAAACCAGGTGGTCATGGCCCCCCGGTTCTTGATTTCAATTTCGCCACGTTTTTCGAGTTCAAATCCCTTGCCCAAGGCCGCGCGCACATCGTCGGAGATGTGCAAGCGGCCTGGCAGACCGTGGCTTTCCATGCGCGAAGCAATGTTGACGGTGTCGCCCCAAATGTCATAAAAAGGTTTGACCGAGCCGATCACCCCCGCCACCAAGGGCCCGCAGTGAATGCCCACCCGCACCTGAACCGGTGCGTTCAGGGCAATGCAAATTCGGGGCATGGCGCGGATGATGTCCAGGCCCATGCGCACCGCCCGTTCGGCATGATCGGCTTGGGGCTGGGGCAGGCCTGCTGCGGCCATGTAGCAGTCGCCGATGGTTTTGATTTTTTCCAGGCCATGCTTGTGGGTGATGCCGTCGAATTCACCAAACAGCTGGCCCAAATGCACCACCAAGTCGGTGGCACTGAGTTGGGAAGCCCATTTGGTGAAACCCACCATGTCCACAAACACCACCGAAGCCTGGTGTCGATCGGCAATGGTTTCGCCATTTTTGAGCCGTTTGGCGATGGAGGCGGGCAGCATGTTGCGCAGCAATTTTTCCGACTTGTTGCGTTCGGCATTCAAATCGGCGGTGCGCTCCTCGACCTGGCGTTCCAGATCATGCAGCAGCTCTTCGCGGCTCAGGCGCGCCAAAATGGCCTGTATTTGTTGTTGGCGTTCGGCGTCAATTGGCGTGGGCAGTAAGAGCCGCTGCCAGCGGCCTGTGAGCGCAGGCGGGCCCAGCAAGATGGCGTCGGCCACCCCGGTGCCTTCGGTTGAAACCGTCAATTCGCAAGGGCCCTGCTCCCGGATGGCTTGTGACAACAGGCCAACCCATTGACCCACCTGGGTGGCTTTGAAGCCGGCACAAACCAAGCTGGCCCGGAGTTTTTCACGCGCAAAGGGCAAGGCCTCGGGGGAGCCAATGTGCAAAGTACCGAGCAGCATTAAACAACTTTCCTTTGTCTTTGCAGCACCAGCACCGAGGCGTCGTCGTGTTCGCTGCCGTGCAAATCAACCAAAGACTGCGCCAAGCTTTTGGCACTCCCGCGGGGGAGCGAGTCGGGCAGGGACACCCCGTCGGTGTGCATCACCAGGCAGGCGTTGGCGGGGAAGTCCAGAACCTGTGTTTCTGGGGTCCTCATGCGCCATCCCAACACCCCGACCTTGACTTTAAGTGCTTGTTGCTGCGAGTCCACCACCAGTCGGGCATTCACATTGCCGATGCCAGAAAACTCAAGCCGATCGTGCTGCAAACGGGCCACGGCGGCAGCGGCACCAATGCTGTTTTTCAGGCTGTTATCCAAAGCCCGGAGCAAATCAGCGGGGGCCAAATGGGTGTTTTCCAGCAAGGTGTGTCGGGCTTTTTGTGCCACGGCGTAAGCGGCCAGACCATGACCAGAGGCGTCCAGCAACACTGCCAAAAACCCCTGGTCAATGGGAATGACCCAGCCCATGTCGCCACCGCGTGGCGCGCCCGGGTAGGAGCGCACGCAGACCGCGTGGTCGAGTTCAACTGCGGTGTTGAATGGGGGCGTTGCGGTCAAGACCATTTCACGATCCTGACCCGAGTTCCCGAACCGGGCGTGGATTGAATTTCAAACTCATCTACCATGCGCCGGGTGCCGGGCAGGCCCAGGCCCAAGGTGCCACCGGTGGAGACATGGTCTTGCATGGCCAGGTTGAGGTCGACGATGCCGGGTCCGCGGTCTTCCACAATGACTTCAATTCCTTTGTGTTGCTGGCGGTGCAAGACTTGCACCGTCATCAGACCATGGACAGCGTACTTGATGACGTTGGTGGTGAGTTCGCTGACGGCGGTGGTGAGCGCAGAATCTTTGAGTTTGCCCAGGCCGGCATTTTGGGCGATGTCTTTCACCACCAAGACCGCCAGGCTGGCGTCCGTGGGGCTGAAGATGCGCATTCTTTGGGAGGCGTCCATGCTCATCGTTTGTCGCCACCCAACAAGGCCATGGCCTGTTCCACAGACAGGGCGCAGCAGGCCCAGGCATCGGCCACGCCCGGTTTCAAGCCGGCCATGACCAAGGGGGTTCCCATCAGGTGGGTGGTTTGCCAGACCCGATGGATTTGCTCGAAGTCGTGGCGGTCCATGATTTCGACGCTGGAGAGGTCCAGCACCACGCCACGCACGCCTTCGCTGCGCAGAAATGTCAGCAATCGGTGACTCAGGTCTTTGAAAAACCCTTCACTGACCGGGTCGGGCAAGGGCACGATGAGCACCCCGTTGAATTTTTGTAAAACAACACGGTGCTCACTGTGGTCTTCATCGTTGTCCAACCGGATGCTCCTTGCCGATCCGGTCAAAAGCAATGCGCAGCGCGTCTTGCAGATTCCCGGTGGTGCGCATTTCGCCCACTTCGATGCCCAGCTCGACAATCGTCTGAGCCACCGAGGGCGACAAACCCGAGACGATGGTGTAAGAGCCCATCAACCGGGCGGCCTTGGTCATCCGAATCAGGTGATTGGCGACGGCGGTATCGACCACGGCCACCCCGGAGATGTCCAAAATAAAGACGGTGGCACGCTTTTCTGAAATTTGCTCCAGCATGCGCTGCATGATGTCTTGGGCGCGTCGGCTGTCCACAATCCCGACCACAGGCAACATCAAAATACCGTCCCACAAGGCCGTGATGGGGGTACTCATGTCGGTCAGGGCGCGGCTTTGCTTGGTGATGATGTCGGAGGTGCGGCTGGCGTAAACATCCACCACAAAAGCCGACTCCATGCGTGACAGTCGGCGCAATGATTCCTGGGTGGCGCGGACCTGTTGGGGCTCGACCAAGCGCTCGACAAACGCGCACATCAGGTCAATGCCTTTGTCCATCGCGGCCATGTATTGGCGCGGTTCAATTTGGAGTTGGGCGTGCACCTCGCCAATGCGAATGCGGCTTTTGGCGTAGCCTTCATCCCAGCGCCCGTTCAAGAATTCAAGCCAGGCGTGACGAGACAAGGACTTGGCCCGGGTCAGGGCTTTTTCGTCAGGAAAGTGGAGCGGGAACTCATGCCCCAAGGCCATTTTCAGAAAGTCATAAAGCGGATCGATCATGGCATCGATCTGCGGCGCCATCAGCTGGCCAAATTGAGCAACTCGCTCCAGGTCGTGGTCTTGAACATCAAACAAGACAGGGAAATCAACGTAGTTCATGGTGACTCAGTTTCTATTTACATTTAGAAACTATGCTAGTTCAGTAATTCCCCTTAGAGCACCCAGTGTTCGCGTTTAGGGTGATATACCCAATTTCACATTTTCGGCGTCTTTTCAGCGCTCGTCGTAGCTCAAGGTCAGCTTGTCGCTGCTGGGGCGGGCCTGGCAAGACAGCACAAAACCTTGATCGGTTTCCCACTTTTCCAAGGTGAAGTTCCTGTCCATTTGCACACTGCCTTGCAGGACCTTGGCACGGCAGGTGCAACACACCCCGCCTTTGCAAGAGTAGGGGACATCCAGCCCCGCGGCCAAGGCCACCTCCAAGACACGTTCATCGGCCGTCATGTTGAGGGTGTGGGTTTGTCCGTCCAGCACCAGGGTCAGGGCCACGTTGGCGCTGGCGGGGGACGCGCCACTCGGAGCGCTATTCTGAGCGCCTTGGGACCGGGCAGCGGCTTTGGCGTCATGGGCGCTGTCCGGGCTGGGTGAGCGCGTCCCAAACCGCTCGCTGTGCACACGGTCTGTCGCCACGCCCGCTGCCAGCAGGGCCTGTTCGGTTGCGTCAATCATGCCTTCGGGACCACAAACGAATACCTCGGCCAAACTGCCGACGGGCAACAGCGTGTCGATCAAGGTGCGTACTTTTTCGGCGTCGATGCGGCCTTCAAGCAAGTCGGCACTTTGCTCTTGCCTCGACAAAATGTGCAACAAGGTGACGCGGTCGGCATAACGGTCTTTGAGGTCTTGCAAAGTCTCATTGAACATCACGCTGGCCATGTTGCGGTTGCCGTAAACCAGGCTGAATTTGGCATCCGGCTGGGTTTCCAGGCTGTGCTGCATGAGGGACAAAATGGGGGTGATGCCCGAGCCTGCGGCAAAACCGACCCGGTGCAAGGCGCGCGGTTTTTTTGAGACAAATCGACCTTCCGGCGGCATCACGTCCAGCGTGTCGCCTGCCTTCAAATGGTCAACGGCCCAGTTGGAGAACAGGCCGCCCGGCACCGCGCGAACCCCGATCTCGATTTCCTGTTTTTCCTGCAGGCGTTTGGGCGTGCTGCAAATCGAGTAATTGCGGCGCACTTCTTGACCATCCAGGTGCGTGCGCAAGGTCAAAAATTGACCGGGCTGAAATTCAAACAGGCCTTGCAGGGCGCTGGGGATGTGGAACGTGACGGCCACCGAGCCAGCGGCTTCTGGCCGAACTTGGGCCACGGTGAGGGCATGGAATGAGGGCGTGCTGGACATGCGGCGTGAAAGGGGGGTGTTTGGGGTGTTGGGGGTTGCTGCAGGGGCGGTTGCAGGGGCGGTTGCGACTTCAATAGGGCTTGAAATAATCAAAGGGTTCCAAGCAGTTCAGGCAGCGGTAAAGCGCCTTACAGGCGGTGGAGCCGAAGTGCGAAATTTCGGTGGTGTTGTGGGCGCCACATTGTGGGCAGGCAATGGGCTCGTGGGGGGCGGTGTTGCGGCGCCGTGAGAAGCCGATGGGTTGGGTGTTCGTTTGGGGGTTTCCTGACGTGGCGGGCTGAACCTGGGTGGGCCTGGGGTGGGGCGGGGCAATGCCGTAGTCGCGCAACTTGACCAAGGCCGATGGGCTCATCCAGTCGGTGCTCCAGGCGGGGGCCAGCTGGATGCTCACTTGGGCGGCAATCCCAGCGTTTTGCAGGGCCGTTTGCACATCGTCAACCATTTGGTCCATGGCGGGACAACCGCTGTAGGTGGGCGTCAGGGTGACTTCAAAACCCGAGGGGGTTGCTTGAACCTGTC
>CAIUTG010000044.1 GCA_903902035.1 uncultured Curvibacter sp. | reverse complement strand
CGCGCCGCACATGCAAGTGGCCGAGAACAGCCCCAATTCGCTTTTGATCCATCCTTCCCTGATGGCCTTGCAATGGGGCCTGGGTCCGCAAGACCCCTGGTTGACACAGGATTCCGGTTTGGGGTTTTTATTTCAAACCACCTTGGGCTACCGATTGGGCAGGGGCAGTTATCGTTTGGAGTTGAAGTTCCAGGACGATCCCCTGACCGAACAAAAGCCCATCAGCACGGTGCTGATTTCAGACCCGGCCCACAATGAGCTGCGCACCCGCAACCCTGTGGTTTTCAAAGACCGAAGCTTGCCGGGGGTGCTCAACCCCCTGTTTTGGCGCGTGGTGGAAGAGGCCACGGAACTGGCCAGCCCCTGGCAGGCTTTGGGGCGCTCGGTCCTGGTCTTGCCCGATTTGCAAGCGCTCACGTGTGCCACCCCGGCCCAGGGGTTCTGGTTGCAGGGGCGGCATTTGGATCAAATCGACTCGGTTCAGTTTCTGGACCCCAGCAGCCCCCCGGCCTCACCCAGTCAGCAAGCCGCCCCCTTGCTGGAGGCCTGCCCCGATGGCCTGTGCTTGCGCGTACCCGGTCCGGCCAAATCGGCGCAATTGCAAGTGGCCTTGCACTGGGTCGATGGGCACCGCTTCCATGTCAAAATGGCGGTGCCCGATTGTTCTACTTCTTCTGATTGACTCACCTTCATGCAACGCCCTGAGCTGCCCGACCATCTGAGCGTCAACCCCACCAGCCCCCATTTTGTCGCCGCTGTTTTTGAACACGACATTGGCATTCGTTTCAATGAACGCGAGCGCTTTGATGTGGAGGAATACTGTGTCAGCGAAGGCTGGGTCAAGGTGCCCGCAGGCAAGACCCTGGACCGCAAAGGCAAGCCCTTGCTACTCAAGCTCAAGGGCAAGGTAGAGGCTTTTTACAAATGACCTCAGAGGGTGGGCAGGGAAACCACAAACTCAGTCCCTTGCCCGACCGCTGAACGGACTTCAATTTTTCCTTGGTGCAGGTCGATCACCATCTTCACCAAGTACAGGCCCATGCCCGTGCCACTGATGCCGCCAACATTGGCACCCCGGTGGTAGCGCTCAAAAATATGCGGCAAGTCATCGGCAGGAATGCCAATGCCTTGGTCCTGAATGGAAACCCGCACTTCTTTTTGTGAGGCATCCTGCCAAGTTCGGACCGTCACCAACTGTTCTGCGGCCGAGTATTTGATGGCATTGGACAGCAGGTTGCTGAAAGCCTGGTACAACAGGTTGTAGTCCGCTTGCACCGTGACCATGCCGTGGCGCAGGTTTTGAAAAATATCGGCATCCGGAGAAATATCGCGCTGGATGCGGCAAACCTCATTGAGCATTTTTTCCAGCGCCACCGGCATGGGGTGAAAGTGCAGACTGGCATCGCTGTCAAACATGCGCGAAGACGTCAGCAGGTTTTCCATCACCTGGGTCAAACGCAGCACCGAGTGCCGAATCTTGTCGGCTCGTTCGTGAATGTCTTGGGGCGCCAGTTTGGCGCGCAAGGCAATCAAACGCTGGGCATGACCGTCAATGATGGTCAAGGGTGTCCGAAACTCATGCGACACCATGGACACAAAATTGCGCTGCAAATTGGTCAGTCGTTGCTCCTCCTGGAGTTTTTCGGAGAGCATCTTGGCTTGTTGCTCCAGCCCGAGTTGGCTTTGGGCCAACTCGATGGCGTTGTTGCGAAACACCAGCATGGCCCGGGCCATGTCGCCGATTTCATCCGGCCGGTTTTGGCCGGTGACCACGATGCGGTTGTTGCGGGCCGCCAGCTCGCGCATGTTGTTGACCAAACTCGATAGCGGCTCGCTGATGGCGCGGTTGATGTAGAGCAAGAGGCCCAAAATCACCATTACGGAAGCGATCAGGGCACCGATGATGAGGTTGTCGGCATTGGCGTAATTGCTGGCCGCACGGCTGCTGGCGTCGCGTGCCCCGGTCACTGTGGCCTGGGTCAGGTCCCCCAAGGCGTCGCTGCTGGCGGTGTAAGCCTGTTGGGAGGCCCCGCGAAACAGCTGGTCGGCTGGGGTCAATTGGTGGTGTCGCACCAAATCAAACACCTGGGCGGCCCTTTGCTGGTAGCCTTGCCAATCCTGTTTGAATCGCTGATACAGCGCCCATTCATGCGCCCGGTGGGGCATGGTTTCATAGGCGCGCATGGCCGCCGCAATGCCCGTATTGAGGCGGGCAATCTCCGCCTCTGCAGCGACCGAGGGGCCTTGGGCATTTTCAATCAAATGACTGGCTTCGGCAGCCCGGTAGTCGGAGGTGTAGTTGTTCAAATCGCCCAGGGTGCGGGTGGCGGGCAGCCAGTAATCGCGGATGGTGGCCGAATCTTTGTTGACGTCGTTCAACTTGATGACGCTGAACAAGCCCACGCTGCCCAGCAAGCCAAGGCAGAAAACAAAAATCACAGTGAGCTGGAATCGAAGGGTTTGCGGACGTGCCATGGACGCCAAGAATAACCGAGCCTGGGGCCAGCCGACTGTGATCAATGTCAGTGGTCATTTCCAAGCCTTGGGTGCTATCCTAGAAGGATGGGCAAGCTGATTTTATGCATTGAAGACGACCGGGAAACAGCCGATTTGTTGGCTGAGGATTTGACCGAGCGTGGCTACACGGTCTTGCTGGCCCAGGATGGCCACGAAGGCCTGAGCCGAATCCTGAGTGGCCAACCCGATTTGGTCCTGTGCGATGTGAACATGCCCGTGCTGTCGGGTTTTGAGGTGCTGGAGCGGCTCAAAGCGTTGGCCCCCCGGGTGCAAGAGGTGCCCTTTGTATTTTTGACTTCCTTGCGGGATCGGGAAAACGAATTGCGTGGGCGTCAACTGGGGGCCGATGATTACGTCACCAAGCCGATTGACTTTGATATTCTGGACAGCATCATTCAGGTGCGCCTGTCGCGCTTGGCGGCGCGTCGCGCCAGCATTCCAGACATGGATTTGACCGAGCGCGAAATCGAATCCCTGGTCTGGTCGGCCCGGGGCAAAACCTCGGGAGAAATTGCCACCATCTTGGGCCTGTCCAAACGCACCGTGGATTTCCACATCGACAATGCCCGCAACAAATTGGGCGTCGCCACAAGAATCGAAGCCGTGGTCAAGGCCACGGCTTCGGGGATCATCGGCGCCTACAAAGGCTAATTCAAAGAGCCAGATCAGTGCTTGGCGGGCTTGGCCTTGCCCGCCGAGGCAGGGACAGGGGCAGTCACCGCATTCTGATTCCCACCCACCGCCCCTTGCTGGGGGTTGCCCTTTTCACCCAAAGTGGCCCGGTTCGCCTTGGCCGGTGCACCGCCCAGTTTTGCCATCTGTCCGTTAGGGGGGGCAGGGGCTTTCTTGGGCGTGGGCTGGGCAGCGTTCGCAGGCAGGCCCCCCAGAACGCCGCAGAGCGCGGCGGTCAGCAGCCATGGGCCTGTCTTAACAATGAGGGCTTTCATGGCGGGACGCATCAGTGGTGTCCACTCGGTGCTTGGGGTACAAAGTCAGCCCCTTTTTCTTTGCTAAAGAGGCTTTGGAAGGCAGGCACCACCAAGAGCAACATCAGGGGACCGATCAGCAAGCCGCCCACCACCACCGTGGCCAAGGGGCGTTGCACTTGGCTGCCAATGCCGTGAGAGATGGCGGCCGGGAACAGGCCGATACAGGCCGACAAAGCCGTCATCAACATCGGGCGCATCCGTTTGCTGGCGGCTTCAAACATGCATTCAATGGAATCGGCATCCGAGCTCATGTAGGTTTGGTTGAAATAAGTGGTCAACAAAATCCCGTTCATCACTGAGATGCCCAACAGTGAGATGAAGCCAATGGCCGCAGAGATGCTGAAATCCAGGCCCGACACATACAGCGCAATGATGCCCCCGCCCACCGCAAAGGGCAGACCGGCCAAGACCATGAAGCTGTCGTGCCAGGTGGCAAACAGGCCGTACAGCAAAATAATGATCAGCCCCATCGTCACCGGCACAATGATGGCCAGACGGTTTTTGGCTTTCACCAAGTCTTCAAATTCGCCCGCCCAAGTGATGCGGTAGCCGCGTGGCAAGCTCACATTCTTGGCAATCGCGGCCTGGGCTTCGGCCACCGTGCCGCCCAAGTCACGCCCGCGCACGCTGAACTTGATGGGCAAGAAGCGGTCCGTGGACTCGTGGTAAATGTAGGAAGCCCCGGTGTCCAGACTGATGTCGGCCACTTCAGACAAGGGCACATAGCCCACACTGCCATTGGCCGTGGTGTAGCCCACGCGAACATCGCGCAGCTTTTTCATGGAGTCGCGGTACTCTTTGGCCAGACGCACCGTCAGGTTGAATTGGCGCGGGCCTTCCAGCACGGTGGTGGCCACATAGCCAGCCATGCCGGTTTGAATGGCGGTGTTCACATCGCCGGTGTTCAAGCCATAACGGGCGGCTTTTTCCCGGTTGATGCGGATGTTCAAATTGGGCTGACCCAGGACGTTGAAAACGCCCAAGTCCTCCACCCCTTTGATTTTGGCCATCTCGTCATGCACCTGCACCGCGAGCTTTTCCAAAACCGCCAGATCGGGGCCGATGATCTTGACCGAGTTGGCACCCTTCACCCCCGACAAGGCCTCTTCCACATTGTCTTGAATGTATTGAGAGAAGTTGAACACCACACCAGGCAGCTCGTCGTCGAACTCCTTCTGGATGCGGGCCACCAGCTCTTCTTTGGTTTCATGATCGGGCCATTCGTCAAAGGGCTTGAGGGGCACAAACAACTCGACATTCGAGAACGGCGAGGCATCGCTGCCGTTGTCGGGGCGGCCGTGTTGAGAGACCACCGTATCGACTTCTGGGTGGCGCATCAAAATTTCACGCATTTTTTGCGTGGGAACCGTGCCCGCGTCCAAGGTCATGGTCATGGGCATGGCGGCCCGAATCCACAAATTGCCTTCTTCCAGGGCGGGCAAGAACTCTGAGCCCAATCGGCTGCCCAAGATGGCGCAAACCAACAAGAAAACCGCGCCAATGCCCACCATGAAACGACGGTTCTTGAGCGACCAGTGCAGGGCCGGGGTGTAGGCGTTGCGCAACCAGCGCACCACGATGGTTTCTTTTTCCTCAATGTGCTCGGGGAGCATGTAAGAGGCCAGCACGGGGGTGACCGTGAAGGTGGCGATCAAGGCCCCCGCCAAAGCGTAGGCATAGGTTCGTGCCATGGGACCAAAGATCTGACCCTCTACCCCGGACATGGTGAACAGCGGGATAAACGCCGCCACCGTGATGACCACCGAGAACATGATTTCCTTGTCCACTTGCAGCACGCTCAAGAAGATCATGCGGCGGCGGTTTGACCAGGCGTTCTTGGGGTCGCGCGAGTCCAGGGCGGTGCTGCTGCCCAGGCGTCCGTCAAACAAATGTTCGAGCAAATCCTGCTTGCGTTCAGGCGTGGCTTGGAAGTTGCGGAAAATGTTTTCCACCAAAATCACCGCCGAGTCGACAATGATCCCGAAGTCCACCGCACCAATCGACAGCAGGTTGGCGTCTTCATCGCGCATCACCAGGATGATGATGGCGAACAGCAGGGCAAAGGGGATGTTGATGCCCACAATGATGGCGCTGCGCAAGTCGCCCAAGAAAATCCACTGAATCAAGAACACCAGAGTACAACCCACAAGCAGGTTTTCCAGCACGGTGTGGGTTGTGACCCCCACCAGGCCCAGGCGGTCGTAGTAAGAGACGATTTTCACACCGGCCGGCAAGCTGCCATCGTGGTTCATGGACTCCACCGCTGCCTTGATCTTGGGCACCATGTCGTTGGTGTGTTGGTTGCGGCCAATCACCACAATCGAGGCCACCACATCATCCTCATGGTCACGTCCGGCAATGCCCAGACGAGGCACATTGCCGACGACCACTTTGGCCACATCCTTGATGCGAACCGGCACCCCGTTTTGCTGGCTCAAGACCACGTTTTCGATGTCGGCGGTTTTGTAGCCTTTGGTCAGGTCGTATTCGCCGCCGTCGTCCACCAAGCCCACACCGCGGATGTTGACCGACTGTTGGCCCATGGCCACTTCACGGCCGCCCACGTTGATGTTGGCATTGGCCAAGGCATTCGTGATTTGGGGCAGGGTGACGCCAAAGGCCTGCATCTTGGGCACATCGACCTGGACTTGGAATTCCTTGGTCTTGCCCCCCCAGCTGTTGACTTGCACCACCCCTGGAATGGTGGACAGGCGGCGCAAAACCACCCAATCTTCAATCGTGCGCAAGGTGGTGGTGTCAAAGTTTTTCGGCCCCACGATTTGGTAGCGATAGACCTCACCCGTCAAGCTGGAGAGCTGAATCTGGGGAATCAAATTGCCAGGCAAACTCACGTTTTGCTGCAAGCTGATGCCCGCTTGTGAATAGGCAAAGAAGAAATCCACACCGTATTTGAAAGTCACTCGAACAAAGGACAGACCGTAAAACGAGGTGGAGCGGATGATGTCAATGCCCGGCGTGGGGTACAGACCGATTTCCATGGGAATCGTGTAGTACTTTTCCATTTCTTCGGCCGACAAGCCGGGCGCTTGAGCGATGATTTCCAAAATCACCGGGGCCGGGTTGGGATAGGCCTCGATGTTGAGTTTGGAAAATGCAAACAAGCCGGTGCACAAAAACACCAGCAGGCTGAGCAAAATAATGGGCCGCCGAGACAGCGAGAAGGTAAGTAGAGCTTTGATCACTGCAGTTTCTTTTCTTCAAAAAGTGTTCAAAGGGGGCTCAGGTGGGGTTGTTGGCCGTGGCCAGCAGGTTGGACAAGAAGATGGCCCCTTGATTGGCCACCAGTTCGCCCTCTTTCACGCCGCTCAGAATTTCGATGTGGGCCGCGTCCTCCCGGCCCAGGGTCACGGTGCGACGCACCATGTGTTTTTTGTCGGTGGTGACCCAAACGCTCATGGTGCCATCCACTTCACGCGCCACGGCGTCGTGTGGCAAGCCCAGGGCCTTGACGGGTGCACCCAT
>CAIUTG010000043.1 GCA_903902035.1 uncultured Curvibacter sp. | reverse complement strand
TGATAGGCTTGTGATTCCTTGGTCAAGGCTTGCGTCTGTTGCTGCAAAGCGTCGTCACCAATCGATTGACTCACCTTTTGGGCCAGGTCCGTTTGCTCCAGCACCACTTGAATGGATTTGTTGGCCCCAGTAATCAGGGTCGGGTCATCTGCATAAAGCAGGTCTTTTTCTGGACGCCGTGCTTCTAACAAGGCAATTTTTGCATTGCTGATGTGGCGCACGGCAGCCACTTCTTTGGTGACCAGATCATTAAAGCCGCTGGCAACCGATGAAATACCAAAGCTGGCAATGGCCGCCCCGCCGATGGTCAGTGCCAGGATGGCAGCAAACCCAAAGGAAATTTTCTTACCAATGGTCAGATTAGAGAACACAATTTATTTTCCTATGAGAGACAAGCGGGGAAGCACAGCGGATGGGCATTTTTACTCCATCGAGTAACCCACGTAGTAAATGCCGATGGTTTCGCCTTTGGGGGTTTTAATGGGCTCGTAACCGGTGTCATACAGCTTGCCAAGAATATCGACAATGCCGTAAAAAGCCTTGCCTTGGTCAATCGCCGCCTTGGCAGGGCCCGTTGGGTCGAGCGGTGTCCCAATGGCACGGGCTTCACCCTTCATGACATTGGTGCTGATGCGGACATAGTTACCCCCCTTTTTCACAAACACCGTGGCTGTGGCGCCGCCGTTTTTCGTCTTGATCGCATCGACCACGGCAAAATTGCCATTGATCTTTGCGCTGCCAAAAAACAAGTTGTCCCCTTCCAGTTTGGGGGCACCCAGGTCGTTCAGCTCTTTTTTCAGGGCTTCCATCGCCGTCTTCACCTTGGGATTTTCCGCCGCATGCAAGGGCATAGAAACTGCAAAAACAACAGCAACAACCGTTGCCAGCTTTTTAATGATTGATCGCATTTGAATGTTCCTAAAAATATTTAAAGTCATCAAAAAGATAACTGAATGGCCTGTTCGGCGCGATTTAATTTACCATAGTTTGAAGATAACCCGGAGCTAAAAACACATGTCGTCCATGTATATTTATGAACCCAAAAACGGGCATGGTTTGCCGCATGACCCCTTCAACGCCATTGTGGGTCCGCGTCCCATTGGATGGATCTCGACCCAAAGCCAGGCCGGCCTCAACAATTTGGCGCCTTACAGCTTTTTCAATGCCTTCAACTATGTCCCGCCGATCATTGGTTTTTCCAGCATTGGACGCAAAGACACCCTGAACAACATCGAAGCGACCGGCGAGTTTGTGTGGAACCTGGTCAGCGCCGATTTGGTCGAAGCCATGAACCAGTCCTGCGCCCCCTTTCCACCCGAGGTGAGCGAGTTTGAAGCCACGGGCCTTGAACCGGCCCCCTCCCACTTGGTCAAACCGCCCAGAGTGGCCAAAGCCAAAGTGGCTTTTGAGTGCCGGTGCACCGAAATCCTTCAACTCAAGGGGATTTCGGGTGAAAAGGTTCCGACCTGGCTGATTTTGGGCGAAGTCGTGAACGTCCACATTGACCGCGCCTTGTTGAAAGACGGCATCTATCAAACCGCCCACGCGGCCCATGTGCTCCGAGGCGGGGGGCCGGCCGATTACTTCACCCTCAGCGAGGATCAGCTTTTTCAATTGTTCAGACCTGCCTGAACAATTGACGAACCGCGCTCAGATCAGGCGAAACCCAACAGCGAGACAAAGATGAAGGCGATCACCACCATGGCGATCTTCAGCAAAGTCATGGCAAAAATGTCGGGGTAGGACTGGCGGTGGGTCAAACCGCAAACGGCCAGCAAGGTGATGATGGCGCCGTTGTGCGGACCGGTGTCAAAACCACCGGAAGCAATCGAGGCAAAGCGGTGCAACACAGCGGGCGACATGTTGACGGCAGCCGCCCATTCCAGCCAATGCTTGGCAAACAAATCCAAAGCAATCGACACCCCGCCTGAAGCCGAGCCGGTGATGCCGCAAATGATGTTGATGGTCACCGCCATGGAGCCCAATGGGCTGTCGCCAAAACGCATGTCCATGACCGCACTGGCAATCGATTTGAAGCCGGGCAGCGCTGAAATGACATTGCCATAGCCCACTTCAGAGGCCACATTCATCACCGCCAGCAGCGAACCCACAGCGCCCATGCTGATGGCTTTGCTCAAGCCGTCTTTGGACAAACGGCTGTAGCCCAAGCCCGTGGCAAGCAAAATGCCACAACCCACGGCGATGATCAAAGACCAAGTGCCCACCACATTCTTGATGGCCGGGGCGGTCAAGGGCAATTTCATGGCCTGAATCGGGACCAACAAATCGGGACTCCAAGTGTAGACATTGTTGCCAATGTAGTTGACCACCAGCACCAGCAACAAAGGCAGGACAGCCAGTTTCCAAGACGGCAATTGAATGTCCCGTTGTTCCGGTTCATTGATTTTGTGATCGCCATAGCCCTCGCCCTTGACACGGGCCTGGTTCACGCGGTAGGTCAACCAGGCCATGCCGGTGCTGAACATCACAACGGCGATGAAAATGCCGAGGTAGGGGCCCGAGTAAACATTGGTTCCCAAGAAGTTCGAAGGAATGATGTTCTGAATTTGAGGCGAGCCCGGCAAGCTGTCCATGGTGAAGGTAAAGGCCCCCAACACAATGGTGGCGGGCACCAGTTTCTTGGGAATGTTCGCTTCACGGAACAAGGCGGCGGCAAATGGGTAAACGGCAAACACCACCACAAACATGCTGACGCCGCCATAGGTCAAAATCGCCGCGGCCAACACCGTCGAGAGCACCGCGCGCTGTGGCCCCAAAGACTTGATGATGGCGCTGGCAATCGATTTGGCCATGCCCGTCTCTTCCATGACCTTGCCAAAAATGGCGCCCAGCATGAACACGGGGAAGAAATTTTTCACATAAATGGCCGCCTTCACCATGAACAACTCGGTGTAAGTGGGCATCAGGGGCAGGCCTTGCGTGACGGCGGCCAGCAAGGCAAAAATCGGCGCGAAGAAAATCACCGAATAGCCTCGGTAGGCAAAAAATATCAGCAAGATCAGGCTTGCGACGATCCCGAGTGTTTCCATGGTTGTCTCCTATTTTTGGGGGATTTAAGTAAAATTTATTTGGCGGTGGGCATCACGAACTCAGCGCCCTTGGCGATGCTTTCGGGCCAGCGTTGCATGATGCTTTTTTGCTTGGTGTAAAAACGCACGCCTTCTTCGCCGTAAGCGTGCATGTCGCCAAACAGGCTCTTCTTCCAGCCGCCAAAACCATGCCAGGCCATGGGCACGGGAATCGGTACATTGATGCCGACCATGCCGACCTGGATGCGGCGACCGAACTCACGCGCCACGTTGCCGTCACGGGTGTAGCAAGACACGCCGTTGCCGAATTCATGGGCGTTGATGAGTTGCACGGCACTGGCAAAGTCAGCCACCCGCACACAAGACAACACCGGGCCAAAGATTTCTTCCTTGTAAATCTTCATCTCTGGCGTCACGTGATCAAACAGCGTGCCCCCCATCCAGAAACCCTGATCGCAGCCAGCGCCAGCGCTGGCGCCCTTGAATTCACGGCCATCGGCCAACAGGGTGGCGCCTTCTTTGACGCCTTGTTCGATGTAGCCGGTGATGCGGGCGTGGGCTGCGGCGGTGACGATGGGGCCCATTTCGGCGGCCAGATTCATGCCATCCAACACCTTGAGGGTTTTGGTGCGTTCCAACAGTTTGGGGATCAAGCGGTCGGCCACATCGCCCACCAACACCGCCACCGAGATGGCCATGCAGCGTTCGCCAGCCGAGCCATAACCCGCGCCAATCAGGGCGTCCACAGCTTGGTCAATGTCGGCATCGGGCATCACCACCATGTGGTTCTTGGCCCCGCCCAAGGCTTGCACCCGTTTGCCATGACGGGCACCCGTTTCATAAATGTAATTGGCAATCGGGGTCGAGCCCACGAAGGAAATGGCCTTGACATCCTCATGCTCGATCAAAGCATCGACGGATTCTTTGTCCCCCTGCACCACGTTGAAGACGCCATCGGGCAAGCCTGCCTTTTTGAGCAAGTCGGCCATGAACAAACTGGCGCTGGGATCGGTGGGGCTGGGCTTCAGAATGAAGGTGTTGCCAGCGGCAATCGCCACCGGGAACATCCACATGGGCACCATCACGGGGAAATTAAACGGTGTGATGCCTGCCACCACGCCCAGCGGTTGACGCAGCGTCCAGTTGTCAATGCCGGTGGAAACCTGGTCGGTGAAGTCGCCCTTGAGCAACTGGGGAATGCCACAGGCGAATTCGATGATGTCGATGCCTCGACTGACTTCGCCCTGGGCATCGGTGAACACCTTGCCATGCTCACGCGTGATCAGCGCGGCCAGTTCGTCTTTGTGCTGGTTGACCAAATCCAAAAACTTGAACATCACGCGGGCGCGGCGAATCGGGGGGGTGTCGGCCCACTTGGGAAAAGCGGCTTGCGCGGCGGCCACGGCGTCATGGACATCGGCGCGGTTGGCCAACACGACCTCTGCGCTCACGGCCCCCGTGGCGGGGTTATAAACCGCTTGGCGACGGCTGCTGCTGCCTGGCACGACCTGGCCGTTGATGAAGTTAAGAATCGGGGTGGGGTTCATTGCACATCTTCCAAAAATGAATTTGGCGCAGTCTACGCAGTTAATCTTGCGTCGAAAAGTCGGTTTTGTTGAATTCATTGTTTGATTTAGTTGACAATATGAGCTATGGATAAAAGAACCGCCAACACCCTCTGGGGCCAATTGCACTGGCTCGTTGTCCTCGCGCAGCAAGGCAGCTTCACGGCCGCAGCAGATCGACTGGGCGTTAGCAAAGCAGCGGTGAGTCAGCGCATTGCCGAACTTGAACGGGCCGCTGGCATTGCCCTGGTTCGGCGCACCACCCGCAGCGTGCGCCTGACCGAAGCCGGACAACGCCTGGTGGATGAAACGGGCGATTCTTTCAACGCCATTGAGCAAAGTTTTTTGACAGTCAAAGAGTCAGCGGGCACACCGCAAGGCTTGTTAAAAGTCACCGCGCCCGTGGCCTTCGCACGGCAGCAATTGGTGACGAGGCTGGCCGATTTTTTAAAGTCCCATCCCCATGTGCGCATCGAACTGGATTTATCAGATCGCATCAATTCACTGGCTTTGAATGGGTTTGATCTGGCCATTCGGCACACCGACCAGGTGCCCGACACCTCGGTAGCCTGGGCTTTGTGCCCAAGTCGCGCCGTGTTGGTGGCCAGCCCGGAATATTTGATGCAAAGGGGCGAGCCCAAGACACCCGACGACTTGCGCGACCATGCCTGCTTGAATTACCCCAGAACCGGGGAGCGTTCCGAATGGACGTTTATCCGACGTCAAGGCCAGGGCGTGCGCCACTCGAACACCGCCCAGGTGATTCCGATTACAGGGGCTTTTGGTGCAAACAACAGCGAAGCCTTGCGAGAAGCCGCTTTGGCCCGATTGGGCATTGCGTTGTTGCCAGACTTCAGCGCCGAAGCGCCACTGCGCAGCGGTTTGCTCAAGCAGGTGCTGCCGTCCTGGCATTGCCAAGGCCCCTTTTCTTCCACCATCTACGCCGTGCGGCCCTATGCCTTGAGAACGCCCTTGGCAGTCAATGCCCTGGTCGGTTTTTTGAAAACCTCGTTTACCAACGGTTTTCTTACAGATTGACCCGGGTCGAAATGGTTGTCAAAACAAAATCGAAAAAATAGACTGACCTAAAATAGCCCTTTCGACTGTAAATTGGGTCATGTTTTCAAAAAAATTGCTTTGGCTGGGATTGACCTGGCTGGTCTGTGCATGGCCGGGTACCGCCACCTGGGCCGCTGACACCGACAACAACGCTCTGCCCTATATGCCTTCGTTTGGTGCCCGGCATGCCCTGACCCTGCTGGCCGACGAGGCGCAACTGGACATGGTGATCACCTATTGGCCCCAGCCTGCCAATGCGGTTCAGCATGCCCTGGACAAATTGGACAAACGCCTTCAGCCCCTGACACCCGCCCAACAAAAGGCGCGCGCACTGGTGCAAACCGAGCTGAATGCCTCGTTGCATGGCAAGGCCAGCGTCACGGTGCGCAACCGCGCCGAAGAGTTTGTGGGCTTTGGCGATGACTACACGCCCGGTGCCCATGCCGAAATGGAAACCCCCGCCTGGCTGGCCGGCCAGTCGGGCCAAAGTGCCGATCTGAACCCCAACAGCTGGCACCTGTCGGGTCGGCTGGGGGCCAGAATTGAGCAAAACTCGGACCCCGTGCTGTCCCACCCGACGGGCATTGGCGGCAACGACAGTGTCCAAACCCGCCTGAGCGGCTCGGCCCTGGTGGCTTCGGTGGGCCCCGTGAACCTGCAGGCTTTCTCTCACAACACCTGGTGGGGTCCTGGCTGGCAAACGGCCCTCATGGCCTCCAACAATGTGCCCGCCTGGAACGCCCTTGGCTTTCAAAGGGCCGAAAGCGGCACCAGCGAGTCCCCCTGGTTGAGCTGGATGGGGCCTTGGAGCTTTGAATTTTTTGTGGCGCAAGCGCAAGACCCCGTGGTGGTGCCCCCCAGTGCGTCTTTGGTTGCTTTGGGCGATTACGCGGGGGTTCAACCCTCGGGTTATTTGTATACAGACATGCGAATCGATATCAAGCCGTTTCCTTGGTTGGAAATGGCGGCCAGCCGCATGTTTCAAAGCGATGGGGTCGGCCACATTGGTGGCATCAACAACTACATCAAGGGCATCATCGGCAAAAAGTCAAGCAACAACGTCGATATCGGCCAGTTGGCACCAGGTCAAATCGATCCGGACGTTGGCAACTCCTTGGCCGGCTATGACGTTCGCGCCAGCTGTGAAGTGTTTGGTTTGCGTTGCTCGGGCTATTACCAACTCATGGGCGAGGACTCTCACAGCAATGGCTTACCCAGCAAATTCTTAGGTCTTTATGGCTTAGAGAGTTGGAGCGCAGATGGCCGCTATCGCTTCTTCTACGAGTATGCCAACACCTTTTGCTATGGTCATCCCTACCCGATTCGGGTGAAGCAACCTGGTTGCGCTTACACCAACTACCAATACCCCCAGGGAGAGACCAACGGCACCCGCTGGCAAGGCTCCAGCTTTGGGCCCGACAGTGCCATCAACACCTTTGGCTGGTTTGATGCCGAAAATCGCCTGTTGGTCAAATACTCACACGGTCAAATCGGCAATCAGGTGGGCAGCTATCACCCGACCGTGACTGACCTGCCCAATGGGGTAACGCATACATTCAGTGTCAAACAAAGCTTTGACTGGCGAGGCACCACCTGGACGCCCGAGCTGGACTACATGCATCTGGACAGCGGTGTTGGCATGGGGGGCTACCGCAACAGCGACCTGCGCGTGGGCTTGACGGCCTCCATGCCCTTGGACGGTCCTTGGCTGCGGGGCCCTTGGGACTCTGCCCCTTTTGGCTTCTTCGACAAAGCCACGCGCCCACTCTCCAGCACGTCCCTGTGGCAAGACATCAAAGGCACCGGCGACCGGATTTTCAGCACCGAAGTCTGGCCGGGCTGGGCCTGGGCCGCGGGGGGAGTGTTGCTGGCCCACACCCTGGACAACCGGGTGGATCGTTGGGCTCAAAATCACCAATCAAGCCATTACAAATTGGCAGGTCGGTGGGGTTCGGACTTGCCCCTGATTTACATGGCCGGTACGGGTCTGATGGCCAGCGGTATGTTTGGCGAGTCGGTCAATCAGCCCGCCAGCTTGGCGCTCCAGGCAAGCTTGATGGCTTTTGCCGGGGACGAAGTGCTCAAATTGGCGGTGGGCCGTGACCGCCCCAACCTGAACCAGGGTGACACCACCTTTGCCCCATTCAAAACCTCGTCCTTGAACAGCAGCTTCGCCTCAGCCCATACGGCCATCGCCTTTGCGGCATTGACGCCCTATGCCCAGACTTATGACATGCCTTGGCTCTATGGCCTGGCGGCCTTGACGGGTCTGGCCCGCATTCAACAACGCCAACACTGGTTCTCTGACACGGTGGCGGGCGGGGCCATGGGCTATGCCATAGCCTCGGCCTTGACTTATCAGCGTGAGCGTCAGGCTCGCTATGGCGAAGCCAAACCCGGCGAGCCCACTTTCATGGTCAGCCCGAACCGGGTCGATGTGGCTTGGGCTTTCAAATGAACTCCTCCAAAGCCTCCCCCAGCCGAATCGCGGCTTTTGCCAATGCCGTGCGGGGGCTGCGTGTGCTTTTCAAGGGCCAAGTGAATGCGCGTATTCACCTGATGGCCTGTGGGGTGGTGGTGGCGCTGGGTTTTGGGCTCAAGGTTTCTGCAACCGAGTGGTTGGCTTTGATTTTGGCCATGGCCTGTGTCCTCACCGCTGAGGCGTTGAACACGGCACTGGAGCTGTGCGTCGATTTGGCATCGCCCGAATGGCACGAACTGGCGCGTGATGCCAAAGACGTGGCCGCTGCCGGCGTGTTGCTGGCCAGTCTGGGGGCCGCCGGGGTCGGCGCGGTGGTTTTTTTACCCAAGTTCTAGAACCAAAGCGGCACCATGAAGCCTGTGTCAAGTCACTCAGTCGCCACAGACCTTTGGTCTGACTGGCTCTTGCATGAGCGTTATGCAGACGACCCCGATTTCGCCAAAGAGATTTATCAAACGGTTGAGAAATTCACCGACCGGGTTCTCGATTTTGCACAGCTGAATGCCACCGCGCACTTGCTGGATGTGGGCGCGGGCGAAGGGGCGCTTGGTTTTCGTGCGATTCAAAAATGGGGCCCCGCCCTTCAGGTGACGTTCACCGACATCTCGGCGCCCCTGCTCAAACTCGCCCGCGAACGCGCCACAGACAAGAATGTGTTGTCTCAATGTCGTTTCATCCAAGCCTCAGCAGATCAATTAAGCGCTTTGGACGACGCCTCTTTTGATGCCGTCACGACCCGCTCGGTGTTGGCCTATGTGGATGACAAGGCAAGCGCCTTCCAGGCCTTTCACCGCGCTTTGAAGCCCGGCGGCAGAATTTCGATTGCGGAACCCATCATGCTTTATTCAGCCATCGAAAGCATGACGCTCAGGCAACGATATGAAGAAAATCCTGAACGCCTTGAGCACCGACTCATGCACCTATGGGCCTCGGCTCAGTTTCCGGACACCCCCGAAAAAATAGCCCAAAGCGCCATCACCAATTACTCAGAGCGGGAGCTGATGCAATTTGCACTGGCCGCGGGTTTCACAGACCTCCATCTTGAGCTTCACATCGATGTTGCCCCTTCGGTTTCACGCTCATGGGATGTCTTTATCGGCACATCACCACACCCCTTGGCTCCCAGTTTGCGGCGCATCATGAATGAACAGTTCACTGCGTCTGAACGAGCCTTTTTTGAAGGCTTGATGCGCCCCTTGGTTGAATCGGGACAGAGAATGTCGACCACCCGCATGGCTTACCTGACCGCCCGAAAGCCGCCCTGACACCCCAGCGGAGTCACACAGACTTCACACTGGGGCAAGGTTTTTTTGTCAAAATCATTCGGATGCAAGCAATCCGTCAAAACCGGTGGCAAGGGCCTCGCTGGGTGAAGGTGGCCTGTGCCCTCCTGATCCTGAGCAGTGGGTGGCTTGTCGCCTGCCCTGCGCTGGCCGCAGCGCCCACCTTGGATGTCAAACTCATCGCCATCAATGATTTTCATGGCCACCTGCAACCGCCTGCCGGCTCCGTGAAAAACGAACACGGCCTGGCGCTGCAGGCTGGCGGGGCGGTTCAATTGGCGCAAGCCATTCAGGCCCTGGTGGCGCAAAACCCCCATCATGCCGTCGTCTCCGCAGGCGACTTGGTGGGGGCCAGTCCCCTGGCTTCGGGCTTGTTTTTGGATGAGGGCACGGTGGAGGCGGCCAACCTCTGGCCATTGGACTTCAATGCGGTGGGCAACCACGAGTTCGACAAAGGTTGGCAGGAGTTAAAGCGCTTGCAAGACGGCGGCTGCGCCCAATTCACCACGCGCCAGCCTTGTGCCGTCTCGCCCCATTTCGCAGGGGCCAAGTTCCAATTCTTGGCCGCGAATGTGCGCACGCCGGACGGCGACACCTTGTTTCCGGGCAGTGCCATCAAGACCTGGCAAATCGGCACTGAGGAAATCAAAATTGGTTTCATCGGCATGACCCTGCGCGCCACGCCCCGCCTGGTGACGCCCAAAGGCGTGGCGGGTTTGCGCTTTGAGGACGAAGTCCAGACCGCCAACCGTTTGGCCACCCAACTCAAAGCCCAAGGGGCCAACACCGTGGTGTTGCTGATCCACCAGGGCGGCCAGGCCAGCAACCGATTCCACGATGCCGCCTGCCCCGACTTGGAGGGCGAGATTGTGCCCATCGTGGCCCAACTCGACCCGGCCATTCAGGTGGTGGTGTCGGGCCACACCCACCGCGCCTACTTGTGCCGCCTGCCCAACCCGTCCGCCTCCGACCCCCAGGGTCGCTTGCTCACCAGCGCGGGCTATTACGGCACGCTGCTGACCCAGATCGATCTGCACTTTGACCCCGACACAAAACAACTGGTGAGCAGCCGAGCGACCAACCAGGTGGTGCAGGCCACCCTGCAAGACAAACACGAGCCGACCCAGCCCTTGGCGGGGTCAGCGGCGCAAGTGGCACAGGTCGTTGACCGTTATGTGCGGGCCGCACAAAGTGTCGCGGCCCAGAGCGTGGGCACTTTGAGCGAGTCCTTGACAGCAGGTCTGAACACCCAAGGCATTTCACCTTTGGGTTGGGTGATTGCCGATGCCCAATTGGCGGCCACCCAGGCCCCCGAACAGGGCCGGGCCCAACTGGCACTCATGAACCCCGGTGGCATTCGCGCTCCGCTGTTGGTGCCTCAAGGCGGTGGCCCCGTGACCTATGGCGAAGTCTATGCCTCGCAGCCTTTTGGCAACCCCCTGATCACCCAAAGTTTCAGTGGGCAGCAACTCAAGGAACTCCTGGAACAACAATTTGGAGGCCCTTACCCGCGTTGGCTCTACCCGTCCAAGGGCCTGAGCTATGAAGTCAACAACACAGCGCCCCGGGGTCATCGGGTTCAAAACCTGCGATTGAACGGCGTGCCGATTCAAGACGCCCAAACCTATCGGGTCACTTTGAACGCCTTCCTGGCGGAGGGCGGGGATCAATTCAGCGCGGCAACCGCCGGGCAAGACCCCTGGATGGGGCCCCTGGATGTGGCGGCCTTGGCGGCGTATCTCAGCGCCCACGCCCCACTGGCAGCGCCCAGGGACCCGCGCATGGGATTCATGCCTTGACCCCTTGTTTCTTGATGCAAATCAAAGCTCGAAACCACGCAAAATTTAGAATCCATTGGTTTTTAGCCTCTTTTGAAAAGCAATTAACGGCTTTTCATCCTTTATGGATCACTCAGCCTCTCCTTCGCCCTTACCCCCCGGCGCCCCCCTGCCGCACCGAAAAACCATTCGCTCCTGGCTGATCCCCCTGTCCCAGCGCAACACTTGGCGGCCCTTGCTGTTGCTGACCTTGGATTACGGCTTTTGGCTGGCCCTGCTCTGGGCCGTGGTGTCGGCGCAAGCAGTCTGGCTCAAAGCGCTGTGCGGCCTGGCCACGGGCTTTGTGATGGGCCGTTTGTTCATCATCGGCCACGATGCCTGCCACCAAAGTCTGACCCCTCACCGGCGCCTGAACCGCTGGCTGGGACGAATCGCTTTTTTACCCACCTTGACGCCTTACAGCGTCTGGGATGTGGGCCACAACCTGGTGCACCACGGCTTCACCAATTTGAAAGGGGTCGATTTCGTTTGGGCACCCCTGACGGCCGCTGAATACCAGGCCCTCTCACCCAGGGCCCGTTTCATGCAACGCTTGTACCGCAGCGGCTGGGCGCCCGGTCTGTACTACATGATCGAAATTTGGTGGCACCGCATGTTTTTCCCCCGGGCGAGCAGCATCGGGGCCAGTCGGCCCATCTTCACCTGGGACAGCCTGTTGGTGAGTGCTTTTGGTCTGGTCTGGCTAGGCACTTTGGCGGTGGTAGCCAGCGCAACCCAGCAGTCGGTTTGGGTTTTGTGGTGTTGCGGTTTTGTTTTGCCCATGTTGTTTTGGTTCGCCATGATTGGGTTTGTGGTCTATGTTCACCACACCCACACCCGCATTTCCTGGCACCAGGACAAGGCCACCTGGTCAAAGGCCCAGCCCTTTGTCTCCACCACGGTGCACCTGACCTTTCCATTGAAAATCGGGGCCGTGCTTCACCACATCATGGAGCACACCGCGCACCATGTGGACATGAGCATTCCGCTGTACCGCCTGGAGGCCGCGCAGGAGCGCCTGGAAGAACTCTTGCCCCAGCGGATCGTGGTGCAAAAATTCAGCTGGGCCTGGTATTTCCAGACCGCACGGGCTTGCAAACTCTACGATTTCAATCTGAACCGCTGGACCGACTTCGCTGAACATCCCACGCCGTGTTGAACACCTTGTCCCAAAGCGGTGTGGTCACGCCGTAGCACACCCCCACGCCAGGCCGGTGGTGCAGGGCGTGGCGTATTTTGCAGTTCATCATCCAGCTGCCTTTCATTCGGTTCTGATGGATGTGGTGGTGCAACCAGGAATAGGCGGCGCTGCCCGTGAATACCCCCCCCGCCAAAGAAAGCCCCATCCAGGCAGGGGTCCAACGGTAAGCCGGCCAGGCAACACAGACCATGAAAATCAGCAGGCTGAGCAAGGTGGGCGAAGCAATCAAGGCCCTGGGGCGCTCATGGTGGGCGTGGTGCCAACGTTGAAACGGTTGAACACCATGAAACACAAACCGATGAATGCCATATTCCAGCAAGGTCCAGCTCAACACACCCAACACGAATGCGCCCAGGCTTCCCAATTGCCAGCTCACAGGCCAGGACCAAGCCCTGACCACCATGCCGATGACCCAGGCCAGGGAAGCCACCGCATAAAACCACAAGTCGGCCATATAGGCCCAGCGGGAGTGCTCCAGTTTAAAAGGTTGCCGCCACCAAGGCTTGTCATTGCTGAGATTCATACCCGCCCCGGTTCATACATGAAGTTGCGCACAAAAGGATAGGCATTGGGATCGGCATGGGCCGCCTTGCCTTCTGGACGAATGGCCAAAACCTGATAGAGCAGGGTCCAGCCTTGCTCAAAACCCACCGCACACCCCGCCAGGTAAAGGCGGTAGGCGCGCAGGACCCGGGCCGCTTGATCGGCACTCATGCGCTGGCTCAGCACCGACAAAGCGGCCCCCAGCTGACCCTCCAGGCGGTCAGACCAGGCCCACAAGGTCTTGGCGTAATGGGGTCGTAAATTTTCAACATCCACGGCCTCCAGCCCGCCTTGGGCCACAGCGCGCAAAACCTCTTGAATGGGCACCAGCTCACCGCCGGGGAAGATGTATTTTTCGATGAAGTCGCCCATGCCGGCGCCCAATTGGTGGTTGTCCAGACCGCCGGCCGTGATGCCGTGGTTGAGCACCCAGCCACCAGGACGGAGCAGGCCATGCAGGGTCTGAAAATAATCAGCCAACCGGGCCCTGCCCACATGCTCAAACATGCCGATGGAGGCAATTTTGTCAAAAGGCTGGCTGGGCTTTAAAGCGCGGTAATCAAGCAACTGCACACTCACCTGGTTTTGCAAACCCTGTTTTTCGATTTGCGTGCGCACATGTTCAAACTGGTTTTTCGACAATGTGATGCCCACTGCCTGAACCCCATAGTGCTGTGCGGCCCACAACAACAGGCCGCCCCAACCACAGCCCACGTCCAAAAATCGCTCGCCTTTTTGCAAATGGAGTTTGCGGCAAATCAGGTCGAGTTTGGCCTCTTGCGCCTGGTCCAGGTTGAAATTCGGCTGGGCAAAATAAGCACACGAATAGACCCGCTTGGGGTCCAGCCACAGGGCAAAAAATTCATCCGACAGGTCGTAATGAAACTGAATCTGCGCAGCATCCCGTGACAGCGTGTGGGCTCGCAGGGAATGCCAGTGCGCCAACATTTTGAGCCACCAGCGCTCATAGGCCTGCGCCTGGGTGGGGTCTTGCCGCAACCAAGCCACCGCCGCCGCCATCAAATCGCGCACCTTTCCCGTGAACTGCGCACGCCCCTCCACAAAGGCCTCACCCAAAGCCCCCAAATTGCCCTGGGCCAAACTCAGTAAAGTGGGTTTGTCGTGGATCTTCAGGCTCAGGCTGGCCTGTTGAGGGCCCAACACTTGACCCGATGGCAAGACCAGCTGCATGGGCACCGGCAGATCATTCAGCTGCTCAGCCACCTGATCCAAAGTGCCTTTCGTTCGAAAAAACCCCATCATGTACAACCTCCAATTGAAGCGAAGGTAAATCCAGTTGGGCGCCCCCAAATTGCCCTCTGGCCGACAGGTCAATTTGAAAGGACGATCGAATTTTTTTGTATCTCCATTTAAGCACAAGGAAACACATGTGACAATTGCATTAAGTAAAGGAGCCTGCAGTGCAATCAGAAGACGGGAAACACCTGTACGTCAGCCACGATGAGTACCAAAACCTGATCGAACGCCTGGCCGTGCAAATTCACCAATCGGGCTGGGCCTTTGACACCATTTTGTGTCTGGCGCGCGGCGGCATGCGGCCCGGTGACTTGCTCAGCCGGATTTTTGAAAAGCCGCTGGCCATCATGTCCACCAGCTCCTACCGGGCCGAGGCCGGCACGGTGCAAGGGCATCTGGACATTGCCCGCTACATCACCACCCCCAAAGGGGTGATTGCTGGACGCGTGCTCTTGGTGGACGACCTGGCCGATTCGGGCCACACCCTCAAAGCCGTGATCAAAATGTTGAAAGAGAACTACACGCCCATCACCGAACTGCGCAGCGCGGTGATCTGGACCAAAGGCATCTCCTCTTTCACACCGGATTATTCCGTGGAGTTTTTGCCCACCAACCCCTGGATTCATCAGCCCTTTGAGGCCTATGACAGCATCGGCATTGAAAAGCTACTCAACAAATGGGGCTGATTCAGCGCCTCCAAGCAAGCCCTGCAGATGGCGTGGCCCACCTATAATCCCGGGCGAATTCTCGGCCACCTGGCTAGCTTGATTTTATTTAATTCCAACGCCTGTTTTTCATGTCCACCCCCCTTGTGACCTCGGTCATTTCCAGCCCCAACCGCCCCAACCCGCTGGCCTTGGTGGCGCCGGACATGCAGGCGGTGGACGAGGTGATTGCGCAGCGGCTGGCCTCTGGCGTGCCCTTGGTGGGGCAGATTTCTCACTACATCATCGCGGCGGGCGGCAAACGCCTGCGCCCAGTGGTCTTATTGCTCATGGCCAATGCCCTGGGCTACACCGGCCGGCAGCACCACAATTTGGCGGCGGTGGTGGAGTTCATCCACACGGCAACCCTGCTGCACGACGATGTGGTGGACGAGTCCACCCTGCGCCGAGGCCGCGCCACCGCCAACGAAGCCTTTGGCAACCCCGCCAGCGTTTTGGTGGGCGACTTCTTGTATTCCCGCGCCTTCCAAATGATGGTGGACGCCAACAACATGCGGGTCATGCAGACCCTGGCCGACGCCACCAACGTCATCGCCGAGGGAGAGGTGCAACAGTTGATGAACATGCACGACGCCTCGCTGGATGAAGCCGGCTACCTGTATGTGATCCGCTCCAAAACCGCCAAGCTGTTTGAAGCCAGCAGCCGTTTGGCCGCGTTGTTGGTGAATGCCCCCCCCGAAATCGAGGCCGCTTGCGCTGCCTATGGTCAGGCTTTGGGCACGGCCTTCCAAGTGATTGACGATGTGCTGGACTACGCCGGCGACGCCGCCGAACTCGGCAAAAACATTGGCGACGATTTGCGCGAGGGCAAGGCCACCCTGCCCCTGATCATTGGCATGCAGCGCGGCAACGCCGAGCAAGCGGCCCTCATCCGCCGCGCGATTGAAGCGGGTGACACCAGCAAACTCTCCGACATCGTGCAAATTGTGCAAAGCACGGGCGCTTTGCAAGCCTCTCAAGCCTCGGCCCACAGCGAGGCCCAACGGGCCATCGAGGCCCTGCGCGTGCTGCCCCAAAACCCCTTCACCGAAGGCCTGTGGCAACTGGCCTCGCAGTTGCTCAATCGTCGGGCCTAGCCCCCCCACGGTCCGGCTTCAACACTGCGTGTAAATCCGCATCCCCAGCGGGTTCACGCTGGCCTAAGATGGGGGGATGAATGAGACCTTACAAAAACCACCCCCACAAAACTCGAAATTAAGCGCTGTGCTGCGTGCGACCAGCGGCAATTTCATCGAGATGTTTGACTTCTTCCTGTTTGGCTTTTACGCCACCTACATCTCTCATGCTTTCTTCCCAGCCGACAGCGAGTACGCCTCCCTGATGCTGACCTTTGCCACATTTGGCGCGGGTTTTCTGATGCGCCCCTTGGGGGCCATCGTGCTGGGCAGCTACATCGATCGCATCGGGCGACGCCAAGGCCTGGTCCTGACCCTGGCCATCATGGCCACCGGAACGGCCATGATGGCGTTCGTCCCGGGTTACGCAAGCATCGGTCTGGCGGCGCCCTTTTTGGTGTTGTTGGGCCGTTTGTTGCAAGGCTTTTCAGCCGGGGTGGAACTGGGGGGGGTGTCGGTTTACCTGTCTGAAATGGCCACCCCGGGCCACAAAGGCTTTTATGTCAGCTGGCAATCGGCCAGCCAACAATTGGCCATCGTCGTGGCCGCCCTGTTGGGCTATCTGATCAACGACCACCTGAGCAAAACCGAGATTGCTCAATGGGGCTGGCGCATCCCTTTCTACATCGGCTGCATGATCATTCCGATTGTTTTCTACATCCGCAAGTCTTTGCAGGAAACCGAGGAATTTCTGGCTCAAAAGGTGCACCCCACGACGCGCCAAATGATGTCGGCCCTGGCCCTGAACTGGCGCCTGGTTCTGACCGGCATGATGTTGATCGTGATGACCACGGTGTCGTTTTACCTGATCACGGTCTACACCCCCACCTTTGGCAAGACCGTGCTCAAGCTCAGCACGTTGGACAGCCTCTTGGTCACCCTGTGTGTGGGCGTGTCCAACTTTCTCTGGTTGCCCATTTTCGGCGCCTTGTCGGACCGCATTGGGCGCTGGCCCATCATGGCGCTCAGTTCCGGCCTGACCCTGGTCAGCGCTTACCCCCTGTTGTCCTGGCTGGTCAGTGCGCCGAGCTTTGACCGCATGCTGGGCGTGGAACTGTGGCTGTCCTTTTTGTACGCCAGCTACAACGGGGCCACCATCGCGGCCCTGACCGAAATCATCCCCTTGAGCATCCGCACCACCGGTTTTTCGCTGGCTTACAGTCTGGCAACCGCCTTGTTTGGGGGCTTGACGCCCCTGGTGGTGACGGGTTTGATTGAAGCCACGGGCGACAAGGCCGCTCCGGGCTACTGGATGGGCATGGCCGGGGCCTCGGGTCTGATCGCGACCACGCTGATTTACCGTGGCTTCGTCAAAGTCAGAACGGCCGTGCCCCTGGCCCCTGTCCTTCAAGAAAGCGCCTAAAAACCATGCTCTCTGTTCGATTCGCTTTGTGGGCCGCTGCGGCGGGGGCCTTGATTCCCGTCATGGCGGTGCTCAATGCCCGGCTGGGTCGTGCCCTGGGTGAGCCCCTGCATGCGCCCGTGGTCTTGTTCGGCGTCGGTCTGCTCGCGCTGCTGGGCTCGGCCTGGGCCTTGACCCAGGACATGCCCCACTGGGCCAACCTGCGCCAGGCGCAGCCGATGGATTTCGCTGGCGGCTTGATCGTGGGTTTTTATGTTTTGAGCGCCACCCTGGTGGCCCCCCGCATCGGGGTCGGCAACTTTATTCTGTTTGCCGTGGTGGCACAGATTGTCTGCGCCACCCTGGTGGACCAATTTGGGCTGTTCGGTGCCCAGGTTCGCCCCGCCGACTGGGGCCGCCTGAGTGGCATCGCCCTCCTGATTGTGGGCCTGGTCATCACCCAAATCAGCGTCAGTCGCCGCCCCGCTGAATCGGCCCCTCCTTCGCCCTCGCCTGCAACGGCCCCCCCACTCAGTTCACCAGCACCCCACACACCATGACCCCCAAGCCCCCACTCCCCCCCTTCACTGCCGAATCGGCGGCCCAAAAAGTGCGCATGGCCGAAGACGCCTGGAATTCCCGCGACCCCGAGCGCGTCGCCCTGGTCTACACCGAGGACACGGCTTGGCGCAACCGCGCTGAATTCCCCCAAGGCCGCTCAGAGGTCAAGGCCTTTCTGACCCGCAAATGGGCCAAAGAACTGGATTACCGCCTCATCAAAGAGCTATGGGCTTTCACTGACAACCGCATCGCCGTGCGCTTTGCCTACGAATGGCACGACGAATCAGGCCAGTGGTTTCGCAGCTACGGCAACGAAAACTGGGAATTCAACGCCGAGGGCTATATGCAACGGCGCTTTGCCAGCATCAACGACCTGCCCATCCCCGCCAGCGAGCGCTTGTTTCACTGGCCCCTGGGCAGACGCCCCGACGAGCACCCCAGCTTGTCTGAGCTGGGCTTGTAGAGACTGCGCCCATGTCGCGCCAAAAATTAGCCCTGGTCACGGCCATCGCCCTGCTTTGTTTTGCGGGCAATTCCCTGTTGTGCCGCCTGGCACTCAAAACCACGGCCATGGACCCGGCCACTTTCACAGCGGTGCGCCTGCTGTCAGGGGCGCTGGTGTTGAACCTGTTGGTTTGGCGACGCGATGGTGTCCAGGGCATGGGCAAAGGCCAATGGCGCTCGGCTTGGGCCTTGTTTGTTTATGCGGCGGGTTTTTCATGGGCCTACCTCCTGCTTAGTGCCGCCACCGGGGCCTTGCTGCTGTTTGGCGCGGTGCAGATCACCATGCTGAGCTACGGGTTTTGGCGGGGTGAGCGCTTCACCCCACGTCAAAGCCTGGGCTTTGCGGCGGCCCTGCTGGGTTTGCTGGGCCTGTTGCTGCCGGGCTTGCAAACCCCGCCCTTGTGGGCCTGTGTGGCCATGCTCCTGGCGGGTGTGGCCTGGGCGGCTTACACCCTTTTGGGCAAACAGGCAGGCGACCCGACCCAGGTGACTGCGGGCAATTTCGCCCGGGCAGCGGTCTTAGGCGGCCTGCTTTCTCTGCTGATGGGGCTCACCCAAGGGGTCAACCCCTGGCTGAGTCCTCCAGAGGGCGTGTTGGAGGCCATTGCCTCAGGCGCTTTGGCGTCTGGTGGTGGCTACGCCCTTTGGTACATGGCGCTGCGCCAGCTCAAAGCCACCACCGCCGCCACCTTGCAACTCAGCGTGCCGGTGCTGGCCGCGCTGGGGGGCGTGCTGCTGTTGGGCGAGCCCCTGAGCGAGCGGCTGCTTTGGTGCGGTGCCGCCGTGCTGGGGGGAATTGCTTTGGTGATCGCCAATTGAGGCCCGCCGACTCGGCTAACATAGCGGTTTTGAGGATTCCCCTGTGTTCCGTACCCTGCTCAAATCAAAAATTCACCGCGTCAAGACCACCCAATGCGAACTCCACTACGAAGGTTCGTGCGCGATTGACGAAAACCTGCTCGAAGCCGCCAACATTTGCGCCAATGAGCAAATTCACATTTGGAATGTGGACAACGGTGAACGCTTTGTCACCTACGCCATCAAGGGCGAACGGGGCTCGGGCATGATTTCGGTCAACGGCTCGGCCGCCCGCCGCGCCAGCGTGGGGGACTTGCTCATCATCGCGGCCTTTGCCCAGGTCCATGAAGACCAAGTGGCGACTCATGAGCCCCAATTGGTGTTTGTGGATGAGAGAAATCAGCCAGTGGGACTGCGCCACCAAGTGGCCACCCAGGCTGCGCCAGGGCATGGGACCGATGAGTGCTGAGTGGGCACTGCACTCCCCTGAACCCGCTCCGAATGAGCGGGTTTTGTTTTTGGCCTACCAACTGGCATGGTACGTCACCATGAATCTGGTGGATGACGCGGCCCTGTTGGCATTTATTTTCAGCTGAGGCTTCAAAATGTTGAATCGATTGTTGGCGGTGGTTTGGGTGTTGGCTTGCGCATTCATCAGCCCCTTGAGCCAGGCACAAAGTCCCACCTGGGTTGACTCGGGTTCCTACCCTTTTCCATTGCGGTTCTTTGAATTTGACCTGCAAGGCACGCCTGTCCAAATGGCCTACATGGATGTGGCGCCCTCTGCGGTGTCCAATGGACAGGCCGTGCTCTTGATGCACGGCAAGAATTTTGGCTCCGATTACTGGGCGCACACCCTGCGCGTTTTGAGCCAAGCGGGCTACCGGGTGATCGCCCCCGACCAAATCGGTTTTGGGCAGTCTTCCAAACCGGATCAGGAATACCGATTCCAAGACCTGGCCCGCCACACCGCACGCTTGTTGGACCAATTGCAGCTGCAACGGGTGGCGATTGTCGCCAACAGCATGGGCGGGATGCTCGGGGTGCATTTCGCCAGGATGTTCCCAGAACGGGTCAGCGCCCTGGTGTTGGAAAACCCGATTGGTTTGGAGGACTACGCCCAGGCCATCCCGGAGCAAACCACCGAACATTTGCAAGCCTTGGAAATGCAGCAAACCCCGGCCAGCTACCGCCAGTTTTTGCACCACAGCTATTTCCCCAACTGGCAAGCTGAATACGAACGGTATGTCGAGCAATTTGCCCGGACCCAAAGCAATCCCGACTACCCGCACCTGGCCAAGGTCTCGGCACAAACTTACCAAATGATTTACCACGGGCCCATCCTGGAGGAGCTGCCTTTGTTGAAGGTGCCCACGCTGTTGATCATTGGTCAGGCCGATCGCACCGTGTTTGGGCGCCGTTTTGCGCCGCCTGAGGCGGTGCGATCCATGGGCAACTTTCCTGCATTGGGCAAAGCGGCCCAGCAGCGGATTCCCGATTCAAAACTGCTTGAGTTTGAAGGGGTTGGCCATGTCGCTCATTTGGAAGTGCCTGAACGCTTTAACTCGGCTGTTCTGGCGTATCTGAAAGACCCTCACTGAGCGCCATCTGCGCGGCCAAAGCCTGCCGCAGGCTTTGAATTTCGGCCGCTTGTGTCGCCAAGGTGGTTTGCAGGTTCTTCAGGGCCTGGTTCACCGACTCAGGGGTCCAGGCCTCGTTGATGGCGGGGTCTGAGGTCACCCCATAGGCATTGAAGCCGGCCGGCACATTGGTGGCATCCGCACTGCTGCCGTTTTTAGAGGGCAGGATGCGGGCGGGAATGCCCACCGCCGTGGCCCCGGCGGGCACGGGTTTGATGACCACGGCATTGGAGCCAATCTTGGCCCCGTCACCGACGGTGAATCCCCCCAGCACCTTGGCCCCCGCACTGACCACCACATTTTTGCCCAAAGTGGGGTGGCGTTTGGTGCCTTTGTACAAAGAGGTGCCGCCCAAAGTCACCCCTTGGTAAATGGTGCAGCCATCCCCGATTTCAGCGGTCTCGCCCACCACCACGCCCATGGCATGGTCAAAGAAAACACGGTCCCCAATTTTGGCGCCGGGGTGAATTTCAATGCCTGTCAACCACCGGGCCCAATAGGAAATAAAACGGGCCACCCACTTCCACCCCCGGTTCCAGCACCAGTGGGCCGGGCGGTGCAGGATGACCGCGTGCAGACCGGCGTAGCAAGTCAGCACCTCCCAGCCCGTGCGGGCCGCAGGATCGCGTTCGAGAATGCATTGGATATCGGCGCGCAATCGCTTGAACATAGGGCTTAAAGAGTCGTTGGTTTTTTGAAGGAAAGGCGCACAGTCTATCCGCACAGCCGACAGGCCAGTCTAAGCCTGGCCCTTGGCTGCCGTGGTCAACATGGCTTTAGCGACCCCACGCAGGATGTGGATTTCCTCTTGGGTGAGTTGGGCACGGTTGAACAGTTGGTTCAGGCGGGGCATGAGTTTTTTGGGGGCTTCGGGGTCCAAAAAATCAACCGCGACCAAAGCCTGCTGCCAGTGTTGCAACAGGCCACTGATCTGTTGGGCGTCGGCCAGTTGGACCGGCGTCGGACCCGTGTTCAATTCGGCAAACCCGCCCAGCGCTTGACGCCACTCGTAAGCAATGACCTGCACCGCTGCCGCCAGATTCAAAGAGCCGAAATGGGGGTTGGTCGGAATCGACAGACAGGCGTGGCAGCGGTAAACGTCTTCGTTTTGCATGCCAAAGCGCTCCGAGCCAAACAAAAAGGCCACCCCCTCCTGAGCCGGTACACAGGCCGACTCTGACGTCAAACCGGGGGGCGTTTTGAGCTGTGCCGCCAAGCGGGCAAAGTGCGCACGGGGGGTCGTCAAGGGCGGACCAAAATCGCGCGGGGTCATGGCGGTGGCACACAGGTGGGTCATGCCGTCCAAGGCTTCTTCGACGGTCTCGACCACGCGGGCATTTTTGAGGACATCCAAAGCCCCGCTGGCACGTTGGATGGTTTCTTCCTTGCGAAGCACATTGGGCCAACGCGGCGAGACCAACACCAGATCGTCAAAGTCCATGACCTTCATGGCACGCGCCACCGCACCGACGTTGCCAGCGTGGCTGGTTTGAATCAAAACGAAACGGGTCTTCATGGGGCGGGTAAAATGTGGCTATTGTCGCCGGACACGGACTCGTGTTTTCGGCCCCGGCTTCAGGGCCACGCTCTTTCATCATTGTTCCATGTCCTCTACTCTGCACCCCATGATCAACGTGGCCATCAAGGCCGCTCGCGCTGCTGGCAGCATCATCAACCGCGCGGCCCTCGATGTGGAGTCGGTACGGGTTTCGCAAAAGCAGGCGAATGACTTTGTGACCGAAGTGGACAAGGGGGCCGAAATGGCCATCATCGAAACCTTGTTGACCGCCTACCCCGGCCACGGCATTCTGGCCGAAGAGTCCGGCCAGGAGCACGGCGCACAAAATTCAGAATACGTCTGGATCATTGACCCGCTCGATGGCACGACCAATTTCATCCACGGCTTTCCGGTGTATTGCGTGAGCATTGCGCTGGAAGTGCGCGGCAAAATTGAACATGCGGTGGTGTACGACCCCACTCGCAATGACCTGTTCACGGCCACCAAAGGCCGTGGTGCATTTTTGAACGACCGCCGCATTCGGGTCAGCAAGCGCATCCGCATGAACGAATGCTTGTTGAGCACCGGGTTTCCTTTCCGTCCCGGCGACAACTTCAACCGTTACTTGGCCTTGATGGCAGAGATCATGCCCAAGACGGCCGGTCTGCGCCGCCCAGGCGCTGCCGCGCTGGATCTGGCGTATGTGGCTGCGGGTTACACCGATGGTTTCTTTGAAACTGGCTTGCAGGCCTGGGACATGGCCGCGGGCACCTTGCTGGTGACCGAAGCCGGTGGCCTGGTCGGCAACTTCACGGGCGAGGCCGATTTTCTGTACCAAAAAGAATGTCTGGCCGCCAGCCCCAAGGTCTACGCGCAGTTGGTGCCCTTGCTGAGCAAGTACAGCCAATTTGCCAGCCTGGCCGACAAGGCCGTGGCACGTGAGGCCACTGAGTCGGTGAAACTGCGCCTGAAGGCGCAAGACTGATTTCGCCAGAGCCAGGCCTTTTAAAGGCCTAGCGCATCTGCCCCGCTTCGATGGTGATGACGCGCTCACAGCGCGCCGCAATGGCTTTGTCGTGGGTCACCAAGACCAAGGTGGTGCCCTGCTCCCGGTTGAGTTCAAACATCAAATCCATGATGGCCTGACCGGTGGCAAAGTCCAGGCTGCCCGTCGGCTCGTCTGCCAGCAACAAGGCTGGCTGCACCACAAAGGCACGCGCCAAGGCCACCCGCTGCTGCTCGCCGCCGGACAAGAGTTTGGGGTAATGCCCCAAACGTTGGCCCAGCCCGACCCGCTCCAACATGTCTTTGGCGGTCTGTCGTGCATCGCGCCGCCCAGCCAGTTCCAAGGGCAGCATGACGTTTTCAAGGGCGGTCAGGTTGGCCATCAATTGAAAACTCTGGAACACAAAACCCACATGCCCCGCGCGCAAGGCGGCGCGCTGGTCTTCGTTCAGCACAAACAGGTCTTGCCCTTGCAAGTACACGGTGCCTTGGGTGGGCACATCCAAACCCGCCATGATGGCGAGCAAGGTGCTTTTGCCTGAACCGGAAGCACCGACAATGGCGACGGTTTCGCGGGCCACCAACTGAAAGTGAATGTCCCGCAAAATAGGCAAGGTGCCCGTGGCATCGGTGACGCTTTTGAACACATGATCCACCTGGATCACCAAGGACGATGGAGAGGTTTGCATGAAAAAATCGATTGGGAACGGTGTGGGTTGGAAGGGTCGCAGGGGCTGGGGTTGGCCGTCGATCATAACGAGGCGGCGTGTCTGCTGGGTGAAGTTCAAGTCCCTTGGGCTCATGGCCTGTTGGGGGCTCGCCTGGCTGCTTGCGCCCTCGGCGCAAGCGCAAGCGCCAACCGCCCCCGTCAGCCCGCGCATTGTGGTATTGGGGGATTCCTTGAGCGCCGAATATGGCTTGGCCAAGGGTCAGGGCTGGGTGGCTTTGCTGGCACAAAAACTCCAGGCCGAACACCGACCCGAGGTGGTGGTGAATGCCAGCATCAGCGGCGATACCACCTCTGGCGGCCGCGCACGCCTGCCCACCGTGTTAAAGCAACACCCGCCCACCGTGCTGGTGATTGAACTCGGCGGCAACGACGCCCTGCGCGGCCTGCCGCTGGCCGCCACCGAAGACAATTTGCGCGCCATGGTGCAGCTGGGTCAAGCGGCTGGCGCCCGGGTGTTGCTGATCGGCATGCAGGTGCCGCCCAATTACGGTCGCCCCTACACCGAGCAGTTTGCCAAGGTCTTTGTGCAGGTGGCGCAAAGCACCCACAGCGGTCTGGTGCCTTTTTTATTGAAAGGGGTGGCCGATGGCCCGCAAGCGGCCGAGGCTTTCCAGGCAGATGGCATTCACCCCAAGGCCTCGCAACACCCCACCATGCTGGCGAATGTGTGGCCTGAACTGCAAAAACTGTTGGCACGCCAGCCACGCTGACGGCGCAGGGGGGATCAAGCGGCCCGTTCGGCAACCGCCAGGGCCTGAGCCAAATCGGCCTGCAAATCGGCGCGGTGTTCCAAGCCCACCGAAAAGCGCACCAAGTGGCCTGGCTTCAAGGCGCTTGTGGGCAAATGGCGCATGCCCGTCAGCGCATAAGGCATGACCAAACTGATGGGGCCGCCCCAGCTGTAGCCAATTTTGAACCGCTGCAAGGCGTCGCAAAACGCATCCACCTGTTGCTCGGTCCAGGACGGGTCCAGCAGGATGCTGAACAAGCCCGCCGCCAATCCGCCATGGGGTTCACACACCGCCTGCCAATGCCCATGCCCCGGACTGTCTGGCAAGGCGGGATGCAAGACCTGCACCACGGCGGGCTGTTGGCCCAGCCACTGCGCCAAGTGACGCGCGCTGGCATCTTGGGCCTGGTAGCGCAGGGCCATCGAGGGCAATGAACGCAAAATGGTTTCGCAGTCGTTGGCAGCGACGCCCCAGCCCATGCGCATGTGGGTGGCTTTGAGGCGCCAGTGCAGCGCTTCATCGCGGGTGACCACGCTGCCCATCAACACATCCCCGCCACCGCTGGGGTATTTGGTCAGGGCATGCACCGACACGTCCACGCCCAAATCAAAGGGCTTAAAGGCCAGCCCCGCCCCCCAGGTGTTGTCCAAGGCCAAGATCAAGGGCGCTGCGGGTGTTCGAGAGGCCGCAAACTGGCGGCACCCCTGCACCATGCCCAACAGATCCGGAAACTCCATCGTCACCGACCCCGGGGCTTCCAGCCAAACCAAACGGGTGCGAGGGGACAGGCGCGCCGTCAGATCGGCGGCGTTCATGGGGTCGTAGTATTGGTGAGTGATGCCCCACTGGGCCAGTTCGTTTTCGGTCAAGGCCTTGTTGGGACCGTAGACATTGTCGGGCAGCAAGACCTCGTCGCCGGTTTTGAGCACAGCCAGAGCCACATTCGCCAAGGCCGCCAAGCCACTGGGCAGCAAAACACATTGTTGGCCACCCTCCAGGGTGCACAAACGCTCTTCCAGGGTGAAGGTGGTGGGGGTGCCGTGCAGGCCGTAGGTGTAGCCATGGCGGCTGCGCCAATCCCGTTGGCGCAGGGCGGCCACGTCTTTAAAGATGACCGTGGAACCCTTGTAAACCGGCATGACTGGCGAAGCAAACCCACCCGGCGCTTGGTAAGCGTGGTGGATGAGTTCGGTGGTCAAATCCGGTTGGTCTTGTTCCGTCATGGCGGGACTGGGGCCTCGGCGGCTTCAGGCCAAATAGGGGTGACGCATCATGATCGTGTGGTCCCGGTCCGGGCTGGTCGAAATGATGTGAATGGGCACGCCCGTGACCTGCTCGATGCGCTGCAAATACAGCCGCGCATTGATGGGCAGTCGGTCGTATTGGGTCACGCCCACGGTGCTGTCGGTCCAGCCTTCGATGGTTTCGTAGATGGGCACGCAGCGGGCAATGTCGTCGGCCCCCATGGGCAAGATGTCCACCACTTCGCCGTCGAGTTCATAGCCCGTGCACAGCTTGAGTTCTTTCAGACCGTCGAGGACGTCGAGTTTGGTGATGCACAAACCCGTCAAGCCATTGACCTGGGCGCTGCGCTTCAACAGGGCCGCATCAAACCAGCCACAACGGCGGCTGCGGCCAGTGGTCACGCCTTTTTCAGCGCCCACGGTGCTCATGTGCCAGCCGGGTGTGCCCTCGACTTCCCAGTCGAGTTCAGTGGGAAACGGGCCGCCGCCGACGCGCGTGCAATAGGCCTTGGTGATGCCCAGGATGTAGTGCAGCATGCCGGGGCCCACACCCGAACCCGCTGCGGCATTGCCCGCCACGCAGTTGCTGGAGGTGACGTAGGGGTAGGTGCCGTGGTCCACGTCGAGCAAGGTGCCTTGCGCGCCTTCAAACAGCAGGTTGGCTCCCTTGAGGTTGGCCTCGTTCAGCTCGCGCGACACATCGGCCATCATGGGTTTGAGCAATTCGGCGTGGCGCATGGCTTCGGCATAGACCACGTCAAATTGCACTTCACCGTTTTGCAGATAGGGCGAGAGGTGCGGGCCAAAGTCAAATTGGGCCGAGCCCAAATAGGTGGTCAGCACATGGTTGTGCAATGACAACAGCTCGCGCAATTTGCTGGCAAAGCGTTCAGGGTGTTTCAGGTCTTGCACGCGCAAGGCGCGGCGGGCAATTTTGTCCTCATAAGCCGGGCCAATACCGCGACCGGTGGTGCCGATTTTTTCGGTGCCGCCTTGTTCGCGGGCGGCTTCGCGGGCCACATCCAACGCCGCATGGAAAGGCAGGATCAGGGGACAGGCTTCGCTGATGCGCAAGCGGTCACGCACCTCGACGCCGGCTTTTTCCAGGCCCTCGATTTCCTCAAACAGTTTGGCGGCTGACAGCACCACCCCATTGCCGATGTAGCACTTCACGCCGGGGCGCATGATGCCACTGGGAATCAGGTGCAGCGCGGTTTTCACGCCGTTGATCACCAAGGTGTGGCCCGCATTGTGGCCACCCTGAAAACGCACCACCCCCTGCGCACTTTCGGTCAACCAATCGACCAACTTGCCCTTGCCTTCATCACCCCATTGGGTGCCGACCACGACCACATTACGGCCACTCGTATTTTTCATGCGTTTCTCAAATCTTTGAAAATTGAAAATCTGGCTTAAATTTGGGCCAACACCCAAGCCCCTTGGGCCGAATCCGGGCTGCGCCTGAGTTCACGGTCGCAGTGAAATTCATCGACTTCACTTTCATGCCCCGGCATCACGCACACCACGGTTTCACCCTGAGCGCGCAAGGCCGCAATGGCCTGGCGCAATCCCGCTTCTTTGCCCCAAGGCGCGCGAATGGCGGCCTTCAACACGGGCGCTGGCACCAGGCCGACCAACTCGCGCAGGTCCAGGCTGAAGCCCACCGCCGGGCGCTTGCGACCAAACACCGCGCCCACCT
>CAIUTG010000042.1 GCA_903902035.1 uncultured Curvibacter sp. | reverse complement strand
GTTCCTCAAGGTTGGCATGAACGTGCGTCTGGACGGCTTCACCGGCAGTCTGGAAGACGCCATCAACGAAGGGGTGCGCCGGGGCTACAACCACCCCGACAACACCCTGCGCGCCTCGGTGGTGGCCGATCCTCAGTTTGCCCGCAAAAACACCAAGGACAACACCCCGGCCGTGATCGTCACCGAAATCGTGCCCGGCGACGAAGTCGAAGTGACCGTGGCGGCCAAGGGCGGCGGCAGCGAAAACAAAAGCAAGATGATCATGCTCAACCCCGGCGACAGCGTGGTGGATTGGGTGCTCAAAACCGTGCCCACCATGGGCGCGGGCTGGTGCCCCCCAGGCATGCTCGGCATTGGCATTGGTGGCACGGCCGAAAAGGCGGTTTTGCTGGCCAAGGAAAGCCTGATGGAGGACCTGGACATGTACCAACTCCAGGCCAAAGCCGCTGCCGCCAAAAACGGTGGCGAAGCCCTGACACCCACCGAAGCCCTGCGCTTGGAGCTGTTTGAAAAAGTCAACGCCTTGGGCATTGGCGCGCAAGGCCTGGGCGGCTTGACCACGGTGCTCGATGTCAAGATCAAGATGTACCCCACCCACGCGGCCAGCAAGCCCGTCGCCATGATTCCCAACTGTGCAGCCACCCGCCACGCCCACTTTGTGCTGAAAGGCGAAGGCCCGGTTTATTTGGACCCGCCCAGCCTGGACACCTGGCCCGATGTGGAATGGCAACCCGACACCCAGAAAAGCAAACGGGTTGACCTCAACACCCTGACCAAGGCCGAAGTGGCGAGCTGGAAACCCGGCGACACCTTGCTCTTGAACGGCAAGATGCTCACCGGTCGCGACGCCGCCCACAAGCGCATCCAGGACATGCTGGCCAAGGGCGAAAAACTGCCGGTGGACTTCACCAACCGCGTGATCTACTACGTCGGCCCGGTCGACCCCGTGGGCACCGAAGTCGTCGGCCCGGCGGGCCCGACCACCGCCACCCGCATGGACGGCTTTACTGAAATGATGCTGGCCCAGACCGGCCTGATCGCCATGGTGGGCAAGGCTGAACGCGGCCCGGTCGCCATCGAGGCCATCAAAAAACACCAGTCGGCCTACCTGATGGCCGTCGGCGGCGCGGCTTATCTGGTGTCCAAAGCCATCAAAGCGGCCAAAGTGGTGGGCTTTGCCGACTTGGGCATGGAAGCCATTTATGAGTTCGACGTGGTGGACATGCCCGTCACCGTGGCCGTGGATGCGGGTGGCACCAGTGCCCACATCACCGGCCCGGCCGAATGGCAAAAACGCATTGCCAGCGGTGAATTCAAAGGCATCTCGGTCACCGCCGCCTGAGCCCAAAAACCCGCACTGTAGGTAGCCCCGCTTGAACTCGACCCCCCTGCTCGCCTCAGGCCCCATTGGGGTCTTTGACAGCGGCTTGGGCGGGCTGTCGGTTTTGCGCGCACTCAAAGCCCGACTCCCGGCAGAAAACTTCCTCTACTTCGCCGACAGCGGGCACGCCCCTTACGGGGAACGCGCCGATCATTTCGTGCTGGCGCGCGCTATCAGTGTCAGCGAGGCTCTGGTCGCCCAAGGCTGCAAGGCCCTGGTCGTGGCCTGCAACACCGCCACCGCTGCCGCCATTCGGGCCTTGCGCCAGCGCTGGCCAATGCTGCCCTTGGTTGGGGTTGAGCCTGCGCTCAAACCCGCCGTCGGCTTGAGCCAGACCCGCCACATCGCGGTGCTGGCGACCAGGGGCACTTTACAAAGTGAAAAATTCCAAACCCTGGTGGCGCAACTCCCACAAGACTTGACAATCAAAATCCAGCCCTGTGATGGTTTGGCCGATGCCATTGAAAACTTTGAGGCCACCAAAATCCGAGAACTGGGCGCGCACTACCTCAGCGCCTGCGGTCCTTTGGGCCATGGCCCTGGCGAAGTGGACACCGTGGTGCTGGGCTGCACCCATTACCCCTTGATCCTGGATGTTTTCGAACAACAGGCCCCAGGCATCCGTTTCTTGGACACCGGCGAGGCCGTGGCTCGCCAAACCGAGCGCTTGCTCAACCAGCAACAGCTTTTATGGAACGGCCCTCCAGCCCAGGCGCCAAATGGGCACACCACCTGGCTCAGCAGCGGCGACCCCGGGCAACTCAGCCGAGCGGTGGCCCACTGGGGCCTTTGAGCTCAGTGCAAATGGCGCGGCCGACGACCATTGCCATGACCCGCCGCCCCGCCTGAACCGCCCCTGGGGTAACGGCCCACCTCCAAGGAATTCACCAACTCGTCAAAGCGGTGGGTGAACAGCTTGTCGATCTCGGCCACCACGCCGCCCAACTCGGCACCATCAAAATGGCGCTCCATCATGTTGACCACATCCTGCACCAACAAATCGCGTTGCACCTGCATGATGGCCGCCGGATTCGGGCCGACAAAGAGCATGACAAAGTCATCCCGCGACTCGCCCTCGCGCTCCTCTTCTTCATCAAACTCGGCGTCATAGAAGGTCACCTCGATGGCGGCGCCTTGGGCAGACACATCGTTCAGATTCATGCACAACTCATCCAGAGACTGGCGAAAATCTTCATCGCCCCGCACCGTCCAGCACAACTGGAGCAAATGCTCGCGCGATTCAAATTGAAGGCCTGGCTCTTCTTCGTAAACACTGGCCGCGCCCGCACTGAACGAACGCGCTCCCGCGTAGTGCCACAAGGGCCGCAGGGCTTCTTGCACCTGCTCCAAACCCACATCGGGTCGCAGGGCCACCTGGCCATGCAGGTGGATCTCAAAGGGGGGGTGATAACTTGACATGAGCCGATGTTAAACGCTGAAAGCGCTTAAATTCAATGGCATCAAAAAAGTAGCGTTGGTTTCGGCTATAATTCATCTCCTCATGCGGGAATAGCTCAGTTGGTAGAGCGCAACCTTGCCAAGGTTGAGGGCGACAGTTCGAGACTCTTTTCCCGCTCCAAATTCCAAAAGGGAAGCTAAAGTGACACTTGGGCTTCCCTTTTTCGTTGGCTGCGAGCGCAGCAACGCCCCGATGGTGAAATTGGTAGACACTGCGGACTTAAAATCCGCCGCTTTCGTGAATAACGGGCGTGCCGGTTCGATTCCGGCTCGGGGCACCAGAATTGTTGTTTTCAGAGGAAAGATGCTACCGCTCCTTACTGTGTAGCCCCTCTAAAGCCACTTAAGCTTTTGCATGCTCCCCGCATGAATCTCGCACAGGCATCCCGCATGGCTTACATCCAAAAACACCACGACCGTTGCCAAGCAGGGTCTTTGACGCCAGGCGCGAAGCCCAAGCTTGGGCAATCATCTAGCTGAATGTGATTTCAGCGCATTTCACTGTTCTTGCCTTTGGACCAAAGCTAGAAATATTTGTAAGTGTTGCGTTGTGATGAGCAATCACTTGTGATGCTGACAAAGCATCGTTTCCCGCAGAAGTGTGTGCATCTTCAAGCAAGATGACGGGATACCCAAGTGCCAATGCTTTTCTGGTTGTTGTATCAACGCAAAACTCAGAATGCATTCCGCAGACTATCAACTCTTTCACGCCAAGTTGATCCAATTTTTCTTGAAGGTTTGTTCTCAAAAATGAATCTGGTGTGGTTTTGCGAATTTTTATGTCTTGAGGTTCACTCACAAGCCCCTCGGCTAGGGGGTGTACTGAATTTTGTGTAAACGGTCTAATGGCGGGTAACCGTCGAACTTCCAGGATTGGATATGACCGTAAATACAAAGAAATCAGTACCCAAAGACCTCATTGACAGCTTGCTGGCTGATTACAAAAAGCCAGAGGATTTGATTGGTGAGAATGGGCTTTTAAAGCAATTGACCAAGTTGCTTGTTGAGCGTGCCCTTGATGCCGAGATGTCCGAGCACCTTGGGCATCACAAGAACGCGCCAGTTACCAACCCTGACGGCAATGCCCGCAATGGCAAAAGCAAGAAGACCCTAAAGGGCCCTGATGGCCACCCAAATTCCCCCACTTATGGCCACCTCAAACTCCTCCACCTGAATTGTTCGGGGACAGGGTCTCAACGCCGACACCGTCGGCACCTGTGGGCAGGACG
>CAIUTG010000041.1 GCA_903902035.1 uncultured Curvibacter sp. | reverse complement strand
CATCGGCGGCGACATTGCCCACGGCGACCCCGGCAACGACCACCCCGCACTGGCGCTGGCGCTCGACGCCGCCTTTGTGCTGGAAGGCCCGAACGGGCGCCGCACGGTGGCCGCCGATGGTTTCTTTCTGGGCACCTACATGACCTTGCTGGAAGAAAACGAGGTCATGTGCGAAATACACGTCCCCGCTTTTGCTTCGGGCACGGGCTATGCCTATGAAAAACTCAAACGCAAAACCGGCGACTGGGCAACCGCAGGTTGTGCCGTGGTGATTCGCAAAAACGGCGCCAACGTGAGCCATGTGCGCATCGCCCTGACCAATGTGGCCCCCACCGCTTTGCGGGCCGAAGCCGCCGAAGCCGCGCTGTTGAACAAACCCTTCAACGCTGACAACGTGCAAGCCGCCGTGGCGGCTGCGATGGCCATCTGTGACCCCGCTGAAGATTTGCGCGGAGATGTGGAATACAAGACCGCGATGGCCGGTGAAATGGTCAAACGTGCCCTGAACAAAGCCTGGTCGCGTTGCGCTTAAAACCCAAGGATACCCACCATGTCTAAAAAACTCGTCACCATTTCCGTCAACGGCAAGCAGGAAGAAAAAGCCGTTGAACCGCGCACCTTGCTGATTCATTTTTTGCGTGAAGAACTCCACCTCACCGGCGCCCACATTGGTTGCGAAACCAGCCACTGCGGCGCTTGTACCGTGGATGTGGATGGCCGTTCGGTCAAGTCCTGCACCCATTTGGCGGTGCAGTGCGACGGCTCTGAAGTGCTCACCGTGGAAGGCCTGGCCAACAAGGGCGTGCTGCATGCGGTGCAAGAAGGCTTTTACAAAGAGCACGGCTTGCAATGCGGCTTTTGCACCCCCGGCATGCTGATGCGGGCCTACCGTTTCTTGCAAGAAAACCCCAACCCGAGCGAAGACGAAATTCGCCACGGCATGAGCGGCAACCTGTGCCGTTGCACGGGCTACCAAAACATCATCAAAGCCGTCCAGTACGCCGCCAAAAAATTGCAAGAGCCCGTTGCGGCTTGAAGCCCCCCACCTTTGATCGGAGACACACATGAACGCACCGGTACAAACTGCTGAAGCCCGCGAAATCGCGCTGGCAGGCATGGGCGCCTCGCGCCTGCGCAAGGAAGACGCCCGCTTTATCCAAGGCAAGGGCAATTATGTTGACGACATCAAAATGCCCGGCATGCTGCACATGGACATCGTGCGCAGCCCCATCGCCCATGGCCGCATCGTCAAAATCAACAAGGAAGCCGCACTGGCCATCCCCGGCGTGCACGCGGTGCTGACTGCCGACGACTTGAAGCCCCTCAAGCTGCATTGGATGCCCACCTTGGCGGGAGACGTGGCCGCCGTGCTGGCCGATGAAAAGGTGCATTTCCAAATGCAGGAAGTGGCGATTGTGATTGCCGACGACCGCTACATCGCCGCCGACGCGGTCGAGGCCGTCGAGGTGGAATACGAAGAACTGCCGGTGGTGCTCGACCCCTATGCGGCCCTGCAACCGGGTGCACCGGTCATCCGTGACGACCTGGCTGGCAAAACCGAAGGCGCCCACGGCAAGCGCGACCACCACAACCACATCTTCACCTGGGATGCGGGCGACAAGTCGGCTGCGGACGCGGCTTTTGCCAAAGCCGAAGTGACGGTGTCGCAGCACATGTACTACCCCCGGGTGCACCCCTGTCCATTGGAAACCTGTGGATGCGTGGCCTCGTTCGACCCCATCAAAGGCGACCTGACCACCTTCATCACCTCGCAAGCGCCCCACGTGGTGCGCACCGTGGTGTCCATGTTGTCGGGCATTCCTGAATCCAAAGTGCGCATCGTCAGCCCCGACATTGGTGGCGGCTTTGGCAACAAGGTCGGCATTTACCCGGGTTATGTCTGCGCCATCGTGGCCTCCATCGTGCTGGGTCGCCCGGTCAAGTGGGTTGAGGACCGCATCGAAAACATCTCCTCCACCGCCTTTGCCCGCGACTACCACATGGACGGCGAACTGGCCGCCACCGCCGACGGCAAGATCACCGGCCTGCGCGTGAATGTGGTGGCCGACCATGGCGCGTTTGACGCCTGCGCCGACCCCACCAAGTTCCCGGCGGGCATGTTCCACATCGTCTCGGGCTCCTACGACATCCCGGCGGCGCACGCCAGCGTCAAAGGCGTCTACACCAACAAAGCGCCCGGCGGCGTGGCCTACCGCTGCTCCTTCCGTGTGACGGAAGCGGTCTACCTGATCGAGCGCATGGTCGATGTGCTGGCGCAAAAGCTGGGCATGGACAAGGCCGAAATTCGGGCCAAGAACTTTGTCAAAAAAGAGCAATTCCCCTACACCAGCGCCTTCGGTTTTGAATACGACTCAGGCGACTACCACACCGCCCTCCACAAGGTGCTTGAAGCGGTCGATTACAAAGGCCTGCGTGCCGAGCAAGCCGCCAAACGCGCCGACCCCAACAGCCCGACCCTGATGGGCATTGGCTTGGTCACCTTCACCGAAGTGGTGGGCGCGGGGCCAAGCAAGATGTGTGACATCTTGGGCGTGGGCATGTTCGACTCGTGCGAAATCCGCATCCACCCGACCGGCAGCGCCATCGCCCGCATGGGCACGATCACGCAGGGCCAGGGCCACCAGACCACCTACGCGCAAATCATTGCCACCGAGTTGGGCATTCCCTCTGAAGTGATTCAGGTGGAAGAGGGCGACACCTCGACCGCGCCTTATGGCCTGGGCACTTACGGTTCGCGTTCGACCCCCGTTGCCGGGGCCGCCATTGCGCTGGCGGCGCGCAAAATCCACGCCAAGGCCCGCAAAATTGCGGCCCACATGCTGGAAGTCAATGAAAACGACCTCGATTGGGAAGTCGACCGCTTCAAGGTCAAGGGCGACGACAGCAAGTTCAAAACCATGGCCGATGTGGCTTGGCAGGCTTACCACCAGCCCCCCGAAGGCCTGGAGCCCGGTTTGGAAGCCGTGCATTACTACGACCCGCCGAACTTCACCTTCCCCTTTGGCATTTACCTGTGCGTGGTGGACATTGACCGCGCCACCGGGGAGACCAAGATCCGCCGCTTCTACGCGCTGGACGACTGCGGCACGCGCATCAACCCGATGATCATCGAGGGCCAAATCCACGGCGGCTTGACCGAAGGTTTTGCCGTGGCCATGGGCCAACAAATGCCGTTCGATGCCCAGGGCAATCTGTTGGGCAACACGCTCATGGACTATTTCTTGCCCACCGCCGTCGAAACCCCGCACTGGGAAACCGACCACACCGTCACGCCTTCGCCACACCACCCGCTGGGTGCCAAGGGCGTGGCCGAATCGCCCCACGTCGGCTCAATCCCCACATTCACCTCGGCGGTGGTGGATGCCTTCTCGCATCTGGGTGTGACCCATCTGGACATGCCGCACAACGCTTTCCGCACCTGGAAAGCCTTGCGTGAACACGGCGCGGCTCTGTAAATAGCGCTCATCAGGAAGAAAAATGGAAGTCAAACTCGACAAACAATACCCCCTCGATGTGGACGCCACACGGGCATGGACTCTGCTCACCAACTTGAAGGCGGTGGCCGGTTGCATGCCCGGTGCTGAAATCACCGAGCAGCTTTCTGACACCTCTTACAAAGGTGCGGTCAAGGTCAAGGTCGGTCCGGCGGTGGCCCAGTTCGGCGGCACCGTGGACGTGATCGAAGCCGTGGCAAGCGAGCGCAAAATGGTTTTGCGCGGCAAAGGCGCGGACAAGGGCGGTTCATCGGCCTCGATGGACTTGACGGCCATCATCGCCGCCGATCCGGCCAACCCCGCGCACTGCATTTTGAACGGCCAGGCGGCGGTGATCGTCAATGGCAAGTTTGCCCAGTTTGGCGGGCGCATGATGGTGCAGGTGTCCGACATGCTGTTGGCACAGTTTGTCGAAAACTTCCGCCAAACCGCCTTGAGTTTGCCTGCGGCCGATGGGGCGGCTGGCTCGACCTCTGCCACGGCCACGACCTCGGCCACGCCGGTCGCGGCCACCGCCTCCGTCAACCCCTCTGCCAGCGTCGCGCCGCCGGTGGTGGCCCGTGAAATCAACGGCTTGTCCATTGTTTGGGCCTTGCTCAAAGGTTGGATCGGCGGCTTGTTTGGCAAGAAAGCCTGAGCATGAACGCCCCCAGCGCGTCCGTGCAGCCTGCTGCTGAAGTGGGCATTTTGCGCGAGCGGCTCCAGCGTTCGGGCTATCTGGCCGATGCAGATTTGGCCACCACGGTGTGGCTGGCCTCGGCCTTGGAGCGCCCGCTGTTGCTGGAAGGCGACGCCGGGGTGGGCAAAACCGCCTTGGCGACCGCTCTGGCCCAATCACAAAATGCCTCGCTGGTTCGTTTGCAGTGCTTTGAAGGCTTGGATTTGGCCCAAGCCGCTTACGAGTGGAACTATGGTCGCCAATTGATGGCCATTCGCCTGCATGAAGCGGCCCCTGCAGGGGGCAGCCAAGTCCGCGAAGCCGATGTGTTTAGCCGGGACTATCTGTTGGAGCGCCCCTTGTTGCGCGCCATCAGTCAAAACGGCCCGTGTGTTTTGCTGATCGATGAAATTGACCGCGCCGATGAGGCGTTTGAGGCCTTTTTGCTGGAGGTGCTGGCCGACTACCAGATCACTGTGCCCGAGCTGGGCACCATTCGCGCCAGCCACATCCCGCAAGTCATTTTGACCAGCAACGGCACCCGCGAACTGTCCGACGCGCTGCGCCGCCGCTGCCTCTACCACTACCTCGACTACCCGAGCCTGGCGCGTGAAATCGCCATTGTTAAAAACGCGCTGCCCCAAGCCGACACGCGCTTGGTCGAAGAGGCGGTTCAGTTCGTTCAGCGCCTGCGGCGTGAAGACCTGGCCAAAATCCCGGGCATTGCTGAAACCCTGGATTGGGTGCGTGCCCTGTTTCAGTTGCAACACGCCCATTTGCCCGAAGACATGACGGCGGTCTTGGGCACCTTGGCTTGCTTGCTCAAAACCCGCGAAGACCGGTTTGTCATGACCCCGGACCGTTTGCGCCAGATTGTCGAGGGCCGTCGCACCGTCGGGGTGGCCGAAAAGACCCCTGGCCTGCATTAGTCGACCTCATGGAACCCACCCCCAGCACCGCGTCGATGGCCTCACCGCCTTCTGTGCGTTTGGCCAGCTTCGCCGCACTCTTGCGTGAGCATGGTTTGACGGTGGGGGTGTCCGAGCAACAAGCCATGTTGCAGGCCTTGCTGCATTTCGGGCCTTTGGCTGAGAAGCCCATCCATGCGGCCTGGCGGGCCATTGCCTGTCACAACCATCGGGAGTGGCAGCTTTGGACCGATGTGTATGAGCGCTTTTGGCACCCTGAAAAAGTGCGGGGTGGGGTCAAGGTCAGTGGTCAAACCCGGCCCAGCCGGCAACTGCGTCAAAGTGTTCAGGCCTTGCACGAGCAGATAGACGCGGCCCAAAAACCAGCCAGTCAAGCCCATGCGCCAACGGCTGCGCCTTCAACGGCGGGTGACCGCCCTGCCACCGGGCGGGATGAAGCAGAAACGGGGCTGCCCCGCGCGCAGGGTGGGGCCAGCCGCACCGACCCTTTGCATCAACGCGACGGCCAGATGTGGCTGCCACAAGACCTTAGCGCTTTGCAACGCTTGGCCCGACAGATCAGCGCCAAGCTCCAACCCCGCAACACCCGCCGCTGGCGCGTCGCGCCCAGCGGGCTGCGCCTGGATTTGCGCCAGACCTTGCGCCGCAGCGTGGGCTGGGGGGGGAGCTGCTGCAACCCGCCTGGAAGGTTCGCCGTCAGGAGCCCCCCCGCCTGTTCATCCTGGCCGATGTCAGTCGCTCCATGGAATCCCATGCCGCCTTGTTTTTGCGGGTGGCCCGGGCCTTCGCCCTGGAGGCCGATGCGCGGGTGTTTGTGTTTCACACCCGTTTGGCCGAAGTCACGTCTTACCTGCAGCGGGACACCCCGGCCATTCAGGAAAAAATCAATGCCGTGACGGCGGGCTTTGGAGGGGGCACCCGCATCGCCGCCAGCCTGCAGGAATTTGCCCGCCAGCATGCCCGCGCGCAGCTCAACCGGGGTTCGCGGGTTTGGATTTTTTCCGACGGGTTTGACACCGATGAGCCCGAGCTGCTGCGCGCCTCTGTGCAAGAGGTGCGCGCACGAGGTGCCCGAATCACCTGGTTTCACCCCACCCGCCAAGCGCCCAAGGCCTTGGCGGTTCAACGTGCCAGTGGTTTGATTGAGCGGTTCGTGCCCTTGGCCAGCTTGGCCGATCTGGCCGCCGCACGCCCTGTGCTGCATTGAAATGCCTGAAAATTTGAATTCAAGGAGAGTGTCATGAACCGCAATGAATGGATCGCCCAAGCGGCCAGGCTGCAAAGTGCCGACCAACCTTTTGCCTTGGTCACGGTATTGAGTGCCCAAGCCCCGACCTCGGGCAAAGCCGGGGACAAGGCGGTGGTCACCCCCGATGGTCAAATTCATGGCTGGATTGGCGGGGGGTGCGCCCAGCCCACCGTCATCAAGATGGTGCGACGTGCCTTGATGGACGGCCAGCCGCGCAAAATCCGCATTTCCCCAGCCGATGAAACCGCCGAGCGTGAACTCGATGATGTGCTGGAGTTCGGGATGGCCTGCCATTCGGGCGGGACCCTCGAATTGTTCATCGACCCGGTGTTGCCCTCGGCCACCCTGGCCGTGGTGGGGGATTCACCCGTGGCCCGCGCCTTGGTCGACTTGGCTCCCCGTGTGGGTTTGCGGGTGGCGGTGGTGGCACAAGGTGCCGTGGCCGCAGACTTCCCTGAGGCCGACCGGGTCTTGAGCAGCGACGAGGTCACCTCGGTGGTGGCCCAGCTTGCAGCCATTCCCTTTGTGGTGGTGGCGACCCAGGGTCGGCGCGATCTGCCCGGTTTGAAGGTCGCCCTGGCCCTGCAGCCACAAGGCTTGTGGTTTGTCGCCAGTGCCAAGAAAGCCCGGGTGCTCTTGTCCAGCCTGATTGCCAGTGGTG
>CAIUTG010000040.1 GCA_903902035.1 uncultured Curvibacter sp. | reverse complement strand
GCGATGGCAAGATTTTTGTCACCCAGGTCGAACGGGTGATTCGCATTCGCACCGGTGAGCAAGACGAATCCGCGATCTGAGCCTTTGCAACGCTGGGTTCAGATTTCGTTCACGGCGATCTGACTGATCTTGTTGTGGGCGATGAAATGGGTCAGCTTGGCCAGCAAAGCCAAAGGGTCTTGACTGAACTCAACCAGCTCGAGTTGGGCGGGACTCAAAAACCCTTGTTTGACGGTGTGGTCCATGAATGCCAGCAAACCGTCAAAGAAGCCGTGGGTGTTGAGCAGACCAATGGGCTTGTTGTGGTAGCCGAGCTGGCGCCAAGTCCAAACCTCGAACATTTCTTCTAGGGTGCCAATCCCGCCGGGGATGACGAGGAAAGCGTCGGCCCGCTCAGCCATCATGGCTTTGCGCTGGTGCATATTGTCAACAACCAGCAATTCATCACAGTCTTCTTTGGCCACTTCTTTCCCCACCAGGGCATGGGGAATGATGCCGACCACCCGGCCCCCCGCAGCGTGGGTGGCATTGGCGACCACGCCCATCAGGCCATTGTTGCCCCCGCCATACACCAGTTGACCGCCGTGCTGGCCGATCCACTGGCCTACGGTTTGTGCCAACGCTTGGTAGGCGGGATGCGCACCAGGTCGTGAACCACAATAAACCGCCAAAGAGAATCTGTAAGGAGAAGGAGCCAAGGTGGGGGACATGCTTTAAGTGGGGGTTGGGGTGGGGGGCTTCTCGGCCACCAAGCGGGTGCCCGCCCAGGCATCGTGCCAGAATTGTCGGTCAGCGCGCAGGCGACTCATGGCGGCCCAGCAAAGCGCCCAAATCAGCACACAGGCGCAGGCCTGCAGGCCGGTGAAGGTGCTCAGGCTCAGCAGCGCCAAGGGCGGCAAAAACCAGAGCCAACTCAACAGATAGCGCCCTAGGCTGCGCGCTTGGCTGAGTGGGTGGCCATGGGCATCCACCAAGCGGATGTGCCAGGTCTTCATGGCCAGGGTTTGGCCTTTTGACCAGAACCAAGTGAAATAAATCCCAATGACCCAGAATAAAAAAGCCATCAATCCCCAGCGGTCGTCCAGCGCATGGCGAATTTGATTCAAAGTGCTGTACAGGTAGCCCGCCAAAAAAACCACCCCAAACATCAAAATGCCCTCATAAACCCAGCAAGCCATGCGGCGTCTGAGTGGCGGGGCCATGAAAACGGGGACGGCGGTGTCTGAATTGGCTGAACGAATCAAAGTGGCTTGGTTCTGGGCAAAAGGGTGTGTGAGTTCAATTGAAGTGGGCTCACGTCAATTTTGGCAGTTCCTCGGATTCTAATCAGGGGGGGCTGCGAAGGCGGTTGGGTGTGGTTTGTGTCCAGCGGATGGGTTGGTTTGCGAGCCCGGTTGGGTTTGATCACCGTGGCCGCACCGAGTGGGTGTTTGGGCGCGCGGTTCTTGAATTTTTCCCGATCCTCTTCGCTCAGAGATTGGTAGGCCTGCCATCGGGCCAATTTTTCATCGTTGCTCAACTTTGGTGCGGCATTGAAGTTCAGGCGTGCCTGATTTCGTTGCTGTGCACTCAACTGGACCCAGTCGGTCATGCGGTCGTGCAACTTGGCTTTGTCTTCTTCCGGCAATTGGTTGAAATGACTGGACAAGGCCAGCCATTTGCGTTTGCGTTGCGGGCTGAGTTGGCTCCAATAGGGGGCCAGCGGGGCCAGCGCCGATTGTTGCTCGGCGCTCAATTCGGTCCAGGCGGGCGTTGGCACGACCAAAGGTAAAGGCGAAATGGGCAAGGCGACCGGCGCGGCGGGGGCGACGGCTTCATTGTTCTGCGCCCAGGCGACGCCCAAAGTCAACGCCCAGGAAACCAATAACCACCGCCCCCCTTGGGTTGGGGCAGCGAGGTATTTGAGAACGGATTGGGCAAGCACCAGCATGGCAGGACCGAGTCTAAGGGACTTCAGTGCTCCAGGCTGGTTTCGTGTTTTAAGTATTGTAAAAACCCTGGATCAGAGTAAGCCTGCGGCGGCAGGTCATCGGTCAACAAGGCCATGTCAACCTCGGCCACGTCGTGCGCACCACGGCTCTCATGGAAGGTCTGAATGAACATCAGCCCGGCCACCAAGGCCAGCAAAGGCACAAGCGAACCCAGGCCGCTGAGCCAGCCAAAATCATGCCCCCCTGAACCCAAGACCGCCTGTTGGCCTTGCTGAACCAGGCTGGTGGGGGTGGCGCTGGCTGAAATCGGTGCGGTGGCCGGTGCCGTGGCCACGGCTTTGCGTTTGGCCAGGGCCTGCACCCGAGCGGCTCGAAGGCGTTCGCTGATGTCGTAGGGCAAATCCTGGGAGGCCTCGGACAGGCGTGCCACCACACGCCGGGCAAAAATGTCCTGCTCATCAGAGGCCAGGTTCTGGCTGGCCCAGCGGCTATTGGGTGTCGCAATGTGGTTCATGGTCCAAGTCCTTTGCTCTTTAAAGCTGTAGAAAGCGCCTGCACCGCCCTGGAGCAATGTGTTTTGACGCTGCCTTCCGAGCAACCCATGGCCGCCGCAGTTTCTGCGACGTCCATCTCCTCCCAGTAACGCATGAGGAAGGCTTCTCGTTGACGCGCGGGCAAATTTAATATTTCCAGCTCAATCGCACGCAAAACCTGTGCCTGATCGGTCAGGTTCTCGGCGCTGTCACTGGCCCCCGTCTCTGAATCGCCCCTGAAAGATGCCAGCAGGTCAAATTCATCGTCTTCGTCGCCCGAATCGAAATCACCCAGGTTGGAAAACAGGGCGTTTCGGGTCTTTTGGCGTCTGAACCAGTCCAGGGTGCAATTTGACAAAATCCGGTGGAACAGCATCGGCAGTTCCTCGGGCGGTTTGTCACCGTAGTGCTCACACAACTTCAGCATGCTGTCTTGCACGATGTCAAGCGCAGCCTCCTCGTTTCGAACGTGGTAGAAGGAACGCTTGAACGCCCGTTTTTCAACGGACTTCAAAAAGCTCGACAGTTCAAGTTCAGTAGCCAAAGTGAGGGAATTATGGCATTCAATGCCCCGCCCCGGCCCCCCATCCAAGTCGGCCGAACAAAAGTGTCATAATGGCGACCCTAATCAAAGGCAAACGAGTCACCGTCCGGCGGAAAATCATTTCGCGCCCATGGCTGTGGCTCTAAGTTTCAACCCGACTTCATGAGAGTCAGGGGAGAAGCACCCAAGGTTTTTCGTTAGAGAAATTCACAAAGGTTCATCATGGAAACGACTTCAACCCCTACGACACCCGCCGGCACCCCTGAGCTGCGAGGCGCGGAAATTTTGATCAAAGCCTTGCAGGCTGAAAATGTGCAATACCTCTGGGGCTATCCCGGCGGCGCTGTTTTGCACATTTACGACGCCCTGTACAAGCAAGACACCATTCAACACGTCCTGGTGCGCCACGAACAAGCTGCGGTCCATGCGGCCGACGGCTTTGCCCGCGCCACGGGTGAAGTCGGTGTGGCCCTGGTCACCTCAGGCCCCGGCTTGACCAATGCCGTGACCGGCATTGCCACAGCCTACATGGACAGCATCCCCATGGTCATCATCAGCGGTCAGGTGCCCACCCCCGCGATCGGCCTCGATGCTTTCCAGGAGTGCGACACCGTGGGCATTACCCGCCCCATCGTCAAGCACAATTTCTTGGTCAAAGACGCGCGCGACATGGCGCTGACCCTGAAAAAAGCCTTTCACATCGCCCGCACCGGCCGCCCTGGGCCGGTGGTGGTGGACATTCCGAAGGACGTTTCCTTCAAGCAAGTGCCTTACCACGGCTATCCCGAAACCGTCGAAATGCGTTCCTACAACCCGGTTCGCAAAGGCCACGGTGGGCAAATCCGCAAAGCCCTGCAGTTGTTGCTGGCCGCCAAACGGCCCTACATCTACACCGGCGGCGGGGTCCTGTTGAGCAATGCCTCAGACGAACTGCGGGCCTTGGCGAACCACCTGGGCTACCCCGTCACCAACACCTTGATGGGTTTGGGGGCCTTCCCCGCCTCCGACCGCAAGTTCCTGGGCATGCTGGGCATGCACGGCACGGTGGAGGCCAACAACGCCATGCAAAACTGCGATGTCTTGCTGGCCGTGGGCGCGCGTTTTGACGACCGCGTGATTGGCAACCCCAAGCACTTTGCCCAAAACGAACGCAAAATCATTCACATCGACATCGACCCTTCCAGCATCTCCAAGCGGGTCAAGGTGGACGTGCCCATCGTAGGCGATGTCAAGGACGTGCTCACCGAAATGCTGGGCATGTTGCGTGAAAACCCGCAAAAACCCGATCCGGCGGCTTTGGCGGCCTGGTGGGACACCATTGAAGGCTGGCGCAAAAAAGATTGTCTGAATTACAGCCTGGGCAATGGCGAGGTCATCAAGCCCCAAAAGGTCGTGCAGACCTTGTGGGAAATGACCAAGGGCACGGACACCTACATCACCTCCGACGTCGGGCAGCACCAAATGTGGGCGGCTCAGTACTACCGCTTTGACGAGCCCCGGCGCTGGATCAACTCGGGCGGCCTGGGCACCATGGGCGTGGGCATTCCCTATGCCATGGGCATCAAACTGGCCAAGCCCGACAGCGAGGTGTTTTGCATCACGGGCGAAGGCTCGGTGCAGATGAACATTCAGGAACTCTCCACCTGCTTTCAGTACAACACACCCATCATCATCTGTTCCCTGAACAACCGTTATCTGGGCATGGTGCGTCAGTGGCAGCAAATTGAATATTCGGGCCGTTACAGCCACAGCTACATGGACGCCTTGCCCGATTTCGTGAAATTGGCTGAAGCCTATGGCCATGTGGGCATGTTGATTGAGCGCCCCGAAGATGTCGAACCCGCCTTGCGCGAAGCGCGCAAGCTGAAAGACCGCACGGTGTTCTTGGACTTCCGCACCGACCCGACCGAAAACGTCTTCCCCATGGTGCAGGCGGGCAAGGGCATCACCGAAATGCTGCTGGGTGCCGAGGACCTTTAAGACCACCCAGTCCCCTGTTCAGGCTTTTATCCACCTATTTTTGACGAATCTATTGACCGCCAAGCCAGGCCATTACCGTGGCCCGGGGAGGGCGGCGAAAAGAGGAATCTCATCATGAAACACATCATTGCAGTTTTGATTGAAAACGAAGCGGGCGCCCTGTCCCGCGTCGTGGGCCTGTTCTCGGCCCGGGGCTACAACATCGAGTCGCTCACCGTGGCCCCCACCGAAGACCCCTCGCTTTCCCGCATGACCATCCAGACCCACGGTTCGGACGATGTCATCGAACAAATTACCAAGCACCTGAACCGCCTCATCGAAGTCGTGAAAGTCGTGGACCTCAGCGAAGGTGCTTACACCGAGCGCGAATTGATGATGGTCAAGGTTCGGGCGGTGGGCAAAGAGCGCGAAGAAATGAAGCGCATGGCCGATATTTTCCGGGGCCGCATCATCGATGTGACCGAAAAAAGCTACACCATTGAGCTGACGGGCGACCAATCCAAGAACGATGCGTTCTTGGAGGCCATCGACCGCACAGCCATCTTGGAGACGGTGCGCACCGGCTCTAGCGGCATCGGCCGAGGTGAGAGAATCCTGCGCGCTTAACGTCAACTTGACAACTTAACGAAATTTTTTGGAGAAAAATATGAAAGTTTTTTACGACAAAGACTGTGACCTGAGCCTGATCAAGGGCAAGACCGTGGCCATCATTGGCTACGGCTCGCAAGGCCATGCCCACGCGCAAAACCTGAACGACAGCGGTGTCAAGGTCGTGGTGGGTCTGCGCAAGGGCGGCGCTTCATGGGACAAAGTCGGCAAGGCCGGTCTGACCGTGATGGAAGTCAACGACGCCGTCAAGGCCGCTGACGTGGTCATGATTTTGTTGCCCGACGAGCAAATCGCCGAGGTCTACACCAACAACGTGGCCCCCAACATCAAGCAAGGCGCTTCGTTGGCCTTCGCCCACGGCTTCAATGTGCACTACAACCAAGTCGTGCCCCGCGCCGACCTGGACGTGTGGATGGTCGCCCCCAAGGCCCCTGGCCACACCGTGCGCAACACCTACACCCAAGGCGGCGGCGTGCCCCATTTGGTGGCGATTCACCAAGACAAGAGCGGCAAGGCCCGTGACCTGGCTTTGAGCTACGCCATGGCCAACGGCGGCGGCAAAGCCGGCATCATCGAAACCAACTTCAAAGAAGAAACCGAAACCGACCTGTTCGGCGAACAAGCCGTGTTGTGCGGCGGTGCGGTTGAACTCATCAAAATGGGTTACGAAACACTGGTTGAAGCCGGTTACGCGCCTGAAATGGCTTACTTCGAATGCCTGCACGAACTCAAACTGATCGTTGACCTGATCTATGAAGGCGGCATCGCCAACATGAACTACTCGATCTCGAACAACGCCGAATTCGGCGAGTACGTGACCGGTCCTGAAGTTATCAACGACCAATCCCGCGCGGCCATGCGCAATGCCTTGAAGCGCATCCAGAACGGCGACTACGCCAAGATGTTCATTCAAGAAGGTCGCTTGAACTACCCCAGCATGACCGCCCGCCGTCGCAACACGGCTGACCACTCGATCGAAAAGGTCGGCGGCCAACTGCGCGCCATGATGCCTTGGATTGCCAAGAACAAATTGGTTGACCAAACCCGCAATTAATCTGCGGTTCATGCGTGTTTGAGCACTAAGATCGCCCTGATGCCAATGCCGGAAAAAATGCCAGAAGAAGCCCGCCCGACCCGCCCCAGTTCCGACCCCGTGTCGGCGGCTGAGGAGGGCGGTGGTTTTGCGCATCCGCGTCGCATCAAGGGCATCTATGTGCTGCCCAATTTGTTCACCCTGGCCGCTTTGTCAGGGGGCTTTTATGCCACGGTGATGGGCATGAATGGGCAGTTTGATCAAGCCGCTTTGGGTATTTTTTATGCCATGGTGCTCGACAGCCTGGATGGCCGCGTCGCCCGCATGACGAATACCCAAAGCGCCTTTGGTGAGCAGATGGATTCCCTGGCCGATATGGTGTCTTTTGGCGCCGCACCGGCCTTGATCGCTTATGAATGGGCCCTGAAAGGCCTGGGGCGTTGGGGCTGGATTGCCGCCTTTGTCTATTGCGCCTGCGCGGCCCTGCGCTTGGCGCGGTTCAACGTCAACACGGCCGTGGTGGATAAGCGCTACTTCCAAGGTTTGCCCTCTCCTGCCGCGGCCGCTTTGGTGGCCTGCCTGATTTGGGTGACCACCGAAGCAGGCGTGCACCCCGGGGACAGTGCCCTCTTCAGCTGGACGCAAATGACCTGGATCACCTTTGCCTTGATGCTGTTTGGCGGTCTGACCATGGTGACCAACCTGCCTTTTTACAGCTTCAAGGAATTTCATCTGAAGAAAAGTGTGCCTTTCGCCGCCATCGTGTTGATTGTGTTGTTGATTTCGGTCATCTTCATCTACCCGCCGGTGGTCTTGCTGGGTTTGTTTGTGGCTTATGCCTTGAGCGGCTATGTGATTTACGGTGTGCGCCGCTACAAAGGCGTGCGTGTGAGCGTCATCAGCACCTCGACCGACGAGCCCGATGAGGCCGGTTTGCACAAGTAAGCCCAAACCCTCAAATTTGTGATAGAGTTGCTCGCATGAGTCGCCCAGTTTCCCGCCAACCCGCCGCCGCCTCGGCCATCGCTGCCCGCGATGACGGAGCCGCGCGTCGCTTGCAGCAAGTGGCCTGGATGTCTTTGGCCCTGCTATCCCTAATTGCATTTGCGCTAAGCAAGGCGGGCTGACGCGAACCTCTTTACCCTTGAAACCTCAAGCCCGCCAGCTTCATCGCAGCGGGCTTTTTTGTTGATTGTTTTGATTTTCTGGAGAACACCATGACCGATAAATTGATCATTTTCGATACCACCTTGCGCGATGGCGAACAGTCGCCCGGCGCCTCCATGACCAAGGATGAAAAACTCCGCATTGCGCGTCAATTGGAACGTTTGCGAGTGGATGTGATCGAAGCCGGGTTTGCGGCCTCCAGCAATGGCGACTTTGAAGCCGTGCAACTCATTGCCAATCACATCAAAGACTCGACCATTTGTTCCTTGTCACGCGCCAATGACCGTGACATTGCCCGTGCTGCCGAGGCCTTGAAGGGGGCCAACAGCGCCCGCATTCACACCTTCATTGCGACCTCGGCCTTGCACATGGAAAAAAAGCTCCGCATGACGCCCGAGGAGGTCCTGGAGCAAGCCAAGTTGTCGGTGCGCTTTGCCCGCAATTTGGTGGGGGATGTGGAGTTCAGCCCGGAAGACGGCTACCGCAGCGATGTGGACTTCTTGTGCCGCGTCTTGGAAGCCGTCATCAATGAAGGCGCCACCACCTTGAACATCCCCGACACCGTGGGCTATGCCGTGCCCGAGTTGTATGGCAATTTCATCAAAACCTTGCGCGAGCGGGTGCCCAATTCGGACAAGGCCATTTGGTCCGTGCACTGCCACAACGACCTGGGCATGGCGGTCGCCAACTCTTTGGCCGGCGTCAAAATCGGCGGTGCGCGCCAGGTGGAGTGCACCATCAATGGCTTGGGCGAACGCGCGGGCAATTGCTCTTTGGAAGAAGTGGTGATGGCGGTGCGCACGCGCCGCGATTACTTTGGGCTTGACCTCAACATCGACCCGGTGCACATCGTGGCGGCCAGCCGCATGGTCAGCCAGACCACCGGCTTTGTGGTGCAGCCCAACAAAGCGGTGGTGGGGGCCAATGCCTTTGCCCACGCTTCGGGCATTCACCAAGACGGCGTGTTGAAGGCCCGTGACACCTATGAAATCATGCGCGCCGAAGACGTGGGCTGGTCGGCCAACAAAATTGTTTTGGGCAAATTGAGCGGGCGCAATGCCTTCAAGCAACGCTTGCAAGATTTGGGCGTGAGCTTGGACAGCGAGCAAGAAATCAACCACGCCTTCACCAAATTCAAAGAACTCGCCGACCGCAAAAGCGAAATCTTTGACGAGGACATTTTGGCCTTGGTCAGCGAAGAAAGCGTGGCCGCCGATCAAGAGGCCTTTGCCTTTGTGTCCTTGAGCCAGCGCAGTGAGACCGGGGAAAAACCTTTCGCCTCGATTGTTTTTACCGCCCATGGTCAAGAGATCGCCAGCGAGTCCGAGGGCAACGGCCCGGTTGATGCCTCTCTCAAAGCGATTGAGGCCCGCGTCAAAAGCGGGGCTGAAATGGTGCTCTATTCGGTCAACGCCATCAGCGATTCGACCGAAAGCCAGGGGGAGGTCACCGTGCGCCTGCAAAACAGCGGGCGGGTGGTCAACGGGGTCGGCGCTGACCCGGACATTGTGGTGGCGTCGGCCAAGGCGTATTTGAGCGCCTTGAATAAATTGCACTCCAAGGCCGATCGGGTGGCTGCACAGGGTTGATGCCGGGTCGGTTGGCTTTATAATCTGGCAGTCAAATCTAGATAATTTCAGCAAGCTGTTGAATTTATTGGATTTCCAGACCAGAATACGCCAACAAAATCCCCCGGAGTTCACTGCATGAAACGAAACGCCTTGGCCAAGCCCTTTGCCTGTTGGGTTGCCATTCTTTTGATGACCAGCGTTTCGTTTCAGGCCCAGGCTGCGGACAGCGCCACTGCCAGTGGCAAGTCGCACAAAACCCATGCGCGTCGGCCCATTTCCAAAGCCGTGGGCAAGGTGATTCCCGCCAAGTCCAGCTTTGGTGAAATCGCTGGTTTGAACCACACGCCTGACCCCTTGGCTTTGCGCTCCAACGCGGCGCTGGTGATTGACCAAGACACCAAAGAGGTCTTGCTCAGCAAAAATGACCACGCGGTGCTCCCCATTGCTTCTTTGACCAAGCTCATGACCGGCTTTATTTTGAGCGAAGCCAAATTGGACATGAACGAGCCCATCACCATCACCCAAGACGATGTGGACACCGAAAAAGGCAGCAGCTCGCGTTTGCGCGTGGGGGTCACCTTGCCTCGGGGAGAGTTGCTGCATCTGGCCCTGATGTCCAGCGAAAATCGGGCCGCTCACGCCTTGGGGCGGACCTTTCCGGGTGGCTTGGAGCATTTTGTCAGCTTGATGAATGCCAAGGCCCAGTCTTTGGGCATGAGCAGCACCCACTACATTGAGCCCACAGGCCTGTCCAGCCACAACCAATCCAGCGCCCGTGATTTGGCGCTGCTGGTCAACGCCGCTTACGAAGACCCCACCCTGCGCACCCTGACCACCTCGCCCAGTTACCAGGTTGAGGTGGGCAATCGCACCCTGCAATACAACACCACCAACCGTCTGGTGAAGAGCCCGGCCTGGGAGATTGGCGTTCAAAAAACAGGCTACATCTCTGAAGCCGGTCAATGCCTGGTCATGCAAGCCAAAGTGGCGGGGCGCAAGCTGATCATGGTCTTCTTGGATTCCACCGGCAAGCTGAGCCGGATTGCCGATGCCGAGCGGGTCAAGCGCTGGGTTGAAACCTACCACCCAGCCTCGCGCGGGTCAGCGCAAGTCAACTTCTGAAGCTTTACTCGCCACTGTGCCTGGCGCGGTAGCCCAGGTTGGCCGAAATTTCGCTGGCGGTGGCGATCAGCTTGGGCAGCCAGCTTTCATCCAGACGGTCGGCTGGCGCTGAAATCGACAGTCCCGCCACCAAACTCCCCTGGTCATCGCGAATGCCGGCGGCCATGCAGCGCACCCCCAACTCCAGTTCTTCGTTGTCATGGGCCATGCCGTATTGACGCACCTTGGAGAGCTCCCGCTCCAGGTGGGGCAATTGGGTGATGGAGTTTTTGGTTTGTCCGCTCAAGCCTGTGCGGGTGGCATAGGTTCGGACCTTGTTGATGTCATCGACCGACAAAAACAGCTTGCCCACCGAGGTCAGGTGCAGCGGGGCTCGCCCGCCAATGGCCCGCACCACCTGCATGCCACTGCGCTCGCTGTAGGCCCGCTCCACATAAACAATCTCGTCGCCTTGGCGCACGCTCAGGTTGACCGGTTGCTGAATCAGCTTGTGCAGCTCACGCATGGGCACCAAGGCCGCATCACGCACACTCAAACGGCCTTTGACCAGGTTGCCTAATTCAAGCAAGCGCATGCCCAGCCGGTAGTGGCCTGGTTCGGGCCGGTCCACAAAGCGGCCTGTCGCCAAGTCATTCAGGATGCGGTGGGTGGTGGAAGGGTGAAGCCCGGTTTTTTCGCTGATTTCTTTGAGCGACATGGCGTCTTCGCGCGAGGCCAACACATCGATCAAGCTGAACATGCGCTCAATGACCTGGATGCTGGGCGGCAGGGAAGGGGCGTTCTCGCGTTTGGCCATGGTTCCGGCGGGTAAAGTTGAATTTTATCTTGTGAAATGGTTTTGCCACAAGCCATCCACCAGAATCTGGTGGGGCTTGAACTGGGTTTTGTAGTTCATTTTGGGGCTGGCCGCTATCCAGTAGCCCAGGTAGACATGGGGCAAACCCAATTCATTGGCGCGCTGGATTTGCCACAGCACGTTGTAAGTGCCATAGCTGGCGTGGGGCTCGGGCTCGTAAAAGGTGTAGACGGCGGACAAGCCGTCCTCCAGCACATCCACAATGCTCACCATGCACAGGCGTCCGGGCCGCCCATTGGCGTCGGGCTCACGGAATTCGATCAGGCGTGAGTTGACCCGGCTTTGCAAGAGGAACTGGGTGTATTGGTCCGAGCTGTCCTGGTCCATCCCCCCGCCTTTGTGGCGGGCCTCTTGGTAGCGCTGGTACAAGCCGTAGTGCTCCAAAGAGAAGCCCAGTTGCAAAGGGATCGCCAGCAAATGCTGGTGTTGTTTGAAGGCTCGCTTTTGGCTGCGCGAGGGCTTGAAGGTGGCCGCCATCACCCGCAGTGCCAGGCATTGACGGCAGCCGTCGCAGTAGGGGCGGTAGGTGTAAACGCCGCTGCGCCGAAAACCCGCTGCCACCAGTTCCGAGTAAACCGGTCCATGGATCAGGTGCCCCGGTGTGGCCACCTGAGAGCGTGCCAGGTGGTTGGGCAGGTAGCTGCAGTCGTAGCTGGTTGTGGCATAGAACTGCACGGTTTGCAGCGGAAGCTCGTGGAGCTGGGTCATGGCTTTGAATTTAACGCCTGCCAGTGGGCTTCGTCAAATTGCCAAAGGGGCGCGGGCAGGGCGGTGGTTTGTTTCAACCAGGCGCTGAACTCGCTGCGCGGGATTTCTGCGGCCCCCAGGGATGCCAAATGGCGCGTGTTTTGCTGGCAGTCGATGCGCTCTATTTGCCGCGTGCGACAAAAAGCCACCAAGGCTGCCAGGGCAATTTTGGAGCCATCGGTGACCTGGGTGAACATCGATTCGCCAAACACCGCCTGACCCAGGTTCACCAAGTACAGCCCCGCCACCAATTGACCGCGCCACCAGGTCTCCACGCTGTGCGCCGAGCCAGCTCGGTGCAGGGCCAGAAAGGCCTGCACCATGTCCTCTGAAATCCAGGTGCCGTTTTGACCGGCACGGGGTGCTTGTGCGCAAGCCCGAATGACGCGCTCAAAATCGGTATCAAAGCGGATTTCACCTTGGCCACTGAGCCTGAATCGGTCCACGGTTTTGCGCAAGCTGCGGTGCCATTTGAAGTCGGCGGTGGCCAAGACCATGCGCGGGTCAGGTGACCACCACAGGATGGGTTGACCGGCGCTGTACCAAGGAAAAATGCCCTGTCGATAGGCTTCGCGCAGCCGACCGACGCTGAGGTCACCGCCCAGCGCCAACAAGCCGGGGACGTCGGAGTCGCGCGGCCAGGCCTGGTCCACCGCTGGAAACACCAGCGAATCGCCCAAATCGGGCAGTCCACCTTCAGAGCTTGTTTTGGGCATGCAGCACTCCGTTGTCCAGCCACAGGGTTCGGTCGGCGACTTGTTGGGTGAAGTCGGCATTCTGTTCACACAACAAAATGCCCACGCCTTCGGCTTTCAAGGTCTGGATCATGGTCACCATTTGGGCCACGATTTGGGGGGCCACGCCTTCGGAGGGTTCGTCCAGCAAGAGCACGCTGGGCTGGCCCATCAAGGTGCGGGCGACCGTCAAAATTTGTTGTTCACCGCCGCTCAGGAAGCCCGCACGGCGGTGTTGCAGCGCCCGCAGCAGAGGGAACATTTGAAACACCCGTTCCAGGGGCCAACGAGAGGGCCCGCGTGCGGGTCGGGTCAATTGGAGATTTTCCAGCACACTGAGGTCGGTAAAAATGCGCCGATCTTCGGGCACATAGCCCAGGCCGCGTTGAGCCAATTCATGCGCCGGGGCTTGGGAGACATCTTGCCCCAGCAACTCCATTTGTCCCTGCCGGGGGCCCAACCAACCCATCAGGGTTTTGAGTGTGGTTGATTTGCCGGCCCCATTGCGTCCCATCAGGGCCACCACTTCGCCGGGGTAGACCGACAAACTGATGCCGCGCAGCACCTGGGCGGGGCCGTAGCCCCCCCAAAGATCACGCACCTGAAGGCAGGGTGAAGCTGTGGGGCGGGGGGGGGAACCGGGGATGGCCGGGCGGTCCAAAGGGGCGGGGAGCAGATAAAGCGCCTGCACATCGGGTTGACGTTGCACCGCTGCGGGCGTGTCCAAAGCAACCAGTTGGCCGCGCGCCATCACCGCCACCCGATCGGCAAAACCAAACACGACCTCCAAATGGTGCTCGGTGAACAAGACCCCCATCTGGCGTTCCTGCGCCAGCTGTTTGGCCAAGGTCATCAAGGCCAGCCGTTCGTCCAGGGCCATGCCTGCGGTGGGCTCGTCCATCAACAACAAGCGCGGCTCACTGGTCAGCACCATGGCCAGTTCCAACCGTTTTTGGTCGCCATAAGACAGGGCGTGGCCGGGGCAATGGGCCAGCTCACCCAAGCCCACCTGATCCAGCAAAGCCTGCGCCGGGGCTTGGGCGGCATGCAAGGGCCCTGTGCCCCAGTGGAGGCGCCGCTGCTGGTGCGAGAGCCAGGCGGTCTGTACATTCTCCAAGGCCGTGAGGGAGCCAAATGTTTGGGTGATTTGAAAGGTACGCCCCACCCCCAGGCGCTGAATTTGGCGTGGCTTCAAGCCCAGCAGGGATTGGCCCGTGTCCAGGCGGACCTCGCCCGAGTCGGCCTTCAATTGGCCGTTGAGCAGGTTGAACGTGCTCGACTTGCCGGCGCCATTGGGGCCAATCAGGGCCAGCATTTCTCCCGCGTGCAGGTCAAAACTCAGGCCCTCCACCGCCTGCACGCCCCCGAAGGCCTTGCGCAATTGCCGCACCTTCAGCAAGGGGGCTTGGACAGGGGTGCCCGCGCTCATGCCTGGGCCTTTGGCAGAGTCGCTTGGCGCCAGCGTCGCCAGGCCTGCACACTGCCCGCCAAGCCTTGGGGCAAGGCCAGGACCAGGCCCAACAAAACCAGCCCCAGGGCGGCATGCCAGTAATCGGTGCGACGCGCCAGCTCATCTTGCAGTTCGGTGAACACCAGGGCCCCCCACCCTGGCCCGGTTTGGCTGCCCAAGCCCCCCAGCAGCACCATGACCAAACCATCCAAAGATTGGTGCAGTGACAAGACTTCGGGCGAAACACCGCCCTTGGCCCAGGCGAACAAACTCCCCGCCAAGCCCGCCAAGCTGCCCGCTAGGGTCCAGGCCAGCCAGCGCACCTGGGTCACTGAAATGCCCAAGGCCTCGGCACGGACCGGCGCATCCCGGCTGGCCCGCAAGGTCAAACCAAACGGGGCCAGACGCAGGCGCCAAAGGCCCGCACTGGCCAACACCGCCAGCGTCAAAGCCAATAGGTAAAAGTGCGGTCTGGCTTGCAGCCACGGCGGCAGGCTCACGCCATTGAGCCCATTGCTGCCACCCGTCAAACCATCCCATTCAAAGGCAATGCCCCAGACCACTTGGGCCAAGGCCAAAGACAGCATGGCCAGATAAACCCCCGACAGGCGCACACACAAGGCGCCAAAGACCCAGGCCAAACCAGCCGCCAGCAAAGGCCCCGAAAACAGCACCCCCCAGGGCGGCACCTGGCCACTCAAGGACAGCAAAGCCGTGGCATAAGCCCCCATGCCAAAGTAGGCGGCATGACCAAAGGAGTCCATGCCGGCGGTGCCCATCAACCAGGACAAACCCAATGCAAACAAAGTGGCGATCAGCACATCAATCGCCATCACCCAGAAGTAGGCGTCCGGGGCGACCCACAGGGGCAGGCCGATCAAAAACAGCCCGGCCAAAGACCAAAGGAGGGGGCGGGCCCGGCCAGATGAGGCGGTGGCACCGGACGACCCGGTAGGGGTGTGGATCGAGGGCAGCGTGGCCACGCTGGCAGGGGGGCGCCCGAGCAAACCCCAGGGCCGGGCAATCAGCACGGCGGCCATGACCAGGAATTCGATCACCAAAGTCATTTTTGAGAATGAAACCGAAAAACCAAACAGGGTTTGCGTTCCCAGCCAAATGCACAGGCTGCGGGCCAGTCCCAACAACAAAGCGGCGGCATAAGCGCCCCGAATGGAGCCCAAGCCACCGACCACCACCACCACAAAAGCCGCGGTCAAGGTGCTCATGCCCAGCTCCAAATGGGCGGGCTCCAAGGGCAGTTGCAAGGCCCCTGCCAGACCGGCCAGACCCGAGCCCAGTGCAAACACCGAGGTGAACAAGCCCGCCGGGTTTTGGCCCAAGGCACTGAGCATGGCCCGGTCTTGAGTGGCTGCACGCACCCGGCTGCCCCAAGGGGTGCGGTGCAGCAGCAGCTCCAAGGCCACCAACACGGCGAGCCCCAGGGCCAGCAGGAACAGGTTGTAGGTGGGGACCCGGCCACCCCACCATTCGATGGATTGAGACAGGCCCGGGGCACGGGGGCCGAGCAAGTCTTCTGGCCCCCAGTACCACAGCACGGCGTCTTTGATGATCAGCACCAGAGCGAAGGTGGCCAGCAGTTGCAGCAACTCGGGCGCGCCATAGAGTCGGCGCAAGAGGGTGACCTCGACCAAGGCCCCCAGCCCGGCCATGACCCAGGCCGTGACCCCCATGCCGAACCAGAAACCGAAGCCTGGGGCCAAGGCCGCCCCCCAGCCCCAGGCGGTGGCCCAAGCCGTGAGTTGACCGCTCAGGCTGTAGGCGGTGTACAGGCCCAGCATGAACCAGGAGCCGTGGGCCAGGTTGACGATGCGGGTCACGCCAAAAATCAGGGACAAACCAGCGGCGACCAAGAACAGGGAAGAGGCACCGGCCCAGCCATTGATCAATTGCAGTCCCAGGCTGGACCAAAAGGACGGGTCAGGAAAAAAAAGGCCGCTCATCCCATCTATCCTAGCGTGTATATTCCGGCGGATCATGATGCCCGCCTTTGATTCCGAGACCCTGAGCGCCATTTTCTTGACGCTCAAACTCGCCAGTTTGACGACCTTGTGTTTGTTGGTCTTGGCCCTGCCCCTGGCCTGGTGGTTGTCCCAAACCCGTTCTGCCTGGCGTTCGCCGGTGGCGGCCTTGCTGTCTTTGCCCCTGGTCTTGCCGCCGGCGGTGTTGGGTTTTTATTTGTTGGTGGCCCTGGGGCCGCAAGGCCCGATGGGGCGACTCACGACGGCCTTGGGCTGGGCGCCCTTGACCTTCAGCTTTGGTGGCTTGTTGTTGGGGTCGGTGATTTATTCCATGCCTTTTGCGGTGCAACCGCTGCAGCGGGCCTTTGAATCGGTGGGCCAGCGCCCCTTGGAGGTGGCGGCCACCTTGCGTGCCAGTCCGCTCGATACTTTTTTCTCGGTGGTTTTGCCGCAATCGGTGCCGGGCCTCCTGACCGCCGCGATTCTGAGTTTTGCCCATACGGTGGGCGAGTTCGGGGTGGTGCTGATGATTGGCGGCAACATCCCCGGTCAGACCCGGGTGGTTTCCACCGAAATTTTCAGCCTGGTGGAATCCATGGACTACGCCCGGGCGCATTGGTTGGCAGGGGGCTTGTTGGTGTTCTCCTTTGCTGTGCTGGTGGGGTTGCATCGGTTGCAGCGGCCCTTTGACCGCGTGACCTCCTGAGCACCATGATCGAGCTGAGTTTTCAATTGCAACGGCCCGGCTTTGAGCTGCAGGTCGAATTGAGCCTGCCCACCACTGGGGTGACCGTGTTGTTGGGCCCTTCGGGCTCTGGCAAAACCACCTTGCTGCGGTGCATGGCCGGTCTGGAGCCCGAGGCCAAGGGCCGGCTTCGTGTGGGCGCTTCCGTTTGGCAGGACGACTTGGCCCAAGCCCCCCTCTCATTGCCAACCTGGCGTCGCCCTTTGGGCTATGTGTTCCAGGAAGCCAGTTTGTTTGAGCACCTGACGGTGCAGGGCAATTTGAACTTTGGCCTGAAGCGAGCCCAAACTGCCTCAAGCCGGGAGACCTTGAACCAGGCCATCGAGACTTTGGGCATTGGGCATTTGCTGCAACGCTCGGTGTTGACGCTGTCGGGCGGTGAGCGGCAGCGGGTCGCCATGGCACGGGCCTTGGCCACCCGGCCCGAAGTGTTGTTGCTGGATGAGCCCCTGGCCGCTTTGGACGAGGCCCGGCGCGAAGAGCTGTTGGGTTGGTTGGAGCGCCTGCGGGATGAGTGGACCTTGCCCATGGTGTATGTCACCCATTCCATGGCCGAAGCCACCCGCTTGGCCAACACCCTGGTGTTGATGTCGCAGGGCAGGGTGCGTCGCGCCGGGCCTGTGGCCGAGGTGTTGCAGCAAGAAGGCGAAACCTTGTTGAGCACCCAGGTGCTGAGCAAAGACCCGGTCTGGCACCTCATGACCCTGGGTTTTGCGGGCGGGGAATTGGTGTTGCCTGACTCGGGTCTGCCCCTGGGCAGTCGGACCCGGGTGCGGGTTTTGGCCCGGGACGTGAGCTTGAGTCGCCAGCCGCTTGCGGACACCAGCATTCAAAACAGTTGGCCCTGTGTGGTTCTGGGCAGCTCGGCAGGCCCGCATCCTGCGCAAAAACAAATTCAACTCAAGCTGGGGGGCGTGGTTTTGCAAGCAAACATCACCGCGCGAGCCTCGGACCGTTTGCAACTCAAACCGGGCGAAGTGGTCTGGGCCTGGGTCAAGGCCGTTTCCTTGCTGGGCAGCGGGGCGGCGGCCTGAAGGGTTTTAAGCAGCGGGGGCAGAGGGATTGAACAAGGCGCGCAGGGCTTGCAGGCGGGTTTGGTTGGTGTCCAAAGCCTGGGCTTCCACTTCGCGGTAGAGCCGGACCAGGCTTTCGCCTTCCGGAGTCAGGACGGCCCCACCGCCTTTGCGCCCCCCCACCGCGGTGAGGACGGCCGGGGAGCGCAGCGCCTGATTGACTTCGTCAACCAGTTGCCAAGCCCGCCGATAAGACATTTGATGCTTCTTGGCCCCCGCTGAAATGGAGCCCTCGGTGGCAATGGCTTCCAACAGACTGATTTTGCCTGGCCCGATCGGTGAGTGATGGGGGCCTTGCAGGCGAAGGTGAAAACGTGCACTGATGTTCATGGTTTCATTTTCTCCTGAATGGCGAAGGCCTGGTAGAAACCCCGATGGGTCTGTCAGGAGACACTGTCCCGCTGTGACAAATTAGGACGGATGCTCGCGAAATTACCGAGGGGAAAAAAAGCAAGCTTGCTTTCATTTCTTTATGTTTAAGTGTATACAGCGACCCTATTTTCGCCTATGAAAGTGCCTTAATTCAGGACCAATGGCTGGTTTGAAGCGTTGGCATTTCTTTTGCAATGGGTCTGGTGTCCATTAACAAAAGGAGAGACAAATGATTTATGCAGCCCCTGGTACCCAAGGTGCCAAGATCGCTTACAAGGCCCGCTACGACAACTTCATCGGCGGCAAATGGGTGGCCCCCCTCAAAGGCCAGTACTTTGATGTGATCACCCCCATTTCTGGTCAGGTGTACACCCAAGCGGCGCGCTCCACGGCCGAAGACGTTGAACTGGCGTTGGATGCTGCCCACGCGGCAGCCGATGCCTGGGGCAAGACCGACCCCGCCACTCGCTCCAACATTCTCTTGAAAATCGCCGACCGCATTGAGACCAACCTTGAACTGCTGGCCTATGCCGAAACCGTGGACAACGGCAAACCGATCCGCGAAACCCTGAATGCCGACATTCCGCTGGCGGTCGATCACTTCCGCTACTTTGCCGGTTGTGTGCGCGCACAAGAAGGCGCCCTGAGCGACATTGACGAGAACACCGTCGCCTATCACTACCATGAACCGCTGGGCGTGGTGGGGCAGATCATCCCCTGGAACTTTCCCATTTTGATGGCCGCCTGGAAGCTGGCCCCCGCCCTGGGTGCCGGCAATTGCGTGGTCTTGAAGCCCGCCGAATCCACCCCCATCAGCCTCTTGATCTTGTTGGAACTGGTGGCCGACCTGTTGCCTCCAGGTGTGCTCAACGTCGTCAACGGCTATGGCCGTGAAGCGGGTTTCCCCCTGGCCACCAGCAAGCGCATCAACAAGATCGCTTTCACGGGCTCGACCAGCACGGGCCGCGTCATCGCCCAAGCGGCTGCCAACAACCTGATTCCCGCCACCCTGGAATTGGGCGGCAAATCCCCCAACATCTTCTTTGCCGATGTGATGGACAAAGACGATGGCTTCCTGGACAAGGCCATTGAAGGCCTGGTCTTGTTTGCCTTCAACCAGGGCGAGGTTTGCACCTGCCCTTCGCGTGCCTTGATCCAGGAGTCCATCTACGACAAATTCATGGCCCGTTGCTTGGAGCGCATCAAAGCCATCAAACAAGGCAACCCCTTGGACACCGACACCATGATTGGTGCGCAGGCCTCCAAAGAGCAGTTGACCAAAATCTTGACCTACCTCGACTTGGGCAAGCAAGAGGGCGCACAGGTGCTGGTGGGCGGTGAGCAGTCGCACCAGGCCGGGGGCTTGGCTGCGGGCTACTATGTGCAGCCCACGGTGTTCAAGGGCCACAACAAAATGCGCATCTTCCAGGAAGAAATCTTTGGCCCCGTGCTGGCCGTGACCACCTTCAAGGACGAGGCCGAAGCGCTGGCCATCGCCAACGACACCTTGTATGGCTTGGGTGCAGGGGTCTGGAGCCGCAATGGCAATGTGGCCTACCGCATGGGCCGTGCCATCAAGGCCGGTCGGGTTTGGACCAACTGCTACCACGCCTACCCGGCCCACGCCGCATTTGGTGGTTACAAAGAGTCGGGCATTGGCCGTGAAACCCACAAGGTCATGCTGGACCACTACCAACAAACCAAGAACCTCTTGGTCAGTTACAGCGAAAGCAAGCTGGGCTTTTTCTGAGCCTGAAATCATCAAGGGCCAGCCGGGTGCTGGCCCTTTTTTCATTGGAGAACGCCATGGTTGAACGTGTAACCGCCACGCCCGAGGCGCTGGCTTTGATCGAGCTGCTCAAAACCAAACATGGGCCTGATTTGTTTTTCCACCAGTCGGGAGGCTGTTGCGACAACAGCGCGGCCAATTGCTACATGAAGGGCGATTTGACCATCGGCCCAGGCGATGTGTACCTGGGTGAGATTGGGGGCTGCCCTTTTTACATGAGTGTCAGTCAATATGAGTATTGGCAACACACCCAGCTCATCATCGACGTGGTGGAGGGCACTGGGGGGACTTTTTCGCTGGAGGGTTCGGAAGGCAAGGCCTTTCACACTCGCTCGCGCCTGTTCACGGACGCGGAAATGCAAGAAGTCAATGCGGCCAGGCAAAGTCACGGCTAGAATCAGCCCCCATGTCCGAACCGATGCCCACCATTTTGCTAATTGAAGACGAAGACCTGTTGCGCAGTGGTGTGCAGGAGCTGTTTGAACTCAATGGCTTTCATGTGATCGGCGCCGAAGACGGACTGGAGGCCATGCATTGGCTTTATGAAACCCAGATCGACCTGGTGGTCACGGATTTGTTGATGCCGAACATGAATGGCGTCGAGCTGATCGCCAAATTGTCCCGAAGCCACCCCGAATTGCCCGTGATTCTGGTCTCGGGCGCCAGCCATTTGGTAAAAAACCGCTTGGGCATTCAGTCCCTGGAGTCCCTGGGTGCCAAAGCCACCTTTTCCAAGCCCTTCAAGTCGGAAGAGTTGGTCAATAAAGCCAAAGAGCTGGTGACGCTCAAGGTCGCCTGAACGTCACGTTCAGCGCCGACCAGTATTTGCTCTCCAATCGGTCCAGCCGCACCTCGCCGCCTGTGGAGGGCGCATGCACGAAGCGGCCTTGGCCAACATAGATGCCGGCATGGTGGGGGGTGCTGCCCGCTCTTTGGCTGAACAGCACCAAATCGCCTGCGCGCAGTTGGGCCGCCGACACGGACTGCCCCCAATTGCCCAACTGGGCCACGGTGCGGGGGGCTTTGACACCGGCTTGGCTGAGGTAAACATAGCCAATCAAACCACTGCAGTCAAAACCAGACTCCGGGGTGTTGCCGCCATAGCGGTACGGCGTGCCCACCAGACCCAGGGCGCGGATGGTCACATCCTGAGCTTGCTCGGCCTGGATCAGGGGCGGGGAAGCGCGGCCTGGGGTGGTTGGGGTGACCGCATCGGGTGCCAGCGATACGGAGCCACACCCCCCCAAGGCCCAGGCCACACAAAGGCCCAGGCACCAGCCCGCAGCGGTGCGTGTTTGGCGCAGCGATTGGGGCCGCTCAGTGCAGCAGGGAAAGCGTGTCATGACAGGCCCACAAAATCACACTCAGGGTGAAAAAAGACGCCACGGTGGCCACCAGCAGAGCCGCTGCACTCAACGCCTCTTGCTCGTATTTCAGGGCCAATGTGGTGTAAATGCCCATCATGGGCATGGCTGCGGTGAGCAACACCGCGGTTTGCTGGCGCCCATCAAAGCCCGTCACGCCGCCGCCGAGTTGAATCAAGCCGACAACACCCAGCACCAGGACCGGGTGTAGAACCAGTTTGCCAATCACAATCGGCCAAACCCGAGACCCCATGCCCTTGAGCGACAGGCCAGCCAAGGTGCCCCCAATCACGAACAAGGACAAGGCACTGCAGGAAAGGGCCAAAAATTTAACCGACTGGTTGATGACTTCGGGCAACTGCAGGTTCAGCGACGCGCTGGCCAGCCCCGCCAGGATGGCCAGGATCAAAGGGTTCTTCAAAAGATTCTTGAAAGCCTGGGTCAGGGTGTGCCAGGAAGCGTGGCCTTGGGCCGCGGTGTCGGCCATGAAAAGCAGCAGCGGCAAAATCAGCAGGTTCTCGACCATCATGTTCATGGCCAAGGCCACCGGCGCCACCGCAGCCAGCACCAGCAACAAAATGGGATACCCGATGAAGCCACTGTTGGCGCAAGACATGCCCATGGCGGCAAAGGTGCTGGTCAAGGCGCTCTGGCCTTGCCCTTTGCGGGTCCAGGCGTAACCCACACCGACGGTGAGCAGGGTGCCCAAGCCATAGGCCAGGCAGTAGCCCCAGTTGAAAAACTCACTCAGCTTGTTCTGTGAGAGGGCTTTGAACAACAGGGCCGGCAGGGCCAGTTGAATGACAAACTTGCCCAAGGTTCTTGTGTCCGACTTTTCGAACCCCCCCCATTGGGTGGCTGCAAATCCGAGGGCAATGAGCAGGTAAATGGGGCCTGTGATGGCGAGGATATCGAGCATGAGGGGGCCAGTTGCTTTTGGATAAAGCCCCGATTGTAGAAATGGTGAGAGATGAGGGTGGACTGGGGGGCCGAGTTGAAAGCCCGAATCATGGCGCATCGTCGTGTGAAATTCACCCTTGAGACTTTTGATGTCCTTAAAATCCGGGGATCTGATAGTCTTTTGGCTCCTCTCACTCCACCCACAGGGCCCGCATCGGGTTTTGACATGAACACACCTAAATGGCCACTTTGGTCTTGTATTTTCGGCAGCGCGGCCTTGCTCTTGATCTCCGCCTGTTCTTCCACCCCCGTGGGCGACACCAGCGGTTCTGCCGCCAACCCGGGGCTCACCGGCTCGGGCACCTTTTCAACGGCCCTGGCGCCCCCGGGCGCCATCATCAAGCAAGACAAATCCTTCACCGTGGGCAATGGTGAAAACTGGTACGGCAAACTCACCCTGGACATCGGCAAGGACGACGACATTGCCTACCGGTTCTTCATCAAAACCTACCCCGAAAAAGGCTGGACTTTGGTCTCCACGGTGCGCTCCGAGCAAACCCAGTTGGTGTTCACCCGACCCGATCGCAGTGCCACCGTGGTCATCGTGCCGGCCAATTTTTGGGGGGGCGGCACGGCCACCATTGTGATCTCGCCCTCGCAAAACCACTGAGGGTTATGCCTATAGCGATTCGGTGATTTGGGGATTCACAGCCTTGCCCGCGCCCATTAAAGTGGCGGCTTTGGATTCACGAGGACGGGTTCGCTATGCAGATTGAAAACCAGGTGTTTGTGGTGACCGGGGGGGGCTCGGGCTTGGGCGCCGCCACGGCGCGCCGATTGATCGGCCTGGGCGCTTGGGTGGTGCTGGCCGACGTCAACACCCAGACCGGCGAGGCGGTGGCCGCCGAGCTGGGTGAGCGGGCCCGTTTTGTCTTGACCGACGTCACCCGCGACGACAGTGCCCGCCTGGCTTTTGCGGTGGCCCAGTCCTTAGGCACCCTGCGCGGCTTGGTGAATTGCGCAGGCATTGCACCCGCTGAAAAAGTGGTGGGCCGTGATGGCGCCCACTCGCTCGACAGTTTTACCCGCACCATCCACATCAACCTGATTGGCACCTTCAACATGATTCGGCTGGCGGCAGAAATCATGAACCCGTCCGAGCCCGACCCGACGGGCGAGCGCGGCGTCATCATCAACACCGCCTCGGTGGCCGCCTTTGATGGCCAACTCGGCCAGGCCGCTTATGCGGCGTCCAAGGGGGGCGTGGTGGCCATGACCTTGCCGATTGCGCGCGAGCTGTGCCGCAGTGGGGTGCGCGTGATGACGATTGCCCCCGGCCTCATGGAAACGCCCATGCTGCTGGGCATGCCCGCCGATGTGCAAGCGGCTTTGGGCAAGATGGTGCCGTTTCCCCCGCGCATGGGCAAGCCCGAAGAATACGCCGCCTTGGTCGAACACATCCTCACCAATCAGTACCTCAATGGCGAAGTGATTCGCTTGGACGGGGCCATTCGCATGGCCGCTAAATAAGATTTTTCACCATGCTCCTCAGTCAAGACCAAGAGATGATCCGCGATGCGGTGCGCGACTTTGCCCAGGCCGAGCTGTGGCCCCATGCCGCCGCATGGGACAAGGCCCATTACTTTCCCAAAGAGGCCTTGAAAGGGCTGGCCGCCTTGGGAGCTTACGGCATTTGCGTGCCCGAAGACCTGGGCGGCGCCGGGCTGGACTATTTGTCGCTGGCGTTGGTGATTGAAGAGGTGGCCGCTGGCGACGGCGGCACCAGCACCGTGATCAGCGTCACCAATTGCCCCGTCAACGCCATCCTGATGCGGCATGGCAATGCGGCACAAAAAAAGCAGTGGCTCACCCCCCTGGCCCAAGGCCAGATGCTGGGCGCGTTTTGCCTGACCGAGCCGCATGTGGGCAGCGATGCCTCGGCCTTGCGCACCACGGCGGTGAAAGACGGTGACGCTTATGTCATCAATGGCGTCAAGCAATTCATCACCAGTGGCAAAAATGGCGATGTAACCATCGTCATTGCCGTCACCGACAAAGGCGCGGGCAAGAAAGGCCTGAGCGCCTTTTTGGTGCCCACCGACACGCCCGGTTATCAGGTCGCGCGTTTGGAAGACAAACTCGGTCAGCACAGCAGCGACACGGCGCAAATCAACTTTGACAACTGCCGCATTCCCGCCGACAACCTGATTGGACAAGAGGGCGCCGGTTACGGCATCGCCCTGGGTGCGCTGGAGGGCGGGCGCATTGGCATTGCCTCTCAAAGCATCGGCATGGCACGCAGTGCCTTGGACGTGGCGATTCACTATGCCAAGGAGCGCCAAAGTTTTGGCACGGCCATCTTCAACCACCAGGCGGTGGGGTTTCGTTTGGCCGAATGTGCCACGCAGCTGGAGGCCGCGCGCCAATTGACCTGGCATGCCGCCGCCCTGCGGGATGCGGGCCGACCCTGTTTGAAAGAGGCCGCCATGGCCAAATTGTTCGCCAGCGAAATGGCGGAAAAAGTCTGCAGCGCCGCCCTTCAAACCTTGGGCGGGTATGGCTATGTGAGCGACTTCCCGGTGGAGCGCATCTACCGCGATGTGCGGGTGTGTCAGATTTATGAAGGCACCTCGGATGTGCAAAAAATCCTCATTCAGCGGGCCTTGGCCTGAGTTCGCCTGAGCCACCACGAGCCACCATGAGCCACCATGAGCCACGCTGAATCCCTGAACCCGCCGCTGAATCCGCCCTTAAACCTTCCCCTGCTTGGCCTGCGCATTGTCGAGTTTGAGGGCATTGGCCCCGGCCCTTTGGCGGCGATGATGTTGGCCGACTTTGGCGCAGAGGTCACGACCTTGGTGCGGCCCGGCAGCAGCGTGGCCATGGACCGCTTGGCAGGCACGGCAGACAACCCCTTGCGGCGCGGCAAGCGCCTGGAAACGGTGGATTTAAAAAGCCCGGCGGGCTTGGCGCGTGCCCTGGATTTGATTGAACAGGCCGATGGCCTGATCGAAGGCAACCGCCCTGGCGTGATGGAGCGGCTGGGCCTGGGGCCAGCCGACTGCGCGGCGCGCAACCCCAAGCTGGTTTATGGCCGCATGACCGGCTGGGGGCAGGACGGCCCCTTGGCCCAGGCGGCGGGCCATGACTTGAATTATGTGGCCCTCACCGGCTTGCTGTCGCTGGCCTCGCGCTACGGGCAAGCGCCGCAATTGCCACCCACCGTGGTGGGCGACGCCGGTGGCGCGCTGGGCCTGGCCTTTGGCATGGTCAGCGCCTTGTTGGCGGTGCGCTCGGGGGGGGCGGGGCGCGTCGTTGATGCGGCGATTGTGGACATCGTGGCCATGCTTGGCGCATTGGTGCAGTGGGTTCGCGCAGGCGGGCAAGTGGATGGCCCCGAACCCAGCCCCTTTCACGACTCGCCGTTTTACGACAGCTATGCCTGCGCCGGGGGCGGCTTCATCACCCTGGGCGCCATCGAGCCGCCGTTTTACGCCTTGCTGTTGAGTAAATTGGGTTTGCATGATGTTGACCCCCAAGCCCAATACGACAAAGCCCAGTGGCCCGCGCTGAAAGCCCGCTTGGGGGCCTTGTTTCAAAGCCAGCCCCAGGCCCATTGGTGCGCGCTGTTGGAGGGCACCGACGTTTGTTTTGCGCCGGTGCTGCGTTTGAGCGAGGTCGCTGCCCACCCGCATTTGCAGGCGCGAGGCATTTACCAGGCGGATGCCCAAGGTCGGCTCAGCGTCGCCCCCGCCCCGCGTTTTGCGCCCCTGATGAGCGACTGAACCGCAGGCCGCCAGGGGGTTGGTCGTGGGTTCCTGGCGCTTGTCATGTTCAGGACTATGAATGAGCGATTTGGCCCAAGCCTGGAGGCATTCAGGAGTAAGCTTTGCGTTTGGCTTGAGGCACATCGCGATCTGGGCATCGCTTAAAAAAACGAGGAGACGGGCTTGGATGAAAGCAAACGAAGTTGGTTAAGGAGCGCTCTGGTGACGGGGGCGACAGTGGGTTCCGCCCTGGGAGGCGGCGTCAGTGCACAGGCCGACACCCCTGCGCCACAGGCAACTCAAGCCGGCAAGCCTTCGGTGCAGGGCTACCTCTACCTCACCCCCGACGAGGCGGGCTTTGTCGAAGCCGTGGCCATGCACATGGTGCCCGCCGATCACTTGTCACCCCATGGGGTTGACTTGGGTATTCCTGTTTACATCGACCGCGCCTTGGCTGGGGGATGGGGGCGGGGGGATCGCATGTACCTGCAAGGCCCATGGGCGCCGGGGGAGCCGAGCCAAGGGTATCAATCCCCGTTGACACCCGCCGAAATTTACCGGACCGGGATTGCCCAGACCAATGCCCATTGTGAAAAAAACCATGGCAAGACGTTTGATCTTTTGAGTGAGGTCGACCGGGAGACCGTGCTCAAAGCCTTGGAAGCAGGGAAAATTCAGTTTGCCAGCGGCTTGCCTGCCAAAGCTTTTTTTAGCATCCTCTACCAGACCGTGGTGGAGGGCTTGTTTGCCGACCCCATTTATGGCGGCAACCGCGACAAGCAGGGCTGGAAGATGATTGGTTTTCCTGGGGTCATTGAAACCCATGCGCTGAACATCGTGAATTTCAAAAACAAAAACTACCGTGCGCCCACCCTGGGCATTGAAGACCTCAGCTGAGAATCAAGATGATCAAAAAATTGCCTGAAGTGGATGTGGTGGTGATTGGCATGGGCTGGACCGGCGGCATCCTGTCCAAAGAATTGTCTGAGGCGGGTTTGAAGGTGGTGGCCTTGGAGCGGGGCGCTGCCAGAAGTGCCGAGGCGGATTTTTCCGTGCCGCACATCAGAGATGAATTGGCTTATGGTGTGCGGCACGGGCTGATGCAAAACCCTCGGCGTGACACCCTGACGGTTCGAAATCACCCCAATCAGATGGCCTTGCCGATGCGCCAATTGGGCTCCTTTTTACCGGGTGAAGGGCTGGGCGGTGCAGGCGTTCATTGGAACGGTCACACCTGGCGCTGGAGCGATATGGAATTCAAAATCCGATCGCTTTATGAAGACAAGTATGGCAAGTCCTTTATTCCTGCGGACATGACCATCCAGGATTGGGGCATCACCTACCAGGAGTTGGAGCCCTACTACGACAAGTTTGAAAAAACCGCCGGTATTTCTGGTCAAGCCGGCAACCTCAAGGGGGTCATCCAGCCTGGGGGCAATCCTTTTGAAGCACCGCGAGCCTCGCCCTATCCCTTGCCACCCCTGGAAAGAAGCCTGGCCAACGATTTGTTTGCACAGGCGGCCCGAGAAAAAGGCTTTCATCCCTTTCCGATGCCCACGGCGAATGCGTCCAGGCCCTACACCAACCCCGATGGGGCCAAGTTGGGGCAATGCCAATACTGCGGGTTTTGTGAGCGCTTTGGTTGCGAGGCCAATGCCAAAGGCAGCCCGCTCATCACCGTGATTCCGCTGGCATTGAAACAACCCACTTTCGAGTTGAGAACCCACAGCTGGGTGACGAAAATCGTCACCGATGCGCAAAAGAAGCGGGCGATCGGCGTCAACTACACCAACCTGCAAACCGGGGAGGAATTTTTTCAGCCAGCCCAAATGGTGATTCTTGCCGCTTTTGTTTTAAACAATGTGCACCTGATGCTGACCTCGGGCATCGGCCAGGCCTACGATCCTGAAACGCAAAAAGGCCTGGTGGGGAAAAATTACGCCTACCAAACTGGCACGAGCGCGACCTTGTTTTTCAAAGACAAAAACTTCAACCCCTTCATGGCCACCGGCGGCTTGACCACGCTGATCGATGATTTTTATGGGAATTGGGACTTTGACCGGCGTGGCCCCAATTTTGTGGGGGGGTCAACCATCAACGGCGGCATGTACGGCGGGCGCCCGATTGCCTACCACCCGGTACCACCGGGCACGCCTCGTTGGGGACATGCCTGGAAAGAGGCCATCGCCAAGTCCTATTTGAACGCCATGAGCATTGCGTCGGCAGGCAGCGTCATGGCCAATCGATACAACTATTTGGACCTGGACCCCACGTACAAAAACGCCTTTGGGCTGCCGCTGCTGCGCATGACCTTCGACTACAAGCCCAATGAGCACCGCATATCCACCTTCACCGCTGGGGTGATTCAAGAGCTGGGCCACAGCCTGCGCCCCGATGCCATGACCGCAGCCAACCCGCGTGTGGGCCCTTGGTCGGTCGTGCCTTACCAGACCACCCACACCACGGGGGGCACCATCATGGGCACAGACCCGGGCAACAGTGTGGTGAACAAATACGGCCAAAGCTGGGACTTGCCCAACTTGTTTATCACTGGCGCCTCTTTGTTCCCCCACAACTCGGCCTACAACCCGACGGGGCCGCTGGGTGCCTTGGCCTATCTGACGTCCGAGATGATTCGCAAACGTTACCTGCAAAACCCCGGTCATTTGGTTTAAGACATGCGCAAAAATTTTTTAATGGGGGTTTTGCTTGGTGCGGCCCTGCAGATGGGGTGGGCGCAAGACGTGGCCCAAGGAAAGATCCAATTTCAAGCCTGTGAGTCATGTCACCAGGTCGAGGCGGGCGCCCTTGCTTTGGGGCCTTCTTTGCATGGCGTGGTCGGCCGAAATGCGGCTGCTGTGCCGGGTTACCGCTATTCCCCTGCCCTCAAAAAGAGCCAGATCGTCTGGACGCCTGAGAGCCTGGATCGATTTTTGGCCGATCCCCAGGCCATGGTTCCGGGCAACCGCATGCCTTACTCGGGTCTGCCCGATCCGGTGGACCGTGCCAACCTCATTGCTTATCTGAACTCCCTCCCATAAAAGGAATGTCATGAAACTCAAAAAAGGCTTGTTGGCCCTCGTCGCACTCACAACCTTGCGCGCGGTGAGCGCCCAAACCACCGTGCCAGAAATTGCTTTTGACTCGGTGCCCAACCCCATCCAAATGCCCAAAGACCTGTACCTGGGTGAAGTCAGCGGCGTGGCCGTGAATTCCAAGGGGCATGTCTTTGTTTTGCAGCGGGGCAACACCTCCGGGCCCGCGTATGCTGCGGCCGCGGCCCAGTTGTTGGAGTTCGATGCCCAGGGCAAATTCATCCGTGAAATTGGCAAGAATTTGTATGCGTGGTCCTTTGCCCATGCGGTGCGAATCGACCCGCAGGACAATGTCTGGGTCACCGACAAAGGCTCGGACATGGTCATCAAGTTTGACCCAGCGGGACAAGTCAAACTGGTTTTTGGGCGCAAGCAAGAAGCCTCGGACCGTGAAACCGGGCCGCTGGAACACCCCAACCCGCCCCTCAAGGGTGAAGAGGGCCGCTTTCGGCAAGTCACCGACATGGCTTGGGATGCGCAGGGCAACACCTACATCAGCGACGGCTACATCAACTCCCGTGTGGTCAAGGCCGACAAGGACGGCAATTGGCTGACCACTTGGGGCGAACGGGGCTCGGCGCCGGGTCAGTTGCACACGCCCCACAGCATTGCCACCGATGCCCAGGGCCATGTGTATGTGGCCGATCGGGGCAATCGTCGCATTCAGGTCTTTGACGGCGACGGCAAGGTCTTGAGGATCATCAAAATCGATGTGCCGGTGGACCCCACCATGCGCCCGGCGATTGACGAAATGCCCGATGTCAGCAAAAAAGACGACCCCAGCGTGGTCAATAAAAAATCGATGCCGGGTTCGCCCTGGGCCATTTGCATCACACCGGGGCAGCAAAACCAAGTGCTTTATGTGGCCGACGCCTTCCCGGGCCGAATCTATAAACTTTCTCTAGACGGCCAGGTGCTGGGGGTCTTGGGCCGTTCTGGCAAGCAACTCAAGCAGTTTGGTTGGGTGCATGAAATTGCCTGCCCCACCGAGAACACTTTGTGGGTGGCTGAGCTGTTGAACTGGCGGGTGCAAAAATTGTTGTTGCACCCTTGAGTGGCTGAGCGCTTATTTGCGGACTTTGGTGATCTCAGCTTGCAGTTCTTTCACCAAATCGGCGTGGCCATTGGCCGAGAACTTGACGACTGCGGGTCGAGCGCGTTCTTGCATCCGATCGAGTTCTTTGTTGCTGAGCGTGGTCACTTCCATGCCCTTTAGCTTCAAGGTGGCCAGGGCTTTGTTACCCGCGTCGCGGCTGTCGGCGCGTTCAAAGTCGCGTGAAGCCACGGCGGCTTGCTGAATGGCATTTTTTTCTGCGGCCGACAAACCGTCCCACCATTTTTTGCTGGCCAGAACAATCCAGGGACTGTAGACGTGTTTGGTGATCGAGAGGTATTTTTGCACTTCGTAGAACTTGCTGGACTGGATGGTGTTGACGGGGTTTTCTTGTCCATCAACGGTGCGCGATTCCAAAGCAGTGAACAGCTCTGAAAAGGCCAAAGGAATGGCATTGGCGCCAAAGCTGTTGAACATGTCGATGTAGACCGGGTTTTGCATGACCCGCAATTTGATGCCTTGCAGGTCTTCCAGTTTGTTGATGGGGTGCTTGGAGTTGGTCAGGTTGCGAAAACCATTTTCCCAATAGACCAAGCCGACCAAGCCTTTGGACTCCAGTTGGGTCATGAGCTTTTTGCCAAAGTTGCCATCCAGCACGGCGTCGGCCTCTTGTTCGGTGCGGAACAAAAAGGGCAGGTCGTAGATGCCGAAGGCGTCATCAATGCCGACCAAGGTGGCCGTGGACACCACGGTCATTTCTTGTGCGCCACCAATCAGGGCATTTTGCATTTGATTGTCGTTGCCCAAGCTGGCGCTGGCAAAGCCTTTGGCACGCAGTTTGCCGTTGCTGAGTTTGTTCAATTCCTGGGCAAAGTACTTGACGGCTCGGCCCTGATTGCTGTCTTCGGCCAAGCCATAACCAAAGCGGATGATGCGGGGTTGAAAGTCAGCCGCCGAGACCGTGCTCAAACAGCTGCTGGCCAAAGCGGCCACGAGGGTCAACTGGACCCAGCGGGCCGGACGACCCCAAAGAGGGATTTTTTTCATGTTTTCTCCTGTGGATGGAAATGAGAATTTAATGGAACCATGCCATGGGCACGGTGATGAACTCAGGGAAGGCAACAAACAAAAACACCAACACGGCTTCGGCCAACAAAAAGGGCCAGACCCCTTTGGTGGCGCTTTCCAGGGAAATTTTGGCGACCCCGCAGACCACATTGAGCACGGTGCAAACGGGGGGGTGGATCAGGCCCAAAGTGCCCACCAGGATGAACATGACCCCGAAGTAGGTGGGGTCGATGCCCGCCAGGGTGATCAAGGGCATCAACACGGGGCCCATGACCAAGATGGTGGGGGTCAAATCCATCACATTGCCAATCGCCAGTAACAAGAGCATGACCACGGTCATCAAGAGTTTGGGGTGGGTCAGTACGGGCGCCAAAAAGTCGGTCACTTGGGCGGGCAAGTCGGCCAAGGTCACCATGTAAGACGAAACAAAAGCGGCGGCACACAAAAACATCACCGTGCTGGTGGTGCGCGCAGCGGCCACCAGCAGCCCCGTGAGTTGATGCCATTGCACCTCGCGGTAAACATACAGGCTCACCAACAAGGCATAAATGGCCGCGACTGCCGAGGCTTCGGTGGGGGTGAAAACGCCGCCGCGCAAACCGCCCACAATCAAGACGGGCAGCACCAAGGCCCACAGGGCTTGTTTGAACGCCTGCCAGCGCTGCGCCCAACTTTGGCGAGGTTGCAAGGTGACCTTCATCTTGCGCGCCAACAAGGCCCACACCAGCACCAAGCCCATGGCACGCAGTAAGGCCGGAACAATCCCCGCCACAAACAAGGCGCTGATCGAGGTGTTGGTGGTCACGCCAAAAATGATGAAGGGCATGGAAGGCGGCACGATGGGGGCAATCACGCCACCAGCGGCAATCAGCCCCGCAGACCGGGGCACGGGGTAGCCGTTGTCGCGCATCATCGGAATCAGCAACGTGGCGACCGCTGCGGTATCGGCCAAAGCGGAGCCCGAAAAACAGCCCAGCAGCAAGGTGGTGGCAATGGCCACATAGCCCAGGCCTCCCTGAATGTGTCCGACCAGGCTGACGGCCAGGTGGATGATGCGTTTGGAAATACCGCCGGCATTCATTAACTCGCCTGCCAGAATGAAACAGGGCACAGCCATCAAGGGGTAGATGTCGGCCCCGGCAATCATGTTTTGGGCGACCAGTTGAGGGTCAAAAAAATCGAGCTGGAACATCAGCGCCACGCCCGTCAACATCAGGGCAAAGGCAATGGGCATGCCCATCACCATCAGGCCCATCAGGGTGCCCAGGAAAATCAAAATGCTCATGTCGCATCTCCCGCCAACACGGCGTCAGGGTGATGTTTGAGAATCCGCAGCAGGTTGTTGGCCACAATCAACATCATCGAAAAAGCGCAGACCACGCCCGCGCTGGCCTGCAAGGCATTGGGGTAGCCCAGGACGGTGGAGAAAGTGTGCATACCAATTTCGGTTTGCGTCCAACTGCCCGCTAAAAACAGCCACAGCGCATACAGCGTCAGTGCGTGGGTGAAGAGGGCGCAGCCGCGCCGCACCCCTTTTGGCAAACGGGCTTGCACCAGCTCCACGCCCAAATGGGCGCGCCGCTTCAAGCCCAGAATGGCGCCCAGAAACACCAGCCAGACAAACAACAAACGAGACAGTTCTTCGGCGCCTGCAAAACTGCTGTGCAACACATAGCGACCGACCACGTTGGAAAAAATCAACACCACGATGCAGGCCAGCACCAAGGCGAGGAGTTTTTCGACCAGGTGGTCGATGCTGGGCAGGGGCCACCAGCGGCGGGGTGCCGTGTTTGGGCTCAGGCTTTGCACGGCCAGCTGGCACAACTGCGCTGCAGGCAGTTGGCCGTCGAGTGTGTACACCCCCGCTTCAAGAGAGGGGTCTTGCAACGCTGCAAATTGACTGGTCATCAAACTGGGGTGGAAAAAATGGCTGGAAGCCCTGGCCTGTAAGCGCGAACTGGCCAGCTCGGGTGGCACTTGCAAATACACAAATCGAAGACCAGGGCAGGCGCTTCGCAATTGGTCGCGGTAGCTTTTTTTCAAGGCCGAACACGACAGGACCATCCCCCCGGGGTGGGCCTGCAAGGTCTGGCAAAGGCGGGTCAGCCATTCCTGGCGGTCGCCATCGTCCAAGGCAATGCCTTGGCTCATTTTCGCGACGTTGGCGGGGGGGTGAAAATCATCGCCTTCCAAAAAGGGCAGCGCCAAAGCTTGGGCCATGCGACTGGCCAGGGTGGATTTGCCACAGCCTGCCACGCCCATGACGACGCAGAACAGGGGAGGGGCTTGTTGGGGTGACGCAGACGGGGTCATGGGTTGGAGATCGATTTTGGATAGCGCTATCCTAACTCAAGAATAAAAAAGCAAAATAGGGTTAACCCCGGTCAGGATAGCGATATCTGATAAACTGAGTTCATGCAACGGAACCGTCGTGAAAATCGCGCCTCAGGCCGGGTCACTCTGGACGATGTGGCCTTGGCCGCCGGGGTCAGTCGCATCACTGTTTCACGTGCTTTGCGGGGGGAGCGTCAGGTGGCCCCGGATTTGGCCAAGCGTGCCATTGCCGCGGCCAACCGTTTGGGCTATGTGCCCGATCCGGCGGCGCGGGCCTTGGCTTCCAGCAAAAGCTCGCATGTGGCCATTTTGATTCCTTTGCTCTCCAACCAATTGTTTGTGGACTTGCTGGAGGGGGCGCAGCAAACCTTGCTGCCCGCGGGTTACCAGACCCTGATGGGGGTCACCCACTACAACGCGATTGAAGAAGAGCAACTGCTCAGGGGCCAGTTGTTGCATCGACCGGCGGGCCTGCTGATCACGGGCAACCAGCAGCCTGAATCCACCCAGCATCTGATACGGCAGAGCGGTGTGCCGAGTGTTCATCTGATGGACATTGAAGAACAAGCGGACACTTTCAGTGTGGGTTTTTCCCAGCAGGCGGCGGCCCGGGCCATGACCCAACATCTGATTGATTCGGGCCGTCGGCGCATCGCCT
>CAIUTG010000039.1 GCA_903902035.1 uncultured Curvibacter sp. | reverse complement strand
CGTTCTTGGTCACGAAATCGGTTTCGCAGTTCACTTCGACCAAAGCACCCGTGTTGCCTTGAATGAAGCTGGCGACCACGCCTTCAGCGGTGATGCGCGAAGCGGCCTTGCCCGCTTTGGTGCCCAGCTTGACGCGCAGCAGCTCTTCGGCCTTGCCCATGTCGCCATCGGCTTCGGTCAGGGCTTTTTTGCACTCCATCATGGGGGCGTCGGTCTTGGCGCGCAGTTCAGCGACCATGCTTGCGGTGATTGCAGCCATTTGAATTACTCCGTAGGTGATTGATTAAAACAACTAAAACTAAACAAGACGAAAAAAGGGGGCTTGAAAGCCCCCTTTTGGATTGGCAAAGACGGGTCAAAAACCATTCAAGCCAAATCAGGGGACTCAGGCCGCGGTGTTTTCCACTTCCACGAACTCGTCATCGCCCTCAGCCGACACGGCCTTGACCAGGTCGTTCACGGCATTGGCACGGCCTTCGATGATGGCGTCGGCAATGCCTTGGGCATACAAAGCCACGGCCTTGGCCGAGTCATCGTTACCGGGGATCACATAGTCAATGCCTTCGGGTGAGTGGTTGGAGTCCACCACACCGATCAAAGGAATGCCCAGCTTTTGAGCTTCGGCCACAGCAATCTTGTGGTAGCCCACGTCGATCACAAAAATCGCGTCCGGCAAGGCGGGCATGTCTTGAATGCCGCCAATGTCTTTTTCGAGCTTGGCCAGCTCACGAGCAAACATCAGTTGCTCTTTCTTGCTCAAGGTTTCCAAGCCCGCTTCTTGCTGAGCCTGCATGTCTTTCAGACGCTTGATCGAGGTCTTGACGGTCTTGAAGTTGGTCAACATACCGCCCAACCAACGCTGGTCCACAAAAGGCACGCCAGCGCGCTTGGCTTCAGTGGCCAGGATTTCACGGGCTTGGCGCTTGGTGCCCACCATCAACACGGTGCCACGATTGGCCGACAGTTGTTTGACGAACTTGATGGCGTCCTGGAACATCGGCAACGATTTTTCCAGGTTGATGATGTGAATTTTGTTGCGATGACCGAAGATGAACGGGGCCATCTTGGGGTTCCAGAAACGGGTTTGGTGACCAAAGTGGACGCCCGCTTCCAGCATGTCGCGCATAGTTACTGCCATGTTTTTTACTCCAAAGGTTAGGTCTTAAACCAGGCCGTGACCAGGTTGATGGCTTGTTGGCATCAACCCAGCACCTTGAGTGGACTGGTTTGCGGATGGTTTTGCCTGCAAGAAACGGGCATGGAGCCCCTCAAATGCAAAGCCTGTCGATGATAGCACAAACAGCGGGAAAAGCTCAGCCCCGCCCCACAAACGGCATGTGCGTGGCCATCACGGTGTGGAACAGGACATTGGCACTCAAGGGCAGGCTGGCCATGTACAGAACCGATTCGCCCACCAGGTTCACATCCATCAGGGGTTCGGCCATGACCGAACCGTTGGCCTGCAATATCCCAGCGGCCATGCGGGTGGTCATTTCCGTGCCCGCATTGCCAATGTCGATTTGACCCACGGCGATGTTGAAGGCCCGACCATCCAGCGCAGCCGTTTTGGTCAGACCCATGACCCCGTGTTTGGTGGCGGTGTAGGCGACCGATTGGGGCCTGGGGGTGTGCGCCGAAATGGAGCCATTGTTGATGATGCGCCCGCCTTGCGGGGTTTGCGCCTTCATGACCCGAAAGGCCTCACGCAGACACAAAAACATGCCGGTCAGGTTGACGTCGACCACGCCCTGCCACTGCGCCAGCGTGAGTTGATCCAATGGGGCGGTGGCGGCCGTGCCCGCGTTGTTGAACAACAGGTCCAGGTGCCCAAAACGCTCGACTGTTTGGGCAAACAAAGCGGCCACCGAGTCTTCTTTCGTCACATCGGTCGGCACCACCAGCACCCGCTCGGGCGCGCCGATTTGATCGGCGGTGGCCTGCAAAGGCTCAGCCCGGCGACCAGCCAGGGCCACTGAATAGCCGTCAGCGGCCAAGGTCAGGGCCGTGGCCCGGCCAATGCCGGTGCCAGCCCCCGTCACGATGGCCACGCGGCCCAGGGATTTCAGAGAGTTCATGCGGAGTCACCGTTTGGATTGGCGCTTCTGTGCGGCCTTTTGGGCCGGCTTTTGAGCAGGTTTTTGCGCGGGTTTTTGTGCGGGTTTTGGGCCTGATTTCTGACCGGTTTTTTTCTTAACGGAAGCGACCGCTTTTTTGACCAAGGTTTTCAAAGACCGGACCGGGGATTCAGGCACCAGTTCAAGTGCCTGCTTGGCCCGCTCGGCTTTGCTCAACTTGGCCGCCGAGGCTTTGTCTTTGTCGCGCGAAGCACGCAACAGACCCGACTCATGCTCATTGACCAAGCGGAAGTCGATCTTGCGACCATCCAGATCAACCCGGCTCACCTGCACCCGCACCCGGGTGCCGATGGCGTAGCGAATGCCGGTGCGCTCACCGCGCAGCTCTTGTCGCATCTCGTCGAACTTGAAGTATTCACCGCCCAGCTCGGTCACATGGATCAGCCCCTCCACATACATGGCATCCAAGGTGACGAAGATGCCAAAGCCGGTGGCCGCAGTGACCACGCCCGAGAATTCCTCACCCAAATGCTCGCGCATGTACTTGCATTTGAGCCATGCCTCGACATCCCGGCTGGCCTCATCGGCGCGGCGTACATTGGCACTGCAATGCAGGCCGGCGGCCTCCCAGCCCAGCAACTCCTGGCCACCTTTTTTGCCGGGTGACGCCTGCCCCTCGGCCGCCAAGGCTTTGGGTGACTTGACCCGGCTGGCCAGACGTTTGGCCAGTTTGCTGTGGGCTTCGCCCGGCGTCGGTAAAACCGGTAACTGGTAGCGTTTTTTCGCCAGAATCGCCTTGATCACCCGGTGCACCAACAAATCGGGATACCGCCGAATCGGGCTGGTGAAATGGGTGTAACCCTCAAAAGCCAAGCCGAAATGACCACTGTTGAAAGGCGTGTAAATGGCTTGCTGCATGGAGCGCAGCAACATGGTGTGAATTTGCTGGGCGTCGGGCCGGTCTTTGGTGGCTTGGGCAATGGCCTGGAATTCACGCGGTGCCGGGTCGTCGCTGATGGACATGCCCAGGCCCGTGGTGCGCAAGTAGTTGGCCAACAAATCGCGTTTTTCGGGCGTGGGGCCTTCATGCACCCGGAACATGCCGGGGTGTTGGCTTTGCAAAATGAAGTCGGCGCTGCACACATTGGCAACCAGCATGGCCTCTTCAATCAAGCGGTGGGCCTCGTTGCGCACGCGGGGCACGATTTTTTCGATGCGCCCACTGTCGTCGCAGACGATCTGGGTTTCGGTGGTCTCGAAGTCAATCGCACCGCGCGCTTGGCGCGCCTTCAGCAAAACACTGTAGACCTCATGCAGGTGCAGCAAATGGGGCACCAAGTCTTTGCGGCGTGTGGCTTCGGGGCCTCGGGTGTTGGCCAAAATGGCCGCCACTTCGGTGTAGGTGAAGCGGGCGTGACTGAACATCACCGCCGGGTAAAACTGGTAGGCGTGGATCTCGCCCTGAGCGTTGATCAGCATGTCGGCCACCATGCACAGGCGCTCCACTTCGGGGTTCAGGGAGCACAAGCCATTGGAGAGTTTTTCGGGCAACATGGGGATCACCCGGCGCGGAAAATACACGCTGGTGGCCCGGTCATAGGCATCGATGTCAATGTCCGAGCCGGTGCTCACATAATGGCTCACATCGGCAATCGCCACCAACAAACGCCACCCCTTGCCCCGCCCGACCTTGGCGGGTTCGCAATAAACGGCGTCGTCAAAATCGCGGGCGTCTTCGCCGTCAATGGTGACCAGGGGCACATCGGTCAAGTCGATTCGGCCCTTTTTGTCTTGCGCTCGGACTTTGTCAGGCAGGGCCTTGGCCTGGCTCAGGCAGGCCTCTGAAAACACATGGGGCACACCGTATTTGCGCACCGCAATTTCGATTTCCATGCCAGGGTCATCCACCTCCCCCAACACCTCCACCACACGGCCCGCCGGCTGGCCAAACAAGGCGGGGGGTTCGGTCAATTCAACGACCACCACCTGGCCGGTTTTGGCCGCGCCCGTGGCGCTTTTGGGAATCAGCACATCCTGGCCATAGCGCTTGTCTTCAGGTGCCACCAACCAAACACCACTCTCTTGCAGCAAGCGACCAATGATGGGTTGCCGGGGGCGATCCAGAATTTCAGTGACCCGCCCTTCAGGACGACCGCGTCGGTCGGAGCGCACAATTTTGACCTTCACATGGTCTTTGTGCAGCACCGCCCGCATTTCATTGGGCGGCAGATAAATATCGGGCTCACCATCGTCACGCAGAACGAAGCCATGGCCATCGCGGTGGCCTTGCACCACGCCTTCAAATTCTTCTTGAACCGGGCCGGTCTGTTTGGTGGGGGGTGTTTTTTTAAGGTACAATCTTTTGCTTCCTGAGATGCCCAGATGGCGGAATTGGTAGACGCACTAGTTTCAGGTACTAGCGAGTAACATCGTGGAGGTTCGAGTCCTCTTCTGGGCACCAAGCATAACAGCGGTTTATTTCCGGCAGCACGCCATTTGCCAAGCGCAAATTTTTTGAGAGGTGCGCTTGCGAAGCCTCCCACAAGCTTTGATAAAGTTTTCGGCTCATGTCACGGGCTTGGATGCCTGGCCACTGTGCCGGCAGCAAATCCTGTGGCAATTCGGGGTCCCGCAACAACAAGCGACGGTAATCATGGATCAGCAGGGTGCGAACCACGAACGCCAACTCCGGGTCTTTCGGCTGACGACCTCGTCTTAAGTATCTTTCCAGCGGCGCATAACGCTGCACAAAGTCAACATAGGCCTGAGCCAGGGACGACAGAGACCAGGTTTTCGCCACCCAATCTTCGTCGGCGGCCAACAAGCTTTGCCCCGAAACCAAGTGCTCGGTTGACACATGGCCCGCTTCGCGGTTGGTCATGGATCGGGTCAGGAAGGCCGTCAACCCGCCTCGCAAATCGCCCAAACCATCGGCCACCAAAGCATCCAAAACCGCGTTCAAGTCAGCCCCGGGGTGGACAAAACAGCCCGAGCGCAATTCGCCAAAGCCCTGCCAATACAAAGCCCGACGCAGTTGCTCGCGCTGGCGGGGTGGCAGATCGGCAAGCACCACAATCCAGCGCCACTGACCGTCCCAAGTGGGTGCTTGGTCGGCATAAATGTGCCGAGCCGACTCTTCAAAACGCTGCAACCCCGAGGGGGTGAGCTGGTAATCGACCTTGCGCCCATGCGCCTCGGATTGCAACCAATCGGCTTTCACCAATCGAAAGACCGCTGTGCGCACCCAGCGCTCGCCCACCCCAAAAGGGGCCATCAAACCAATCAAACTGCCCAATGAAATGCGACCGCCACGGGGCATGACCGAATCGCCCAAAACCGAAATGATCAAGGAACCCGCGTTCAAACGGTCTTGTTGACGAAAATTTTCAAGGTGCGCGGCAAGCGGATTCAAGGCATTTGAGCTCAAAGTGGCAAATGGTTAGTGGTATTCCCTATTCATAATGATACAAAAAAATTCAAAATATCAAAAAGATTGAATCATAATTTTTCCACCCCTAGCCCCCATTCCGCGCCATGCCACCCCACACCGTCACCGCCCACCCGGTGCCCCCTGACCTCAGGGAGGCTCAGGCCTTGGCCGAAAAGACCGCGGCCCAACTCTGGGCGCAAGACCAAGCCACGCAAGGTTTGGGCATGGAACTGGTACGGGTCGCACCTGGTCAGGCGGTGCTGCGCATGACCGTGCAAGCCCAGATGCTCAACGGCCACCAAACCTGCCACGGCGGCTACCTGTTCACCTTGGCCGACAGCGCCTTTGCTTTTGCGTGCAACAGCCACAACCAAAACACCGTGGCCGCCGCTTGCAGCATCGACTATTTGGCCCCTGCCCGCTTGGGCGACACCTTGGAAGCCACCGCCACCGAAGTGGCCCTGGCGGGACGCAGCGGCGTTTATGACGTTGAAATTCGCCTCGTCAGCGGCCCCACCCCGGGGCTCCCCGTGGCCTTGTTCCGGGGCAAAAGCCACACCATCAAAGGGACCGTGCTGTGAAAAGCCTTGAACCCATCGAAACCGCAAGCCGCGACGAAATTGCCGCCCTGCAACTCGAACGCCTGCAATGGACTTTGCGTCATGCCTACGACAACGTGCCGCATTACCGCAAGACCTTTGCTGAAAAAGGCGTGCACCCTGACGACCTCAAAACCCTGGCCGGTCTGGCCAAGTTTCCTTTTTCAACCAAGGCCGACTTGCGCCAAAACTACCCGTTCGGCTTGTTCGCGGTGCCGCGCGAACAAGTCGCGCGCATCCACGCCTCCTCGGGCACCACCGGCCAGCCCATCGTCGTCGGCTACACCTTGAACGATGTGAACACCTGGGCGCAAGTGGTGGCCCGCTCCATTTATGCGGCAGGCGGTCGCCCAGGGAATGTGTGCCACGTGAGCTATGGCTACGGCTTGTTTACCGGCGGCCTTGGCGCGCACTACGGCGCGGAGCGACTGGGCTGCACGGTGATTCCGATGTCGGGTGGACAAACCGAAAAACAAGTCCAAATGATCATCGACTTGAAGCCGGACCTCATCATGGTCACCCCGTCTTATTCTTTGGTGATCGCCGAAGAGTTTGAACGGCGGGGCATTGCACCGTCAGACATTTCCTTGCGCTTGGGCATTTTTGGCGCGGAGCCCTGGGGCCAGGGCATGCGCCAAGAAATCGAAACCAAGCTGGGCATTGACGCCTTGGACATTTACGGTCTGACCGAAGTCATTGGCCCCGGCGTGGCATGTGAATGCATCGAATCCAAAGACGGCCCGGTCATTTGGGAAGACCATTTTTACCCCGAAATCATCGACCCCGAAACCGGCGAAGTGGTGGCCGATGGCGAAGAAGGGGAACTGGTTTTTACCTCGCTCACCAAAGAGGCCATGCCCATCATTCGCTACCGCACCCGCGATCTGACCCGTTTGCTGCCACCGACCTCGCGCAGCTTCAGGCGCCTGGCGCGCATCACCGGCCGCAGCGACGACATGCTGATCGTGCGCGGTGTGAATGTCTTTCCCTCGCAAATCGAAGAGCAAATTCTGCGCGACAAGCGACTCTCGGGCAATTACCAAATTCACCTGAGCCGCATCAACCACTTGGACCATGTGGAGGTTCACTGTGAGTTGCAATCTTATTTGTCCGAACAAACGCCAACGCCAGAACGCGAAGCGATTGCCCAACAACTGCAACACCACATCAAAACCGTGATTGGCATTTCCACCGACGTGCGCGTCATGGGTTTTGACTCGCTGCCCCGCACCTTGGTGGGCAAAGCGCGGCGGGTTTATGACCAAAGACCCCAACAAACTTAAGCGCCTCAAGTCAAGCGCAGCAGGAGTCCCATGTACACCCAGTCCTTCAATGTCCCAGACGTGAGAGAAAACACGGACGCCACCCTCCCCCTCAGCAGGGTCGGCGCGCCAGACGAAGCAGACGCCGCCCGACAAGCCCGCTTTGAAGACAAGCTGAGCGCCGACCACAAGATCGAACCGCAAGACTGGATGCCCGAGGCCTACCGCAAGACCTTGGTGCGCCAAATCAGCCAGCACGCGCACAGCGAAATTGTCGGCATGCTGCCCGAAGGCAACTGGATCAGCCGGGCCCCCAGCCTCAAACGCAAAGCCATCCTGATTGCCAAGGTGCAAGACGAAGGCGGTCATGGCTTGTACCTTTACAGCGCCGCCGAAACGCTGGGCACCTCGCGCGACCAGATGCTGGCCGACCTGCACAGCGGGAAGGCCAAATACAGCTCGATCTTCAACTACCCCACCTTGAACTGGGCCGACGTCGGCGTGATCGGCTGGCTGGTCGATGGCGCGGCCATCATGAACCAAATTCCGTTGTGCCGCTGCTCTTATGGCCCTTATGCACGCGCCATGATCCGGGTCTGCAAAGAAGAGTCGTTTCACCAACGCCAAGGCTATGAATCCTTGCTGACCTTGATGCGCGGCACAGTCGAGCAAAAAGCCATGGTGCAAGACGCCGTGAACCGCTGGTGGTGGAAATGCCTGGCCATGTTTGGCCCGCCCGACAGCGACAGTCCGAACAGCGTGCAAGGCATGCGTTGGGGCATCAAACGCATTTCCAACGACGATCTGCGGCAGAAATTTGTCGATGCCACCGTGCCCCAAGCCGAGGTCTTGGGCGTGAGCCTGCCTGACCCCGAACTGAAGTGGAACGAGGCGCGTCAACACTACGATTTTGGTGCCATCGATTGGGATGAATTCTGGGCCACCGTGAATGGCAATGGCCCATGCAACAAAGAACGCTTGGCGACCCGCGTCAAAGCCCACCAAGAAGGCCAGTGGGTGCGCGAAGCCGCCCTGGCCTATGCCCACAAACAAACGCAAAAGCACCCAACCCAGCAGGAGGCCGCATGAGCCCAACCGACCCGAAAAGCCCCCCTCCGTCGACCCCCTTAAAAGAATGGCCGCTTTGGGAAGTCTTTGTGCGCAGCAAACAAGGCCTGGAGCACAAGCACTGCGGCAGCTTGCACGCGGCCGACGCGGCGCAAGCCCTGAACATGGCGCGCGATGTGTACACCCGTCGCCAAGAAGGCGTGAGCATCTGGGTGGTGCCGTCGGCGGCCATCTCGGCCAGCGCGCCGGATGACAAAGGCCCCTTCTTTGAACCGGCCGCCGACAAAATCTACCGCCACCCCACTTTTTACGACATCCCCGAGCAAGTGGGGCACATGTGATGCCTGGCGCTGCGATGCTTGAAAACACCTTGGAAACCCTGCCCAACTTCGCCCTGCACTTGGCCGACAACGCGCTGATTTTGGGTCAGCGCAATGCCGAGTGGTGCGGCCACGGCCCCATTTTGGAAGAAGACCTGGCCATGGCCAACAACAGCCTGGACCTGATCGGCCAGGCCCGTTTGCTCTACCAACACGTGGCGCAGACCCGGGGGGGCGATTGCACTGAAGACCAGTTGGCTTATTTTCGGGACGAGTCGGCCTTCAAAAATTTCACCCTGCTGGAATTGCCCCACAGCACCGCCCTCGCCCCCAGCGCCAAGGGTCAGCGGGATTACGCCGTGACCCTCGCACGCAATTTTTTATACAGCGCCTACATGATGGGAATTTGGTCAACGCTGGCGTCTCGCGCAGGCGCTGACAATGAACCTCCCACCCAAAGCCCAATGGCTCCTTCAGCAGCTGATGGGGGAGGCCATTTGCTTGAGAACTTGGTGGCCATCGCCGCCAAGTCCTACAAAGAAACCGAATACCACCTGCGCCACGCCAGCGACTGGGTGATCCGCATGGGCGACGGCACCGCCGAATCGCACCAACGCATTCAGCAGGCCTTTCATCATTTGATGCCCTACACCCAGGAGTTCTGGGTTCAGCGCTACCCCGCTGCTTTGCAGATCGACTTACCCGCTCTGAAAACCCAGTGGGAGGCCACGGTCAGCGAGGTCTTGACCGAAGCCACTTTGACCCAGCCCAGCGCGCAGGGCTTTGTGCCGACCGGCACCCAAGGGGTGCACTCGGAACACATGGCTTATTTGCTGAACGAAATGCAAGGATTGGCGCGAGCACACCCAGGAGCCACTTGGTGAACGCCGCTTCAAATGGGCCATGCGTCACGCCCGAGTCGGTCTGGGCTTTGTTGGAGTCCGTCACCGACCCGGAAATTCCTGTGGTGAATTTGCGTGAAATGGGCATTTTG
>CAIUTG010000038.1 GCA_903902035.1 uncultured Curvibacter sp. | reverse complement strand
GCCTTGACTTGCTCGTTCAGATAGAAGTCGCGCTGGTTTTTTTCCATTTGGCGTTTGACACGGCCCCGGATTTTTTTGTTGAGTTTGACGTACTGATCAAACTGCTGCATCACCGCCCGGCGCAAGGCCTCGATTTCGCTGTTGGTCTCACCCACCTGCTCAATCACTTCCATCGGGGTCACTGTCGCCATGAAGTGGGTTTCGGCATCGTCAATTTGCTTGACCGAGGCGCGTTGCTGCCCCTCCACCAGCACCTTGACCGTGCCGTCGGGCAGTTTGAGCATTTGCAAAATGGTCGCCACACAGCCCACCGAGAACATATCGCTCACCGTGGGTTCGTCTTTGGCGGCCGCACGCTGGGCCACCAACATGATGCGACGCTCAGCTTCCATGGCCAGCTCTAAGGCTTTGATGCTCTTGGGGCGGCCCACAAACAGCGGGATCACCATGCGCGGGAAAACCACCACATCGCGCAAAGGCAGCAGCGGCAAAGCGATGGGGGTGCTGGGAAGAGGTGTTTGTCCGGACATGGGGAATTCCTTTGGCTCGTTCAGAGCCCATTAAGCTTTTTTGGCCGCCTCGCGGTAGACCAACAAAGGGGGTTTGTTGTCTTCAATCGTGGCCGCTTCCACCACCACTTTTTCAACATTGCTGGTGGTGGGCAACTCATACATGGTGTCAAGTAGCGCATGTTCAAGGAGGGAGCGCAAACCCCGTGCCCCGGTTTTTCTGGCCAAGGCTTTTTGGGCAATGGCCACCAGTGCATCCTGCCGGATTTCCAGGTCAACGCCCTCCATGGCCAACAACTTCGCATATTGCTTGACCAAGGCATTTTTGGGCTCGGTCAGAATTTGCACCAAGGCGTCTTCGGTCAACTCAGCCAGGGTGGTGACCACGGGCAGGCGCCCGACCAACTCGGGGATCAGGCCAAACTTGATCAGGTCTTCGGGCTCCACCTCGCCGAACATTTCGGTCAAGCTGCGTTGTTTTTTGCTTTTCACTGAAGCACCAAAACCGATGCCCGAAGCCTCGGTGCGGTTTTCAATGACCTTTTCAATGCCGGCGAACGCACCACCGCAGATGAACAAGATGTTGGTGGTGTCGATTTGCAGGAAGTCCTGATTGGGGTGCTTGCGCCCGCCTTGCGGGGGCACGCTGGCCATGGTGCCTTCCACCAGCTTCAAGAGGGCTTGTTGCACGCCTTCACCCGACACGTCACGGGTAATGGAGGGGTTGTCCGACTTGCGAGAAATTTTGTCGATTTCATCGATGTAGACAATGCCGCGCTGCGCCCGTTCCACATCGTAGTTGCAGCTTTGCAACAGCTTTTGCACGATGTTTTCGACGTCTTCACCGACATACCCAGCTTCGGTCAGGGTGGTGGCATCGGCCATCACAAAGGGCACGTCCAGCATGCGTGCCAAGGTCTGCGCCAGCAAGGTCTTGCCTGAGCCGGTGGGGCCAATCAGCAAGATGTTGCTTTTGGACAGCTCGACCTCTTCCTTGATGCCTTTGTCTTTGTGCTTGAGCCGTTTGTAGTGG
>CAIUTG010000037.1 GCA_903902035.1 uncultured Curvibacter sp. | reverse complement strand
GTTGTCGTTGTTCTGAAGATCGGACGCTGTCTGCAAGCGCATCTTGAAGGCCCAAGTTGCAAATAATGGAAACATTACTTCCAGGCATCCATCACCTGTGTGATGACATCAGGCGGGTCTTGCCATTCAAAGTACCGGGTCAGCCAGTCGTAGACCAGCTGTTTGACACTCGCATTGGGATAGTTGTAACACTCGACCAGATACTTTTCTTCATTGCGCCGCGAATCGCCGCCAACGGACATTGCGGCAATCTCCATTTTGTTCACGGCAAACTTGGGGTCGTTGATGCTCTCATAGGCCGGCATCTTGGTCAGCTCCAGGTTGAAGCTCTGGTTGGGGTTCTTGGCGTAGCCGCCGTAACGCACCCGAGTACCGGGGGTAAAAAGCGAAGGCACCGCAGGATCGGCACCGAACGAGTAGTCGATGGTGAATTCCGGCCCAAAATCAGGTTTCATGGTGACAAAATAGGTCATGTTGCCCGCGTTCTTGTCGCCATTGGCGCTGTTCATGTTGGCGTTGGCCACACCGGCCACCACCGCCCCGACCGCCGCGCTGGCAATGACGCCTGCGCCCGCCACCAGACCCAGCATCCCCAGATCCCCGCCTGAGCCCATATTGCCGTGCTTGTGGCTGATAAAGCGGGGCTTCACCCCGTCTTCTTTTTTAATCTCGACCAGGGTGGCACAGCCCCCATAGTGGAAAGTACCACTGGTATCGAAGACGATGTTTCTGCGCTCTTTGCGAGGTGGCGGAGCCGCACAACCCGCCAACATCACGGACACCAAGGCAAGGCAAATACTTTTTTCTTTGTTGATCACATCAAACCCCTGCTTATCAGACGTACAGTTACCCAACTTTAATTATTTTAACTTTACAAAATTAATGAGGTATTTTTATTACAATCATTTTCATAAAATACATTTATTCTAATTTTTCAATGAGAGCCAATCATTATTTCATTTCAATATTGGGGTGTCTTTTTTTAAATGATAATGATCGACGTGTTGTTATTCGCGGACCCCACGGTTTTTATGATGCGCCGCTCACTGAGTTCAAATTGATTTGATAAAAATCAAGGTCGATGGGCAGGTTCAGGGGAAAGCGGATTAGAATCTTTGTTGATGTTCAACACGTCTTGATCCCCTGTTTTTCAGGGCTGGGGTTTAGTCTCTTCGCTTATGCAAAAAACCAAAAAACTGGATTTTGATAAAACCAGTCTGCCCAAGAAGTCGGCTTGCTTAGATGCAAGTTTGATCGAAGGTCAACTGATCGACTGCCACGAAGCCGAGCACGCGCCGGCGATTCTGGCCATTTTGAACGAGGCGATTGTGAATTCCACCGCCTTGTACGACTACCACCCCAGGCCGTTGGTGGCCATGAGTGCCTGGTTTGCGACCAAACGGGCCGGGCATTTTCCGGTCTTGGGTTGGGTGGATCCCCAAGGCGAGTTATTGGGCTTTGCCAACTACGGCCCTTTTCGCGCCTTCCCGGCCTACAAATACACCGTCGAGCACTCGGTTTATGTGCGCTCGGATTGCCGGGGGCAGGGCTTGGGTCGGGTCTTGTTGCAGGCCTTGATAGCGCGGGCTCAGTCTGAAGCAGCCGGGCAAAAGGTGCACACCTTGGTGGGCTGCATCGATGCCGCCAATCTGGCCAGCATTGCCTTGCACACCTCGCTGGGCTTCACCCATTGCGGCACGATTCGACAAGCGGGTTTTAAATTTGACCGTTGGCTGGACGCGGCTTTCTACCAATTGATCCTGCCCACGCCGAGCCAGCCTGTGGCAGACCCGCCAACCGCCTAGCGGGTTTGGGCCTCGGTGGGTGAGCCCGCCATGTTGCCGCCCACGCCTTGCGCATGCAGCCGGGCATACAGGCCGTCCTGGGCCAGCAGTTGGGCATGGCTGCCTTGCTCCACAATGCGGCCTTCGGCCATGACAACCACTTGGTCGGCGTGTTCGATGGTGGAGAGTCGGTGGGCGATGACCAAGGTGGTACGGCCTTTCATGACACGCTCCAGCGCATCTTGCACCAGGCGCTCGGACTCGTTGTCCAGCGCCGACGTGGCTTCGTCCAGTATCAGATAAGGCGCGTTTTTGTAGAGGGCGCGTGCAATGGCCAGGCGCTGGCGTTGACCGCCCGACAGTTGCTGGGCGTTGTGGCCCACTTGGGCATGGATGCCTTCGGGCTGCTTGCTCAGAAAATCGCCCAAATTAGCGGCCTCCAAACAAGCCAGCACGCGTGCTTCATCCAAAGGTAAGCCCTCCGGATGCCCCATCGCCACGTTGTGGGCCAGGCTGTCGTTCAGCATCACCACGTCTTGGCTGACCATGGCAAATTGTTCACGAAGAGCGACCAGCGACCAATCGGTCAGACTGACCCCATTCAAACGAATGCGCCCGCTGCTCAAGGGCACGAAGCGGGGCAGGAGATTGGCCAAAGTGGTTTTGCCGGAGCCCGAAGGCCCGACCAGGGCCACCACTTGTCCGGTGGGGATTTGCAGGCTGATGTCATTGAGGGCAGGGGGCTCGTCATCTTTGTAGCGCACTGTGACATGCTCCAGCACCAGGCCCTCTGCCTTGGGGTTCATTTCGGTGCTGCCTTGATAAGGGCCGCTGGATTCGGGTGGCACGTGGTCGATCAGGTTCAAGCCGCGCTCCACCGCCGCCAGGCCCCGGGTCACGGGGTTGGCCAGATCGGCCAGACGCCGCATCGGGGCCACCAACATCATCATGGCGCTGAGGAAAGCCGCAAAGCCCCCCACGGTGACGCCGCCATGGGCAGGGTCACGGCTTTGCCAAAGGGCCACGCAAATCACAATGGACAGGGCCGCGGCCGAGAGCAGTTGGGTCAACGGGGTCATGGCCGACGAGGCGATGGTGCTTTTGATGGCCAGTCGGCGCAGGGTCTGGCTGAGCGCCTGAAAGCGGGATTGTTGGTTGGCTTGTGCGGCGTGCAGGCGCACCATGCGATGGGCCAGGGCGTTTTCTTCGACCACATAGGCCAGTTCGTCGGTGGCTTTCTGGCTGGCTTTGGTGAGGGTGTAGAGGCGTTTGGAGAGCTTGCGCATGACAGTGGTCACTCCAGGAACGACCACCCCCACGATCAAGGTCAGCTGCCAGTTCAAGTAGAGCAAATAACCGAGCAAGGCCACCAGGGTGAAGCCGTCGCGTGAAAGCCCCACAGCGGCCGACACCAATTGATTGCAACCGTTTTGGACCTCGAACACCACGGTGTTGGACAGGGCGCTGGCGCTTTGCTGTCTGAACAAACTCAGGTCGGCCCGCAGCAGGTGGGCAAACAGATCCCGGCGCAAGCGCAGCATGCCTTCATTGGCGATGCGGGTGAGGGCATATTGACCGCTGAACTGGGCAATGCCCCGCACGGTAAAGACCCCCAAAATGCCCACGGGCACCCACCACAGCGGCAAGGTGCCTTGGGTAAAGCCGTTGTCCAAAAGGGGTTGAAGCAGGGCAGGAATGGCGGGCTCGGTCGCTGCGCCCAAGAGGGTGGCTAAAAAGGCGATCACCCAGGCCGACGTTTGCTGGCCAAAGTAGACCTTGAGGCGGACCAGTCGCTTTGTAAAGCTGCCGTTTGACGGATGGGGAACCGAGGAGGGGGGGAGGGTCGACATAGAATAGAGGATTCTATAGGCGAGTTTGTCATGGATCGCGTTTTATTCAGAGTCTCTCAATGGTCCAAGCCCCTGTGGTTGGCTGTGTTGGTGGTGATGGCCTGGCCGGCCTGGGGCCAGTTTCGGGTTGAAGTCACGGGCGTTGGCCTGACCCAAATCCCGATTGCCTTGACCGCGTTCAAGGGCGAAGACCCCAATCAAAGGGTGAGTCAGATTGTTCAGGCCGACCTGGAGCGCAGCGGCCAGTTCAAGAGCGTGGACGCCTCTACTGCCAGTGGGTTGGATGAAACCAGTCGCATCGACACCGCGTTTTGGCGCGGTCGCAGTGCGGATGACGTGGTGGTTGGCAGCGTGACCCGCCTGGCCGATGGCCGTTTTGATGTGCGCTACCGCTTGGTGGATGCGGTGCGAGGCGATGACTTGCTGGGGCAGTCGTTTGTTGTGCCTGCGCCCGATTTGCGTTTGGTTTCCCACAAAATTGCCGACGCCATTTATGAAAAGCTCACCGGCGTGCGCGGTGTCTTTTCCACCCGCATTGCCTACATCACCAAGCAAAGTGGCAAATACAACCTGTGGGTGGCCGACGCCGATGGCCAAAATGCCCAAGCCGCCTTGACCAGTCCCGAGCCCATCATTTCGCCCGCCTGGTCCCCCAATGGTCGTCAACTTGCTTATGTGTCGTTTGAGTCGCGCAAACCCGTGGTCTATGTGCACGATGTGGCTTCGGGCAAGCGCCGTTTGGTGGCCAACTTCAAGGGCTCCAACAGCGCGCCCGCCTGGTCCCCCGATGGAAAACAAATCGCTGTGACCCTCACCCGAGATGGCGGCTCGCAATTGTTCTTGATCGATGCCAGCAATGGTGGTGACGCCAAGCGGTTGATGCAAAGCAGTGGCATCGATACCGAGCCCACTTTTTCTGCGGACGGTCAATACCTCTACTTTGTCAGCGATCGGGGCGGCGCACCACAAATCTACCGGCTCCCTTTGAAAGGGGGTGCGCCTGAGCGTGTCACTTTCAGCAGCAGCTACAGCATCTCGCCCAGTTTGAGCCCGGATGGCCGTTCGTTGGCTTATATTTCCCGCGTCAATGGGGCCTTTAAACTTTACGTTTTGGACCTTGCCAGCAATGTGGCCACCGCCCTGACCGACACCACGGCCGATGAACGTCCCAGCTTTGCGCCCAATGGCCGCTTGATTGTTTATGCGACCCAGCTCCAAGGTCGTGAAGCCTTGATGACCACCACCTTGGATGGCAAGATCAAAGCCCGTCTGACAGGCCAAGGTGGCGACATCCGTGAACCCAATTGGGCCCCCTTCAAAGCCCCTTGACCTTTTTATTTGGAGTTGCCATGAAACGCTTTGTTTTGATTTTTTTTGCTGCCGTCCTCGCTTTGTTGGCGGCTTGTAGTTCCGGGGTGAAACTCGATCCGGTGGCCGTCGAAGACCGCAACACTTCGGCCCTGTCGACCTCTGGCGATGGGGGTGCCGCAGGCTCGGCGGCCCCGACTTCTGAAACCAACATCCGCAGCGTTGATTTGAATGCCAGCAACAAAGACATGGCCGGCCCGGCAGGCGTGGAGCGCATGGTCTTTTTTGATTACGACAGCTACACCATCAAACCAGAGGCCCAAGTGGTGATTGAAGCCCATGCCCGTTTTCTGAAAGCCAATCCCAATCGCAAAGTGAGCTTGGAAGGCAACACCGACGCGCGTGGTGGGCGTGAGTACAACCTGGCCTTGGGTCAAAAACGGGCCGAGGCCGTGCGTCGCGCTTTGGTCTTGTTGGGGGTTTCGGACGGTCAGCTTGAAGCCGTGAGCTTTGGCAAAGAAAAACCCTTGGACACCGGCAGTGATGAGGCCGCACACGCCAAAAACCGCCGTACTGAATTCAGCTACCGTTGAGCATGATGACCTTCAATCGCTTGTTTCCCCTGGCCTTTCGCAGCGCTGTCTTGGCCTTGACGCTGAGCCAATCCTTGGCCCATGCTGCCTTGTTTGACGATGATGAGGCGCGGCGGGCCATTTTGGACCTGCGCCAAAAGGTTGACGCCATCGCGGCCAAGCAAGCCGCTGAAACCCAACGTGTGGCCAATTCGGCCGCCGATGAGCAAGCCCAGCTGCGGCGCAGCTTGTTTGATTTGCAGTCGCAAATTGACGCCCTCAAACAGGATCTGGCCACACTGCGAGGTCAAAATGAAAACCTGACCCAGCAAATTGTCAGCTTGCAACGCAACCAAAAAGACCTGGCGCAAGGCGTTGAAAAGCGACTCAGTGTCATTGAACCTTCGGACGTCACCCTGGACGGCAAAACCTTCAAGGCAGAACCCGCCGAAACCAAGGACTATGAAGCGGCCTTGGCACAATTCCGTCAAGGCGACTTTGCCGGGGCCAGCAAGCTGTTCGTGGCCTTTGTGGGTCGCTATCCTTACAGCGGTTATGGCCCCTCAGCCCTGTTCTGGTTGGGCAATGCGCAGTACGCCACGCGGGACTACCCTGCTGCCATTGCCAACTTCAAGGCCATGATCAAGGCCGACCCCCAAAGCCCCCGAGCCCCAGAGTCGGCCTTGTCGATCGCCAACTGTCAAACCGACATGAAAGACCTGAAAGCCGCCAAGAAAACCTTGCAGGAATTGGTTGTGGCTTTCCCCAACTCGGACGCCGCCGCCGCCGCCAAAGAACGCCTGGCCAAGTTGAAGTAAGCCACCCGGTCATGTCGCAGTCCCTCTTGGACGACCGCCGTTTCGCAGGGTTGGCAAGGCTGTATGGCTTGGCAGGGGCTGAGCGCATCCGTGGGGCCCATGTGGTGGTGGTGGGCATCGGCGGCGTGGGCTCTTGGACAGCGGAGGCGCTGGCCCGCAGTGGTGTCTCTGAACTCACCTTGATTGATCTGGACCACATTGCCGACTCCAACATCAATCGACAAATTCACGCGCTTGAATCAACCGTGGGCCAAGCCAAGGTGGTGGCGATGGCTGAGCGCATCGCGCAAATCCAACCCGAATGTCGGGTGCATGGCGTCGATGATTTTGTCACCCCCGACAACTGGCCCGGCCTGTTGCCGCAAACCGGGCGAGCCATCAGCGGTCTGATCGATGCTTGCGACCAGGTCAAAACCAAAACCGCCCTGGCCGCATGGGCACGCCAAACGGGCACGCCCTTCATCTCGGTGGGCGCGGCGGGCGGCAAACGGGCCGCTCATTTGGTGGAAGTGGCCGATTTGAGCGAGACTACGCACGACCCCCTGCTGGCCCAGGTGCGTTACCAATTGCGAAAATTTCACCATGCACCGCGCGAGCAGCGCCTGAACGTGCCCTGTGTTTTTAGCCGCGAAGCGGTTCGCCCACCCGATGCCTCGTGTCAAATCCAAGGTGCGGACGGTGCCGCGCTGGATGGCTCCCTGAACTGTGCGGGCTATGGTTCGGTGGTGAGTGTCACCGCCACCTTCGGCATGGTGGCAGCGGGCTGGATGCTGTCACATTTGGCTGCCTAGAATAGCGCCATAAAAAGGATGTCGTATGCGGGTTTGCAAGCGGGAATTGAGTCGCTGGGGCTGCGGGTTGGGCTTGGCACTGGCCTTGGGCTGGAGTCCTCAGGCGGGGGCCGCGCCTGAAGAAATTCAGGTTTATTTGGACGAGTTCAATGAACCGGGTGAATGGGGCCTGGATGTGCACACCAACTATGTCAGCGTGGCCCAGCCGGGGTCGCCGAGCCGACACCAGTTCCGAGCCACACCCGAGTGGAGCTATGGCTTGGATGAACATTTTGAGGCCGGCCTTTATCTTTTGAACTCGACCAGCCCTGAAATCTCGGCGGGCCATCCCGTCACCGATGGGGCCAAAATCCGCATGAAATGGCGTCCCTACGTCCCCAGCCCCGATTCACCTTGGTACTTCGCCATGAATTGGGAAATCGGGGATTTGGCCAACCGGGACGACCCGGATGTGCATTCCACCCAGCTGAAATTCATCGAAACATACCACCAAGGGCCTTGGCTGGCAGGTGTTAATTTCAACCTGAATGGTTGGCTCAAGCCCCATCCGACGCAAGCCTCCAATGCTGAACTTGACTATCGGCTGACCTACCAGCTCACCCCGCATGACCGGGGCGATTGGCGTGTGGGCCTGGAGCGTTATGACATCATGGGGGCTTTGCACCCCAACTCAGACAGCCTTTCCCCCCACACCACCAGCGATTATCTGGTGTCAGACTTTGCCGTGGGGCATTGGGACTTTGATCTCGGTGTCGGCCGGGCATGGGGCAATCCGGTCGCCAACACCGACAAATGGGTTTTCAAAATGATTGTGGG
>CAIUTG010000036.1 GCA_903902035.1 uncultured Curvibacter sp. | reverse complement strand
GTTCAACCGATTCCGCAAATTGCTGGTGCGGTACGAGAAGCTCGATCGCAGCTTCTTGGCGCTCAACCACTTGGCCGCGTCCATCATGACGTTCCGCAAGATCAAATTACAGGAAAACATTATTTACGGATAAGCTCTAAGCCCCGTCAAAAGCCATGAACGGGCTGATCCTCATTTCAAAACATCGCCCAGGCACAGGTATTTGAGTTCCAAGTAGTCGTCGATGCCGTGGTGAGAGCCTTCGCGGCCCAGGCCCGACTGCTTGACGCCCCCAAAAGGCACATGCTCGGTGGCGATCACGCCTGCGTTGATGCCCACCATGCCGTACTCCAAGGCCTCGGCCACCCGGAATATGCGGCCCACGTCGCGGCTGTAAAAATAAGAGGCCAAGCCAAACTCCGTGTGGTTGGCTGCATCGATCGCTTCTTGCTCGGTGTCGAACTTGAAGATGGGGGCCAAGGGGCCAAAGGTTTCTTCGCGGGCGCACAGCATGTCGGCCGTCGCATGGGCCAGCACCGTGGGGGCCATGAATTGCCCGCTTTGCCCGGTTTGGGCCTGGCTGCCGCCCACCACCACCCGCGCGCCTTTGGCCACGGCGTCGGCCAGGTGGCGCTCCACTTTTTGCACGGCAGCGGGTTCAATCAAAGGCCCTTGGGTCACGCCGGCTTCAAAACCATTGCCGACCTTCAAGGTGCGCACCTGGGCGGCAAACTTCTCGACAAAGGCGTCGTAAACCCCGGCCTGCACGTACAACCGGTTGGCACACACGCAGGTTTGACCGGCATTGCGGTATTTGCTGGCCAGAGCGCCTTGGACGGCACTGTCCAAATCGGCGTCGTCGAACACGATGAAGGGGGCGTTGCCGCCCAGTTCCAGCGACATTTTTTTCACGGTCGGCGCGCTTTGTGCCATCAGGATGCGACCCACCTCGGTGCTGCCGGTGAAGCTGATGTGGCGCACGGTATCGCTGGCACACAAAACCTTGCCAATCGCGATGCTGTTGTCGCTGTCGGCACTGAGCAGGTTCAAAACCCCTGGGGGCAAACCGGCCCGCAGCGCCAGTTCGGCGGCGGCGAGTGCCGTTAAGGGGGTGAGTTCGGCGGGCTTGATGATCACCGGGCAGCCAGCGGCCAGGGCCGGGGCCACTTTGCGGGTGATCATGGCCAGCGGAAAGTTCCAGGGCGTGATGGCAGCGCACACGCCAATGGGCTGTTTCAGCACCATCAAGCGGCGGTTGTTGTCAAACTGGGGCAGGGTTTCACCGTTCACACGCTTGGCTTCTTCGGCAAACCATTCCACAAAACTGGCGGCGTAGGCCACTTCGCCCTTGGCTTCAGCCAAAGGCTTGCCCTGCTCGGCGGTCATGATGCGGGCCAGGTCGTCCTGGTGCTGCGTCAGCAGTTGGAACCATTTCAGCAAAATGGCATGGCGCTGCTTGGCCGTGAGCGAGCGCCAGGCGGGCCAGGCGGCGTTGGCCGCAGCGATGGCTTGCGCCGCTTCTTGGGGGCCGGTGTTGGCCACATCGGCCAGTTTTTGGCCGGTGGCGGGATCAAAAACATCGAAACGCTTGGCGCCAGCGACCCAAGTGCCGTTGATCAAAGCATCGGTTTTGAGCAGGCTGGGGTCGTTCAGCTGGGCCAAAGGGGAAATGGAGGTGGGCATATCGGGACTTTGGGTTGAATGGGGAAAACTATAATTGGAGCATGACTCAAACGCCCCCACCTGTCACGTCCGTTGCCGACATTCGGCAAACCTTTTTGAACTTCTTCGCCGACAAGGGCCACACCATCGTGCCTACCAGCTCCTTGGTGCCGGTGAATGACCCAACCCTGATGTTCACCAACTCCGGCATGGTGCAATTCAAGGACGTGTTCCTGGGCACCGACAAGCGCCCTTATGTGCGTGCCACCTCGGTGCAAGCCTGCCTGCGTGCCGGTGGCAAGCACAACGATTTGGAAAACGTGGGCTACACCGCGCGTCACCACACCTTCTTCGAGATGCTGGGCAACTGGAGCTTTGGCGACTATTTCAAACGCGAATCTCTGAAGTGGGCCTCGGAGCCGCTGACCCAGGTCTACAAGCTGCCGGCCGACAAACTCTGGGCCACGGTCTACATCGACGACGACGAGGCCTACGACATCTGGACGAAGGAAATCGGCCTGCCCTCCGAGCGCGTGGTGCGCATCGGTGACAACAAGGGCGCGAAGTACGCTTCCGACAATTTCTGGATGATGGCCGAAACCGGCCCTTGCGGCCCCTGCTCGGAAATCTTCTATGACCACGGCCCCGACATCGCTGGCGGCCCCCCGGGTAGCCCCGAGGCCGATGGCGACCGCTACATCGAGATCTGGAACAACGTGTTCATGCAGTTCGACATGCAGCCCGATGGGCGGCTCTTGCCCTTGCCCGCACCTTGTGTGGACACCGGCATGGGCCTGGAACGCCTGGCCGCCATCCTGCAGCATGTTCACAGCAACTATGAAATTGACCTGTTTGACCAATTGATCAAGGCCGCTGCCCGAGAAACCGGCCAACAAGACCTGGGCAACAAGAGCCTGCGCGTGATCGCCGACCACGTCCGCGCCACCGCCTTTTTGGTGAGTGATGGCGTGATCCCCTCGAACGAGGGGCGCGGTTATGTGCAGCGCCGCATCGTGCGCCGCGCCATCCGCCACGGCTACAAGCTGGGCCAAAAGACCCCCTTCTTCCACAAGCTGGTGAAAGACCTGGTGGCGCTGATGGGCGATGCCTACCCCAAGCTGCGCGAAGACGAGAAGCGCATTACCGAGGTTTTGAAGGCCGAAGAAGAGCGCTTTTTTGAGACCCTGGCCAACGGCATGGAAATTTTGGATGCGGCCCTGGCCGACGGCAGCAAAACCCCTGCCCGGCGAGGTCGCCTTCAAGCTGCACGACACCTACGGCTTCCCGCTCGACCTGTCGGCCGACGTCTGCCGTGAGCGCGATGTGGCGGTGGACGAGGAAGGCTTCAAAGTGGCCATGGACAAGCAAAAGGCGCAAGCCCGCGCCGCTGGCAAATTCAAGATGGACCGCGCCTTGGACTACACCGGCGCTGGCAACACCTTCGTTGGCTACGAGCAGCTCGAAGCCCCGGCCAAGATCGTCGCGCTCTATGTGGACGGCACGCCCACGGCCGAACTCAAGGCCGGTCAGACCGGCGTGGTGGTGCTCGACACCACCCCGTTCTACGCCGAAAGCGGCGGCCAGGTGGGGGATGAAGGCTTAATTCGCAGCGGCTCGGCCACCTTTGCCGTGGGCGACACACTCAAGATCAAGGCCGATGTGTTCGGCCACCACGGCAGCGTGGCGTCCGGCACCCTGGCCGTGGGCGACCACGTGACGGCGGCCGTCAACACCGCCGTGCGCGCCGCCACCATGCGCAACCACTCGGTCACCCACCTCATGCACAAGGCCTTGCGCGAAGTGCTGGGCGACCATGTGCAGCAAAAGGGCTCGCTGGTCAACGCCGAGCGCACCCGCTTCGACTTTGCCCACAATGCACCGGTCACCGACGTCCAGATCCGCGAGATCGAGGCCCGTGTGAACGCCGAGATTCTGGTCAATTCACCGACCCAGGCGCGCGTGATGGACATCGAGTCGGCGCAGAAGACCGGCGCCATGATGTTGTTCGGCGAGAAGTACGGCGAGACCGTGCGCGTGCTCGACATCGGCAGCAGCCGCGAGTTGTGTGGCGGCACCCATGTGCAGCGCACCGGCGACATCGGCCTGTTCAAGGTGGTGGGCGAGGGCGGCGTGGCGGCGGGTGTGCGCCGCATCGAGGCCGTGACGGGTTCCAACGCGCTCAGCTATCTGCAAGATTTGGAATTCGCCGTGCAGCAAGCCGCAGGCACGCTGAAGACCCCGCCCGCTGAGCTTCAAAGCCGCTTGACTCAGGTGCTGGAACAGGTCAAGTCACTGGAAAAGGAAGTTACTTCGCTCAAGGGCAAGTTGGCTTCCTCTCAAGGCGACGAGCTGATGGCTCAAGCTGTGGACATCCAGGGCGTCAAAGTGTTGGCCGCCCTGCTGGAAGGGGCCGATGCCAAAACCCTGCGTGACACGATGGACAAGCTGAAAGACAAGCTCAAAACGGCTGCCATCGTGTTGGCGGCGGTGGAGGGCGGCAAAGTTCAGTTGGCCGCAGGCGTGACCGCCGACACGATTGGCAAGTTGAAGGCCGGCGAGTTGGTCAATTTTGTTGCCAGCCAAGTTGGGGGCAAGGGCGGCGGCAAGCCCGACATGGCCATGGCCGGAGGCACCGATCCCTCGGGCCTGGCCAAGGCCTTGGCCTCGGTGCCCACCTGGGTCACGGGCCAACTTTAAAACGATCTTTAGTCTTTATAAGACGGGTCCAGACGGTCGGCCTTGCGCAGCAGGGCCGGCCAGGCAAACAGGCCGCCTTGGCCGTTCGATTGCACTTTCATGGCGTGGGCCACGCCCTCCAGGATGCGCGGGTTGACCTGGGTCAGTTCTTGGCCCCCGGCCAGCGCATCGACCTGGATTTTGCAGGCGCTCTCCAGCACGTACATGGCCAAAAAAGCATCGGCAATGGTTTTGCCCACCGTCAGCAGGCCATGGTTGCGCAACATCAAAAAATTGGCGTTGCCCAAGTTGGCTTGGAGTCTGACTTTTTCATCGTCCCGAATCGCAATGCCTTCGTAGTCGTGGTAGGCCAGCGAGCCCAAAACCAGGGTGGACTGCTGGCTGATGGGCAAGAGCCCCTGCTTTTGAGCACTCACACCGACCCCAGCCCGGGTGTGGGTGTGC
>CAIUTG010000035.1 GCA_903902035.1 uncultured Curvibacter sp. | reverse complement strand
ACAACCAAGGCCTAGGAAGGGCCGAGCAAAAGTGAACTGAAATGGCAGACTTGAGAGACTTCGGATTGAATGGACGCGCAGACAGCTTTGGTGGATCACAGCAGAGCAAGGACAGGGATTTGCGGATCAAAAACCAAGCAAAACCACCCCCCGCTCCGCCCGCACCAGAAGTCAAACCCCAGGAAACAAACGAACCACCCAAAGAGGAAGCGACCATCCCGATTCAGCCGTCGATAGAGACAATCAGAAGCAATGAAGAACTCTACCAGGCGCAACTGATGGTCTTTATTTTGCTGCTGCTGATCTGGTTCGTGATTTTGATAATTTAATGAATAAACTTATCCCCAAAATATAACCAACAAAGGTGTCAGTATGGATGATAATTACGGATTCAACTCATCACATTCAAGTTCATTTAATGATTCGCCGTGCTGGAATTGGGATGAGCAGAATTGGGTTGACCAGCTTGATTACGATAGAAAGCGGAAAAGGGACGAAGAATACTTTTCTTACTTCCCCGGCGACAACACCAGAGGCATTAGAAATCGTGGAAATCGTCGATTTAGTTGGATCCCCTCGTATGTGGTTTTAGTCTTGATTTTCTACACCACTTTGGTCAAGTTCGTTCTGGTGGGTCTGGCTATAATGCACTAGATTTTTGACCTGCTCTTGATCTTGACGCCAGTTCTCAATGTGAGCAGCATTATTCGATAAGCCTTCATAGCAACACAATGTCATAAGCATCGGGCCCCAAAGCCCCTTCGGCCTGCAAGGAAATGGGCTTGCCGATGAAATCAGACAGTGCGGCCAAGTGCACACTTTCCTCATCCAAAAACAGCTCCACAACCTTGGCCGAGGCCACCACCCTGAACTCGCGCGGGTTGAATTGACGCGCTTCACGCAAAATTTCACGCAGGATGTCGTAGGTCACGCTGCGTGCGGTTTTGACCTGGCCTGAGCCGTGGCAGGCGGGACAAGGTTCGCACAGCAAATGCGCCAGCGACTCGCGGGTGCGTTTGCGCGTCATTTCCAGCAAACCCAAGGGTGAGAACGCACCAATCATGGTTTTGACGCGATCGCGCGCCACCTGTTTGCGAAATTCGGCCAACACCGCATCGCGGTGATCGGGGCGCAGCATGTCAATGAAGTCCACCACCACCATGCCCCCCAGATTGCGCAAACGCAGTTGCCGGGCAATGGCTTGGGCCGCTTCTAAATTGGTTTTGAAAATGGTGTCGTCAAAATTGCGCGCCCCCACAAACCCACCCGTGTTCACATCGATGGTGGTGAGGGCCTCGGTCTGGTCAACGATCAAATAACCGCCCGACTTCAAGTCCACCCGCTTGCCCAGGGCTTTGGCGATTTCCTCGTCCACATTGAACAGGTCAAAAATCGGCCGCTCACCTTTGTAGTGCTGCAATTTGGGCACGGCCGAGGGCATGAATTCCTGACCAAAGGCCAGCAGCTTTTGGAACTGCTCTTGGGAATCCAATCGAATGCTTTGGGTGGACTCACCCACCAAATCTCGCAACACCCGTTGCAATAAATTCAGATCCTGGTGCAACAAAGAGCCCGCAGGCAAACGCACAGAGGCCTCTTTGATGCGGGCCCAGGTTTTCCTCAGGTAGGCAATGTCTTCCGCCAATTCGGTGTCACTGGCGTCTTCCCCATTGGTGCGCAAAATAAACCCGCCGCCACCTCCTTTGGCCTTCTCCCCCACCAGGCCTTGCAGGCGTTCGCGCAAGGCATCGCGTTCGGCGGGCGGTATTTTTTGCGAAACGCCCACATGGTCGTCCTGCGGCAAAAACACCAGCAAGCGCCCAGCCACGCTGATTTGAGTGGACAGCCGCGCCCCCTTGGTGCCAATCGGGTCTTTGATGACCTGGACCATCAAGGTCTGGCCCTCGAACACCTGGCGTTCAATGGGCGTGGTGTTTTGCCGCGCCGTGGGCAACTCGCCTTCAGCGGGTTTCTGCCAAACATCGGCCACATGCAAGAAAGCCGCCCGCTCCAGGCCAATGTCCACAAAAGCCGATTGCATGCCCGGCAAGACCCGGGTCACCTTGCCCAGATAAACATTGCTGACCAGGCCGCGCTCCATCGGACGCTCCAGGTGCAATTCCTGCACAGCGCCTTGCTCAATCACCGCGACGCGGGTTTCCTGCGGCGACCAGTTGATGAGAATGTCTTGATGCATGGGAAGACTTGGCTTAAACCGCAAAGCTTAATCGCAAAACCCCAAAGGCCGCAGCAATTGGGCGACTTCAAACAAAGGCAGGCCCATGATGCCGGTGTAACTGCCGCTCAAGTGAGAAACCCAGGCCGCCGCACGCCCTTGAATGGCATAAGCCCCGGCCTTGCCCATCGGCTCGCCACTGGCCACATAAGCCTCAATTTGTGCCCGCGACATGGGGCAAAACCGCACCTGCGAGACCGACAAAGCCCGGCTGATTTGCCAGCCATTTGGCTGGGGCATCGACGTTGCTTTTGACTCGAACGGGTACCCCTCGGGGCCCAAAACAGGGGTGGCGACCGCCACCGCCGTCAACACCCGGTGGGTCTGACCACTCAGCGCCGAGAGCATGCGCACCGCATCGGCGGGGGATTCGGGTTTGCCGAAAATGGCCCGCCCCAAGGCCACCGTGGTGTCCGAACACAAAATAGGCGCCAGGGGCATCGTCGGCCCTGCGCGCCGATGCAAACGCAGGATGGCCGCATTCAGCTTCGCAGCGGTCACCCTTTGCACATAACGAGCCGGGGGCTCATTGGGGCGCACCTGTTCCAGCGCTTCGGCGTCCTCGGTGATGTCCCCTTCCACATTGGGCAGCAACAGCTGCAAGGACACGCCCAATTGCGCGAGCAACTGCTGGCGGCGCGGACTTTGTGAAGCCAGGTACAAAAAAGGCGGAGTCATGGTGAAGTTCATTCCCGGTGATAGGGGTGACCGGCGTTGATGGACCAGGCTCGGTACAACTGCTCGACCAGCAACACCCGCACCATGGCATGAGGCAGGGTCAGGTCAGACAAGCGGATGCGCTCCTGGGCTGCTGCTTTGAGAGAAGGGTCCAGGCCATCGGGGCCGCCAATGACCAAGGCCACATCGTCGCCACTTTCCTGCCAATGGCGCAGCTTGCCCGCCAAAGCCTGGGTGGTGACCTGGCTGCCTTTTTCGTCCAACACCACGATCCGAAAGCCCTTGGGAATGACCGCCTCAATGCGATCGCGTTCAGCCGCCCAGAGGGTTTCCACCGTTTTGGAGCCGCGCGGCTCGGTTTTAACGGCCTTGAGCTCCAGCTTGATTTCAAAGGGGAAGCGTTTGGCGTAATCCTCCCAGGCGGTTTGGGCCCAGTCTGGCACTTTCTGGCCCACCGCCACCACCCAGAGCCGCATGGCTATCAGGCCTTTTTGGCAGCCGGTTTGCGGGCCGGTTTGGACAAGCCCACCTTGACCACCGGTATTTTGGCGCTGGTTTTCTTGGCAGGCGTGGTCTTAGTGGCTGTTTTAACGCCTGTTTTCACGGCTGCTTTTTTGGCGGGCACGGCCTTCTTGGCTGGGGCCGACTTCTTGGCGGGCGCTTTGCTGGCGGCGGTTTTGCTGCCAGTGACTTTCACCGAAGTGGTTTTTGAGGTTTT
>CAIUTG010000034.1 GCA_903902035.1 uncultured Curvibacter sp. | reverse complement strand
CTTTTTCACTCAGCCCCTGGCGCTCCATGAGCAAGGCCTTGGCCCGTTCAACCACCGTGCGTTCATGCAGGGCATGGCGGGCATCGTCGCGTTCGTCGCGCAGCCGCTCTTCGTATTCAAAGCGGGCCATTGCCACATCCAGGATCGGACGAATCCGTTGGCTGGCCAGGCCATCGACGATGTAAGCCGACACGCCCACCGCCACGGCATCGCGCACATGGCTGGTGTCGCGGTCATCGGTGAACAACACGATGGGCCGGCGCGCATCGCGGGTGGCAAAGACCACATGTTCCAAGGCATCACGGGCCTCGGATTCTGCGTCCACAATGATCAAGTCCGGCTGCAGCTGGCTGATGCGGTCGGCCAAAAAAACATCGGCTGGCAAGGAGGCGACCAGGTTGTAGCCACTCTCCAGCAAGCCAATGCGCAAGGCCCGAGAGCGCTCGGCTTGCGAGAACGCATGCGCATCCGAGGGGTCATGCAGTTCCAAGTCAGGCACCACCACCACAATGCGTAGGGCTTTGTGGGTTGTTGTTTGGGGGGCTGATTTTCGGGTCATGTTGACTCAGAGCAATTACCAGACCAACTGGTTTTGGGGCCCTCATGGGGCGCCCTTCTAAAATCCCCAGCGATGCGCCGATTCCTGATCAACGGTATTTTTTTCGCTTGCTGGCTACTTTCGGTGGCTGCATGGGCTGGGCCGCGCATTTTGGAGACGGGTTTTGTGGAGGACCCCCAAGGGCTTTTGAGCTTGGCTCAAGCCCAGCAGCAAGCGGTGCAACCTTTTGATTTGCCTTTGCGCAAGGGCTACACCCGCTCGGTGTTTTGGGTGCGCGTCCTGCTGGGCAGCGATGGCCGGGCCGATCCTGCCGCCGATGAATGGGTGCTGCGCTTTGGCCCCGGCTTTTTGGATGACATCCAGGTCTATGACCCTGGGCGAGCGGGTTTGCCGCCATTTTTGTTGGGCACCAGCCATGGGCTGGCGGTGAATGATTTTTCGCCCATGAACTTCGATGTTCGCTTGCGCGCCAGCCCGCAACCCAGAACCCTTTGGATTCGCTTGGCCACACGCAGCCAAAAGTTGTTGTTCATTGAGGCCGCCACCTTGCCTGAAACCCTCAAAGAGGATCAAAACATCGATTTATTCAAAGGCATTGGGGTGGGGCTGCTGCTGGTGAATGTCTTGTTTGCTTTCTGGATTTGGGTTGCACGGCGCAACAAGGTCATTGCGGGTTTGGTCATCAACAACCTGGTGGGCCTGGTTTTTGGTTTGTCGTTTTGGGGCTATTTCAGGGTTTGGTGCAGCGCTGAATGGGGCGAGAGCTTGGTGGGGAGTTTGAATTATTTTTTGTTGATCACCATCGTGCCCGTGAATATTTTGTTCAACGTGGGCCTCTTTTTGGGGCAGCGTCCCCAATCCATTTACATCAAAATTCTGCTGTTGCTTTGTTTGTTTTATCCGGTGCAGTTGGTGTTGTTTGCGGTGGGGCAGGTCACTTTGGCCATGAACATCAACGCATTGCCCATTGTTTTGGCCCCCATTTTGTACCTGCTGCAAATTCTTTCTGTCCCTCATAACAAGGACACGCCAGACCAAGCCCTGGAACTGGACAAAAAAACCAGCTTGGTTTTGTATGGGATTTTGTTTTTGATTGCCTGGTCCATCAACCTCGCCTTGATTGGTGTGTTGCCTGCTCGGTTGGCCGGCTTGCCCATACAGCCGTTTTATTTTTGTATCAATGGCTTTATCTTGATTTTGAGTGTGGAACACCGTTCCCGGGTTTTGATGCAGCGTGAAGCCCTGGCCAGAACCGAAGCGCAGCAAGAGCGGGCACTGCGCAATACCCAGCAGCGCTTTGTGATGATGTTGGCGCACGAAGTCAGCACGCCCTTGAGTGTGTTGAGTTATGCCAGCAGTTGGCTGCCTGCAGACAAAAACATCCAAAGCCTCGATCAAAGACATCTCCAACCTGGTGAACCGGGTGGTGCTGATGCCCAAGGTGGAAAACAAATCGACCGTGCTGCACCCGGTGGTCATGCCGGTGCCCGAACTGTTGGATTGGGTGCGTGAGGCGTTCGATGTGGGCTTCGATGACCCGCCTCAGCCCGACCCGATGGCGGTTTCTGTG
>CAIUTG010000033.1 GCA_903902035.1 uncultured Curvibacter sp. | reverse complement strand
TGGGGGTTGAAGCACAAGCCCCCAGCAGGGCCGTCAACGCCAAAGCGGCGCTCCAACCCCCCGGTCGGGTTAGCAAGGATTTAAAAACAGGCTTAAAAGTTTCTGACACGGACATTGAAAAAGTTCCTTCTTGTATGGAAGGAACCGAGTGTCTTGAACGCCGTTCTCCAGGTCAATCAAAACCCGAGGGTTATCACCCTTTGTTGCAAGTCTTACTTGTCAATCAAGCCAACGACGGGCGTTGCGCCAGATCTGCATCCAGGGGCTCCAGGCGCTGGGGTCGCCCGAGGTCCAGCTCATCTGAAGGTTGCGAAAGACCCGCTCGGGGTGCGGCATCATCGCGGTGAAACGGCCGTCTGCGGTGGTGACCGCCGTCAACCCGCCCGGGCTGCCGTTCGGATTGAATGGATAGGCCTCAGTGGCCGCCCCAAAGTGGTCCACAAACCGCATCGCGGCAATCGCCTTGGCCGGGTTGCCACGGGCGTTGAAGTTGGCAAAGCCTTCGCCGTGCGCCACGGCAATCGGCAAGCGACTGCCTGCCATGCCTTGCAAGAACAGGCTGGGGGACTCCAGCACCTCCACCAAGGACAAACGGGCTTCAAAGCGTTCGCTTTGGTTGGTGGTGAAGCGCGGCCAGGCTTCGGCCCCCGGAATGATGTCGGCCAGTTCGGCAAACATCTGGCAACCATTGCACACGCCCAAGCCAAAGGTGTCCTGACGGGCAAAAAAGCCCTTGAACTGATCCGACAAAGCCGAGTTGAAGGTGATGCTGCGGGCCCAGCCGATGCCAGCCCCCAGGGTGTCGCCGTAGCTGAAACCGCCACAGGCCACGACGCCTCGGAAGTCGGCCAGTTGGGCACGCCCCGATTGCAGGTCGGTCATGTGCACATCGTAGGCATCAAAGCCCGCTTCGGTAAAGGCATAAGCCATTTCCACGTGCGAGTTGACGCCCTGTTCGCGCAGAATCGCGACCTTGGGCCGGCTCAAGGCCAGCGCCGGGGCTTGGGCCGCAGCGGGGTCAAAACTGAGCTTGACATGCAGCCCTGGGTCATGGGGTGCCCCAGCCGCCGAGTGTTCGGCATCGGCACAGGCCGGGTTGTCGCGCAGGCGGTTGATTTTCCAGCTCACCGCGTCCCAGACCTGGTGCAGGTCGAACAGGCTGGCGCTGAAGACACATTTGGCGTCGCGCCAAACTTGAAGCTCATGGACGCCCGCAGGCACGGCGGACGTGGCCGGGCGGGTTTTGCCAATGACGTGGCTGTGGCGGCTCAAGCCATGCTCGCGCAAGACTTGCATGACCGCAGCCCGGTCCGCAGTGCGCACCTGGATGACCGCCCCCAGCTCCTCGTTGAAGAGGGCTTTGAGGGTCAGTTCATCACGGCGGGCGCTCACCTGAGTGGCCCAGTTTTTACTGTCCCCCACATCGGCCCGACTGTCGCTGATGCCATCGCCCTCGGTGACCAACAAATCCACATTCAGGCTCACACCGACATGACCCGCAAAGGCCATTTCGGCCACGCTGGCAAACAAACCACCGTCGCTGCGGTCGTGGTAGGCCAGGATTTGGCCTTGCGCGCGCAAGGCGTTGATGGCCGACACCAGGTTTTTCAGGTCTTGCGCATCGTCCAAATCGGGCACGCGGTCGCCGGTTTGCTCCAACACCTGGGCCAAAATGGCGCCGCCCATGCGCATTTGACCGTGACCGAGGTCAATCAGGATCAGCGAGGTGTCGGGCTCAACGGCGTTGAGTTGCGGGGTCAGGGTGCCGCGCACATCGGCCAGCGACGCGAAGGCGGTGACGATGAGGCTGACGGGCGAAGTGACTTTCTTCTTTTCGCCACCGGCATCGGTCCATTGGGTGCGCATGGACAGGCTGTCCTTGCCCACCGGGATGGAAATGCCCAAAGCGGGGCACAGTTCCATGCCCACGGCTTTGACGGTTTCATACAAAGCCGCGTCTTCACCGGCCTCGCCACAAGCGGCCATCCAGTTGGCCGAGAGTTTGACCCGGGGCAGCTCGAACGGAGCGGCCAGCAGGTTGGTGATGGCCTCGGCCACCGCCATGCGACCCGAGGCGGCAGCGTCCAGGGCCGCCAAAGGCGTGCGTTCACCCAGGCTCATGGCCTCGCCCGCAAAGCCTTGGTAGTCGGCCAACGTGACGGCGCAATCGGCCACCGGCACCTGCCAGGGGCCGACCATTTGGTCGCGGTGGGTCAGGCCACCGACGGTGCGGTCGCCGATGGTGATCAAAAAGCGCTTGCTGGCGACGGTGGGATGGGCCAAGACCTCGATGGCCGCTTGTTGCAGGCTCAGGCCCGTGAGGTCCAAAGCTTTGAATTGGCGCTGGATCGACTGCACATCGCGCAGCATTTTGGGGGGCTTGCCCAAGAGCACGTTCATGGGCATGTCCACCGGGTGCGTGTTGTCGGCTTGGACGCCTTCACGGCTGTCGGCCACCACCAACTGGGGGGCTTCAGTGGCCACGCCGACCACCGCAAAGGGGCAGCGCTCACGCTCGCAAAAAGCCTGGAACTGCGGCAAGGACTCGGGCGCGATGGCCAGGACATAGCGCTCCTGGCTTTCATTGCTCCAGATTTCCTTGGGCGCCAGACCCGATTCTTCAAGGGGCACCTGACTCAAATCAAAGCGCGCACCCCGACCCGCATCGTTGGTCAGTTCGGGAAAGGCGTTGGACAAGCCCCCGGCACCCACATCGTGGATGGCCAAGATCGGGTTTTGCGCGCCTTGCGCCCAGCAATGGTTGATGACTTCTTGGGCACGACGTTCGATTTCGGGGTTGCCCCGTTGGACCGAATCAAAGTCAAGTTTGGCGGCGTTCTGCCCCGTTGCCATGGAACTGGCCGCGCCGCCCCCCATGCCGATGCGCATGCCGGGACCGCCCAGTTGAATCAACAAAGTGCCGGCCGGGAATTGAATCTTGTGGGTCAGACCCGCATCGATCACGCCCAGCCCCCCGGCAATCATGATGGGCTTGTGGTAGCCCCGGCGCACGCTGTCCACATCGGAAGTGACGGTTTGCTCGTATTCGCGGAAATAGCCGGTCAAATTGGGGCGGCCAAACTCATTGTTGAATGCCGCACCACCCAAGGGCCCTTCGATCATGATTTGCAAGGGGCTGGCAATGTGGGCGGGCTTGCCAAAATCGGTGGTTTGTTCACCGTCAAACACCAGCTTGGAAACGGTGAACCCCGTCAAACCCGCTTTGGGTTTGGAGCCTCGACCGGTCGCCCCTTCGTCCCGAATCTCACCGCCAGCACCCGTCGCCGCACCGGGGAAAGGCGAAATGGCCGTGGGGTGGTTGTGGGTTTCCACCTTCATCAACACCTGGTTGACGCCGGTTTGTTTGTCATAGCGGGGCGCGCCCTGGGCCGCTTGCTGGGGGGGCAAGGCCCGCGCCACCAAGCGCTCCACCTCGTGGCCTTCCATGATGGAGGCATTGTCCGAATAGGCCACCACCGTGTGCTGCGGGGCCAGCGCGTGGGTGTGGCGGATCATGCCAAACAGGCTTTTTTCTTGGGCCACCCCATCGATGATGAATTGGGCATTGAAGATTTTGTGACGGCAGTGCTCGCTGTTGGCCTGCGCGAACATCATCAGTTCCACATCGGTGGGGTTGCGTTGCAAGCCCTGGAAGGCATGCAGCAAATAGTCGATTTCGTCCTCGGCCAGGGCCAAACCAAACTGGGTGTTGGCCTGTTCCAAGGCCGCTTTTCCGCCCGCCAACACATCAATGTGGGCCAAAGGGGCAGCCACCAATTCGGTGAACAAATGAACCGCATCGTCGCGCTGGAACATGACCGACTCGGTCATGCGGTCGTGGACCAGATCGGCCACCGCCAGCAATTGTGCTTGGCTCAGGCGGGCACTGCCCAGCAAGGGCTGGTCAAGCTGCAAATGGTATTCGGTCACACGCTCCACGCGCTTCAAAGCCAGGCCGCAGTTGCGGGCAATGTCCGTGGCTTTGGAGGCCCAGGGGGAAACCGTGCCGAAACGGGGGCTGATCCAGAACACCGTGTCAGCGGGCCCCGCGGAGTGGTCGGACATGTCAAATGGCTCGCCATAAGTCAGCAAAGCCGCGAGTTGGCTGTTTTGTTGAGTGGCCTGATCTGGCGCCGAAGCCACCCAATGAACAAAGCGCGCCCGAATGCCGGACAGTTTGGGGTGGATGGCCCGCAATTGAGGCAATAACTGCTGAACTCTGAAGTCGCTCAGCGCTCGCCCGCCTTCAAAGGCCGTGAGTTGCAAAGTGGGGTGGTCAACAGAGGAAAACGAGGAGGCGGAGGTGGGCACAGTCACTTTGCAAGCCAGTATTTGAAAGAATACCCCCATTTTACCGGCCCCGACTCAGGCCAGGCCGAGCCGAATGGGATAATTTGGGCATGAGCATCACTTACAAAACCCCCGAAGAAATCGAAGGCATGCGCGTGGCTTGCCGCCTGGCCTCCGAAGTGCTGGACTACCTCACCCCCCTGATCCAAGTCGGCATGACCACCAAAGAGGTGGACCGCCAGGCACACGACTATATGGTCAATGTGCAAAACACCCGCACCGCCACCCTGGGCTACCAGCCACCGGGCTATCCCCCCTACCCGGCGTCGCTGTGCACCTCCCTCAACCATGTGGTCTGCCACGGCATCCCCAACGACAAGCCCTTGAAAAAAGGCGACATCATGAATGTGGACGTGACCGTCATCACGCCGGAAGGTTGGTATGGCGACAACAGCCGCATGTACCTGATTGGCGAAACCTCGATCGCGGCCAAGCGCTTGTGCGCCATCACCTACGACGCCATGTGGATTGGCATTCAGCAGGTCAAACCCGGTGCCCATTTGGGCGATGTGGGGCACGCCATTCAAAAATTTGCCGAAGGCCATGGCTATTCCGTGGTGCGCGAGTTTTGCGGTCATGGCATTGGCAAAAAATTCCATGAAGACCCGCAAGTCCTGCACTACGGCCGTCCGGGCACACTGGAGGTGCTCAAACCCGGCATGACCTTTACCATCGAGCCCATGATCAACGCGGGCCGCAAAGAAATCAAGGAACTTGGCAACGACGGCTGGACCATCGTCACCAAAGACCACAGCCTGTCGGCCCAATGGGAACACACGGTGTTGGTGACCGAAACCGGCTATGAGGTCTTGACCCTGTCGGCGGGAAGTCCCCCGCCCCCCGCCTTCATCACCTCGGTGAAAACCTGACCCACCCAGTCCCCACCCATGATCCAGCTCGACACCCTGCGCACCGAATACCGCCAGCACAAAGCGCAAAAGCTGGCGTCACTCAGCCAAGCCAGCGCGTCCACACGCGGCATCCAAAGCACGATGAATGCCCTGGCCAAACTGGTGGATGGGGTCTTGCATACCCTCTGGGGCCAACTGGCGCTGCCCGCCCAGGTGGCCTTGCTTGCGGTGGGTGGTTTTGGCCGGGGCGAATTGCAGCCGCACTCGGACGTGGATGTGCTGATTTTGTTGCCCGATGGTTTGGATTTGACGCAGGACACCCCCCTTCGTCAAAGCATTGAGACCTTCATTGGCCAGTGCTGGGATGTGGGCCTGGAAATTGGCTCCAGTGTGCGCACGGTGTCTGAATGCATTGAGGAAGCCGACAAAGACGTGACGGTGCAAACCGCCTTGCTGGAGGCGCGCCACCTGTGCGGCAGCGTGGCCCTGTTTGCGCATTTTCAAACCCGTTTCAGCAAAGCCATGAACCCAGCGGCCTTTTTCACGGCCAAATCCTTGGAAATGCGGCAACGCCACACCAAGTTTGAAAACACCCCCTACGCGCTGGAACCCAACTGCAAGGAATCCCCAGGGGGGCTGCGCGACCTGCAAACCGTCTTGTGGGTCGCCAAAGCCGCCGGCCTGGGCAACACCTGGGATGAATTGGCCACCAACGGCTTGGTCACCCC